>CAZQQP010000146.1:1156-11042 GCA_964595475.1 uncultured Planctomycetaceae bacterium | reverse complement strand
CCCTGGCAGGTGATCGACGGCGTGGAGCTCCGATCCATGACGGTGCGGGCGTACAAGGGGAAGGAAGGACCCTGCTGGGAACGAAACCAGGCCGTCGTCTACCGCGGCCCGTGGAAGCAGGTGTGCGACGACGACGGACACATCTATCCACGGGGCAAGCGCATGGCGGTTTGCGGGAAGACCTATCGCATCCTGACGGACCCCTCCGGTCCCTACGCCCGCGACATGATCGGGATCGAGCCGTATCAGGAAGTGCCCTTCGAGGAGGCGGAGCCGTTCGCCTGCAAGGGCACGGCGGTTCGCCACCCGCGGGAGACCAAGGGCGAGGGGTACCGCCCGACGCGGCTGAGCGACGACGGGGCGGGCTGCGAGACGGACGGCGACGGAGCCTGTTGCTGACGCAGGCCGACGAGCTCCATTGGAAACACCTTGAGACGGGCCGACGCATGAGCGCGACATCGACCACGATAGACCGACCGGCGACCCACGCCTTCGACCGGGCCGTGGAGGAGGCGACCGGCGCCCCGCTCCACGCGGCCTCGCTCGAGACCTTCCAGGTCAACATCGGGCTGACGTGCAATCTCGCCTGCCACCACTGCCACGTGTCCTCCTCGCCGAGCCGGCCGGAGCAGATGGACTGGCCCACGATGGAGAGGGTCCTCGACGCCGCGGACCGGTCGGCGGCGTCCACCATCGACATCACGGGCGGGGCGCCGGAGATGAACCCGCACTTCCGCGACTTCGTGGCGGAGGCGCGGCGCCGCGGCTACCGGGTCATCGTCCGGACCAACCTGACCATCATGCTCCACGACGGCTATCGGGACATGCCCGAGTTCTTCCGGGACCACCGGGTGCACCTCGTCGCGTCGCTGCCTTGTTACCTCGAGGAAAACGTCGACAAGCAGCGGGGCAAGTACGTCTACGACGGGAGCATCGACGTCCTGCAGAGGCTCAACGGGGTCGGCTACGGCATCGACCCGGAGCTCCCCCTCGACCTCGTCTACAACCCGCAGGGGCCGTCCCTTCCCCCGAAAGAGGAGGACCTGGAGGAGGCATACCGCCGGGAGCTCGACCGCTCCTTCGGCCTCCGGTTCACCCGCCTGATCGCGATCACGAACATGCCCATCGGCCGGTTCCTCCACGACCTCCGTCGCGACGGACGGGCGGAGGAGTACCACCAGCGTCTCCGCGAGGCGTTCAATCCGCACACCATCGAGGGCCTGATGTGCCGCCACCAGGTCCACGTCAGTTGGGACGGAAGCCTGCACGACTGCGATTTCAACTATGGGCTCGGGATGAGATCGCGGCCGGAAGCGGCCACTCACATCCGCGATTTCGACCCCGCGACCTACGCCCACCGGCGGATCAAGACGGGCTCCCACTGCTTCGGCTGCACGGCGGGGGCCGGCTCCTCCTGCAGCGGAACCCTCACGTAGGTTCGGGCCGCCGCCAGGCGTCGCGGATGCCCTCGCTCGGCGGTCGGGGTCGGAAGGCGCTCACGCGCTCGTTCGACTCCTTTGGTGAGGGCTCGGGAACGTTTGAGAAGACGGAGTCCGGTGCGACGCGTAGATCACGCGTCCCCGGTCCATGCGATCCCGTCGCCCGGAAGATGCTCGATCCGCGTGATGTGGGCGAGGTCGCAGCGCGCCGCGCGTTCCACGCCGTCCTCGTCGTTCCGGACGATGAACAGCGATCGGGCACCCATCGCTCCCATCTCGGGGTGCCTCACGTCGTGGAAGCTTCCGTCCGACAGCCACACCCGGAAGGGGCTGAACGGCTGCGATCGAAGATATTCACGGACCTCTTCCGCTCGCATGATCCTCGCTCCCGGATTGCCGCGCCGTCCAGTCATCATACAGCAGAGGGGCTCCGCGGGGGTCCCATGGAGGGATCCACCAACGGTGTCCCTTCGGGACCTTCGGGGCGTCGCCCTCCCGCCTTCCGGTCGCCTTCCCACCTTCCGACCGACACAGGACCATCGGGAGGGCGACGCCCGCGCGACGCGCCGAGTGGAGGCCCCGAAGCGTCGACGGGGATGTTGCGGTTGCTGCCGCTCGTATCGGGTGCATGTCTCAAGCGGATCGTCGATCGCGGGCCCCCGCCGATGAGGTGATCCGTCAGCCGGGCGCGGTGTTGCGGATCCGCCGGAGGTGTCGGCCGATGGCCTTCCGTAACAGATAGGAAATTCCCCGAAGCAAGGGACGTGCGACGGAGGAGCGGGCGTGCATTTCCACGGTGCGGACGACTCGAGTCCGCTCGCCGAGCCGCTCGAACGTCCACGTTTCGTTGAAGCGCGTTGCGAGGCGGGACAGAGGGGGAGAGAACTCGTGGAGATCGAGGTGGACCCGGCGAGGCGGGTCCCATTGCACGATCTCTTCGACGTGGCGGGACCCATCTGTGTTGTGGACCCGGATCCTGGACCCGACGATGCTGGACGTCCGGATCTCGAATTCCGCCGTCTCGATCCCCGGCAGGACACCATACCCGTCGAAATCGCTCCATCTGTCGAGATCGAGGATGCGCTCGGCGATCGCCTCCGGCGCCATCGCCACGGTTTCCTCGCAGGCAAAGCGGATCGGCTTCATCTCATCCTCCGTGCTGCCGCCGCGGAAGCCTACAACGCGGCCACCGCGATCCAAAAGAGGACAATGCGGTACGTCCTCGACCGGCGGAACGTCCTCGGCAGCGTCCAGGCCGGCACCAACACGCCCACCGCACTCGTCCTGCCCGTGCTCCATCGTCTCGCCGAGAACCCGGCCGGCCGACGCCGCGGAAGGCGGCCCCGGCGGGGCGAAGCTCGTCGACCCGCAGGAGATCGACCCGACCACGGGGCGCCCCCGTGTAAGAATCCGTGCGCTGGCTCGACTCCCTGGGTGACGGGCGAACGATTCGGTTGATCATCGGGCAAGAGAGGAGCGGACGATGGAGACGGCCATTCGCAATCCCGAGGCCACGCCGCGGGGCGGGGGGTGGACCGCGGTCGCCCAGCGGCACAGCCGGTGGATCAGCTGGGTGTCGATCGGCGTGATCGTCGTCGGGCTCCTTCTGATGATGAAGCAGCTCCCGCTCGACGATCTTCTGAGCCAGTTGAAGGCGTGGATCGCAGGCCTGGGAATCTGGGGTCCGGTCGTCTACGCCCTCATCTACGTGGTCGCGACGGTGTTCCTCGTTCCCGCGTCGCCGATCACCATCGCCGGCGGCGCGGCCTTCGGCCTGGTCACCGGCCTGGTCGCGAGCTCCATCGCGTCGACGGTCGGCGCCGCGCTGGCGTTCCTCGTCGGTCGGTACCTCGCCCGGGACAAGGTCGCGCGGGTCGCGAGGAAGTACCCGAGGTTCGGCGCCGTCGACCGGGCGATCAGCGAAGGGGGTTGGAAGATCGTCGCCCTGCTCCGGCTCTCCCCCGCGATTCCGTTCAATCTCCAGAACTACCTCTACGGCCTGACCGCCATCCGATTCTGGCCGTACGTCCTCACGAGCTGGCTGGCGATGCTCCCCGGCGCCTTCATGTACGTTTACATCGGCTATCTCGGCCGGGCGAGCCTGGAGGCGGCGGCGGAGGAGGGCTCGACGAGCGTGGGCAAGTGGGTGCTTTGGACCGTCGGCCTCCTCGCCACCATCGCGGTGACGGTCTACATCACGCGGCTCGCGAGGCGGATGATCAAGGAGCAGACGGACATCGAACAGGCGGCGCCCGAGGGGGATCAACCGGCGGAGACGGACCAGACGCCGCACGCCTCGGAGCGCCGCTGGCCGTGGGGCGCCACGGCGGCGGCCGTCCTCGCGGTCCTGGTCCTGACGACGACGGTCCTCAGCTACACGAAGGCGGGCGTACTCAAGGGGCTGGTCGGCCCGCCCCCCGTGGTTCCCAAGGAGGCCTACGAGGTGCGTCCCGACGGGCCGTCGTTCGACCACACCGCCTTCGACCGCCTTCTCGAGAAGCACGTCCGGTCCGGCGGGTGGGTCGACTACAAGGGCATTCGGGAGGACGAGGCGAAGCTCGACGAATACATCGCCGCCGTCGCCGACGCGCCGTTCGAGAGGATGGGCCGGAACGAGAAGCTGGCACTGCTGATCAACGCCTACAACGCGTTCACCATCCGTCTCATCCTCGACCATTGGCCCGTGGACTCGATCAAGGACATCCCCTCGGACAAGCGGTGGGAGGACTCCCGCTGGGAGATCGGCGCCCACACCTGGTCGCTCAACGAGATCGAGCACGAGCAGATCCGGCCGAAGTTCAAGGACGCCCGCATCCACTTCGCGCTCGTCTGCGCCGCCGTCGGCTGTCCGCCGCTCCGCGAGGAGGCGTACCAGGCGGACCGCATCGACGCCCAGCTCCAGGACCAGGCCGAGTATGTCCACAGCCACGGCCGCTGGTTCCGCTTCGACCCGGGGAGCGGCGTGGTGAAGCTCACGAAGGTGTACAGCTGGTACCGTGGCGACTTCGAGCACCTCGGCGGGTCGGTCCTCGACTACGCCGCGCAGTACGCGCCGGAGCTGAGACGCACGCTGGAAGAGGGCCGCCGGCCCACCATCGAGTGGCTTCCCTACGACTGGTCGCTGAACAGCGTGGGGAACCGCCCGTCGTCGTGACGGCGACGGGCGCCCGGACGACGGGGAAAGTTTCGGAGTGTTCGCGAGCGTGTGCGGGCCTTCTCTGTGGCCGAGTGCGCGGAGCGCTCGGCAGAACCGGCGAAGCCCTCCTCACCGACCGTGTCCCGCGCTTCGCCTGGCCGGGCGAGGTAGACTTCCGACACGCGAAGACAGCCGCCCGTACGATCCGAAGCCCCGGCGGGATCCATCGAGGGTGTCTCCCAGGGCGATCCACCGACGGTGCCAACGGGATCCTTGGGAGGTTCCCCTCCGGGCCCTTCGGGACCGCCGCGGCATCGGTTCCCGATGCGGCTTCCCGACCCCAACGCACACGCTCGCGACGGGAAGCGACGCGTTGAGCTCCAGGCTCCGTGCTCCAGGCCCCAGGCTCACTCCGTGCTCCACCGCCACACCATCTCGGTCGTCATCCCCGCGTTGAACGAGGAAGCGTCCGTCGGCCGCGTCCTCGATCGCGTGCCCGGCTGGGTGGACCACGTGGTCGTCGCGGACAACGGCTCGACCGACGCGACCGCCGCCATCGCGGAGGGGCGCGGCGCCACCGTGGTGCGCACGGCGCGACGCGGCTACGGCCGCGCCTGTCTCGCCGGGCTGTCGGCGGCCGCGGGAGCGGACGTGTGCGTCTTCCTCGACGCGGACCTCTCGGACCATCCCGAGCAGATGGGCCGACTCCTCGGCCCGATCGTCCGGAACCAGGCGGACCTGGTCGTCGGGTCGCGCGTCCTCGGGAGGGCGACGCCGGGCTCGCTGACGCTTCCCCAGCGATGGGGAAACACCCTCGCCTGTTACCTGATCCGCCTGCGGTGGGGCTTTCGCTATACGGACCTCGGGCCGTTCCGCGCCGTCCGTGCCGACGCCCTTCGCCGTCTCTCGATGGACCATCCCCACTACGGCTGGACGGTCCAGATGCAGACGCGTGCCCTCCGCGCGGGTCTCCGGATCGCGGAGGTCCCGGTCGACTACCGCCCGCGGGTCGGCCGGTCCAAGATCTCGGGCACGCTCAAGGGCGTGCTCGCGGCCGGTGGCACGATCCTCGCGACGCTCTGGCGGGAAAGCGCCCGGGGGCCGATTCGCCCGCCGCGACAGCAGGAGGAGCCGGACGGCCGTGAGAAGGTCGTCGTCTTCGCGCGGCGTCCGGAGCCGGGACGGACCAAGACGCGTCTCGTCCCGGCCGTCGGCGAGAGGGGCGCCGCGGACCTCCAGCGAGCCATGACGGCCCACACGCTCGGGTGGGCGAGGTCGCTGTCGGCCCGCCACGGCGTCGCCGTGGAGCTGCGATGGGCGGGCGACGACGGACAGACCGCCGCCGTCGCCGATATCCCGTCGGTGCCCCAGGGCGACGGGGACCTCGGCGACCGGATGCGGCGGGCGATCCGCGACGGTCTCGCCGAGGGCCATCCCGCCGTCCTCGTCGTCGGCACGGACTGTCCGTCGGTGACCGACGCCGTCATGGCGGAAGCGCTGTCGGCGGCCCGCCGCCACGACCTGGTCCTCGGCCCCGCCGCCGACGGCGGCTACTACCTCCTCGCGACGGGGCGGCCGGACCCGACGCTGTTCCAGGGCATCGACTGGGGAACGGACCGCGTCCTCGACCAGACGCTCGCGGCGGCCTGGCGACGCGGGCTCACGGTCCGCCTGCTCGAGACGCGCTCCGACGTCGACCGGCCCGAGGACCTCCCCGTCTGGCGACGGGCGGCGGCGGAGCTCGCGCCGCCCGCGCTGTCCGTGATCATTCCCGCGAAGGACGAAGCGGAAGAGATCGCCGCCGCCGTCCGAGCGGCACGACGCGGACCCGCCGAGGTCCTCGTCGTCGACGGCGGGAGCACGGACGCGACGGGCGCCATCGCGGAGGCGGAGGGTGCTCGCGTGGCGACGGCCGACCCGGGTCGCGCCAACCAGATGAACGCGGGGGCCCGGCTGGCGACGGGCGACGTGCTCCTCTTCGTCCACGCGGACACGCGTCTGCCCACCGACTACGCCCGAGCCGTCCGACGGACGCTCTCCCGTTCCGGCGTCGTCGCCGGCGCGTTCGATCTGGCCATCGACGACGGGCGGCGGTGCTTTCGAGCGGTGGAAGCCTTGGTCCGTCTCCGCTCGCGGCTCGGGGAGCTTCCCTACGGCGACCAGGCGCTGTTCCTGTCCCGCGCCGTCTTCGACCGTGCCGGCGGCTTTTCCGCCCTGCCGGTCATGGAGGACTACGACCTGGTCCGCCGCCTCCGCCGCCACGGACGGATCGCGACCGTTCGCCCGCCGGTGCTGACGTCGCCGCGGCGCTGGGAGACCGACGGCGTGCTCCGCACCGCCTGGATCAACCAGGTCACGCTCCTCGCGTGGTGGGGCGGCGTCCGGCCGGAGCGGATCGCGTGCTGGCGGGAGCGGCGTCGCCGGCGGACGCGCCACGACACGGCCCTGTCGCCGACGCCCGATCAAGATGATCGGGCTATATAGCCGAGCCCTCTGGGTTCGGCGGTGGGAGGAACGCCCGACGCGTGAAGGCGAACCCGGAACAGGTCGGCTGTCGCGATGTCCCGCGGAGACGGCGGATGGGCATCGTGGCCTCATGCAAGGCGCTCGCCGGCGTCGAGGCGGAGATGGCGGTCGGGCCGGGGTGGATTGCGAATCGACGGAGATGAGTCAATCGTCGGTTGAACGCCCGATCCAGATGATCGGGCTATCCGGCGAACGTCCGGGTCGGCTGGCGCGCAGTCGCTCAGTCAAGCGGAGCGGGCACGCTCCGCCGCCCGCGCGATGCGCCGGAGCATGGCGTGAAAAAGCAGCGCGTGCACCGGGTACAGCGCCCACCAGTAGGCGCGGCCCGTCACGCCCTTCGGATCGAAGACGGCCGCCTGTCGGATGAGCGACCCGTCGCCCTCCTCGTCGACGTCGAAGGCGAGCCAGGCACGGCCGGGGAGCTTCATCTCCGCGCGAAGGAGGACCCACCGCCGCGGCACGGCCGCCTCCACCCGCCAGAAGTCGACGCGGTCGCCCACCTCGAAGCCGTCCGGATTGCCCCGCCCGCGCCGCATGCCCACCCCACCGAGGAGCCGGTCGATCGCCGCCCGCAGCCGCCAGAGCCCGTCGGCGGCGTACCAGCCGTGGGCCCCGCCGATCCGCTCCACCGCCGCGAACGCGTCGGCGGGCGGCGTGCCGCACCGCACGGACCGCACGTCCACCACGCGATTGCCGAAGCTTCGCGTCCCGTGGGGACGGCTGCCGTCGGCGGCCGCCCGGATCGTCGCCCGCAGCCCCTCGCGGTCGCCGTCCTCCGTCTCCAGCGCCTCCCGGATCGCGTCCGCCACCCCGTGGGGCTCCACCCCGAGGACACCCACGGGCGTCGGGTGCTGGACGACCGTGGGATGGCGGATGGACTCGACGAGCTGACGGCCGATCCTCGCGAACAGCGGCGTCACCAGCGCCAGCCACAAGCTGGAAAGGCCGGGCGTGAGGAAGGGAACCGGGATCATCACCCGCGGAAGCCCACGCTGGCGGGCGTATTCCCGCATGATCTCCCCGTAGCCGACGCGATCGGAACCGCCCACCTCGATGACGCGGTCGTCGCCCCGCGGCAGCCGCCCCGCGGCGACGAGGGCGTCGAGGAGGTCCGCGACGGCGATCGGCTGGGCCTTCGTATTCACCCAGCGGGGCGTGACCATCACGGGCAGACGCTCCGTCAGTGTCCGGACCATCTCGAAGGAGAGGCTCCCCGCGCCGAGGACGACGGACGCCCGCAGCTCGATCACCTCGGGCGCCCCCGACGCGAGGATCCGCCCCACCTCCAGCCGGCTGCGGAGGTGCGGGGAGAGGTCGTCGGCGGGCGGGGCGATGCCGCCGAGGTAGATGATCCGCTCCACGCCCGCGTCCTCCGCCGCCCGGACGAAGTTCGCCGCCGCTTCCCGGTCCTTTTCCTCGAAGGCCTCGCCGGCGCCCATCAGGTGGACGAGGTAGAACGCGGTCCGGACGCCGCTCAGCGCCGCCCGGAGCGACTCGGGGTTGAGGACGTCGCCGACCACCGTCTCGGCGTCGGCGGTGCTGTCGAGCCGACGCACCATCCGTCGGACGCGGTAGCGCTCGCGCCGGAGACGCGGAAGCAGCCGACTCCCCACGTAGCCGGAGGCGCCGGTGAGGAGAACGGGCGTGCGGACGGCTTCGGTGGACGGGTCGCTGCTCATAGGTTTGGCGTGGACAAGCGAGGTCGCGGCGCTCCCGGAGGGATTCGCCGTGGAGACAACGTGGGTCGGTCCTCCGCAGGAACGCCCGATTTCCGGTGGCGACGGTAGGTCGCCGACCGGGCCGGCGACGACGGGGCGCCGCGGCCCGCAACGTCGGCGGAGCGGACGTCCCGGCCGAGGTCGGCAAGGAGGGCCTTCGGGTCCCGGCTGCCCGCGGCAAGCAGGCACGGAGAATCAGACAGACACATTTTGAGCCATGCCCGATCATCGTTCGGCAGCTGGGACACCCACGGCCGAAGAGGATTACCGTCGGCAGCGGGGCCATTTGGGAGAGCAGCTCGGCCGAGCGCCGGGTCCGCATCGGCGGTCATCCACATGAAAATGGATCAGGTGGGAAGAGGGTGGCGTGCAGGAGAGAAGCCTCCCCTGGTCCCGGTTGCGACGGGCACGCTCCTGAGCTGTGACGTCGTTTCGCCCGGCTCTCAGGTCGAGGCCGCGTGTGCGGCGTCGGTGTAGATCCGCATCGTGCTAACGACCCAGTGTCCGCCGCGGCGAGCGGCCCCCCAAACTCCCCCTCGACCGATCCACCCCCGGCGGCTCCGAGCTTTCGACCTTCAGCCTTGGACCTTTGTCGACCGGACATGAGGCTCGCGCCCGTCGGGAGGGCGAGGTCCCGAAGGGATCCCTCCATGGGACTCCTGCCGAGCCCGTCCACCCGGGTGCCCACCGAGACCGAACCGCGACGGATGCCGCCGCCGCCGGCGATCCCCTTCGCCGCTCGGCTTCCGGCGGCGCCCCGCGCCCGATCACGCCGTCTGGCGCACGTAGACCTCGCCCACCTGCTTCAGCCACTCGACATCCCCGGCCGCGGCCCGCCGATGGACCTCCTGAAGCCGCCGGACGGTCGCCGGCTCGAAGCAGGGCTCCGACGGATCACCGGCCGGAACCACGGCCTCGACCTCCACCCGCACGACGCACGGTCGAGCGTGAACCCAGCGTATCTCACGGACGCGCCGCCCTTCCATACGGATCCTCCTGCGGGGACCGTGCGGCTACCAAGCGAGCGGTCCGGCGCCCCGTCAGGCGGCGGCGAGGGGACTCAGCTC
>CAZQQP010000146.1:0-1146 GCA_964595475.1 uncultured Planctomycetaceae bacterium | reverse complement strand
GATCGAGCGGCCCGAGCCCGAGTCTCTTCCACAGCCGATTGGTCTCGTCCGGGGAAACGCGGGGGGATGGACGCTCTCGATTCCGTCGCGCCGGCCGTCGATGGCGTGATCCACCACCAGCGCCTCCCCGGACCGCGCGGAGGGGAGGACCGCGTCCTGGGCGCCGACCAGATAGACGTACGCGGGCCACGGACGCCCCTGGCGGAAACTCACCTCAAGCTCGCGCGGCGGTGGTCGCATCACGCGTCATCCCTGGCACAACCCGCAGCTCGACAGGGCGAGACCCGGGTTGGCGAAACGCGGGAGGGCGAGGCTCCCGCCATGCCCCCTACTCGCTCAGCCGCCGGTGGCGGGGTCCGGCAAACGAGACTCCAGCGAGGACAAGGCCCCCCCGCCCGAGCACCCCGCCTGAGTCCCTCTTCATCCAAACCCCGAACGCTCTAAGATGGATCAAAAAGAAACGCCCTCTTGGCGAGGGCGTTGGCCCGGAGATGCTATCTCCGGGGGGGTTCTTTGAGTAGTACATTAGCCCGCTCTGGGCGTTTTGTCGACTCTCGACCTGCCCGCGGCCTCCGGAGGCTCCGAATGCCCGAGGGTACGGATCGCCTCGTTGCGTACATCGACGGTTTCAACGTTTACTACGGCCTCCGCAGTCGTGGCTGGCGTCGCTTTTACTGGTACGACCCATGGGAGCTCGGGATCGCCCTCGCTCGGCCTGGTCAAACCCTATCTGCTGCGAAGCTCTTTACGGCTCGTGTGAAGGGCGGACCGTCAAGCGGACCCGGGAAGCCCGACAGGCGCGCGGAAGGAAAACGAAGAAGGCAGGCAATTTGGCTGGAAGCCCTGGAGGTGCTCGGCCGGACGGAGATTTACCATGGGCACTTTCTTGCCCGCCGGGTCGAGTGCCACGCCTGTGGGCATACCTGGACGACCGCCGAGGAGAAAATGACGGATGTTTCCATCGCCTCGCAGATGCTCGAAGACGCCTTCACAGACCGATTCGACACCGCGATTGTCGTATCGGGTGACAGCGACCTTGTCCCGCCGACTCGCTCGCTCCGGCGCATCGCACCCGAGAAGCGAGTGGTCGTGTGTTTCCCACCGGAGCGACGTTCCAAGGACCTCGAGAACGTCGCACATGCGAGC
>CAZQQP010000145.1:0-11055 GCA_964595475.1 uncultured Planctomycetaceae bacterium | reverse complement strand
CCCGCTCCTCGCTTTGGCGTATAGGCTCAACTTATTCTTTTCCGCCTCCTTAACATGCGGCCGACCACACTGCGTCATCTGGAAGGAGCGTCGGATGGCCGAACCGAACGAGACGGCCGCCGAAGGCGTGCAGGAGCCGCCGCGAACCGGGCCGGGGCTTCTCCGCCGGCTCGGGCCGGGCGTCATCATCGCGGGCTCCATCGTGGGCTCCGGCGAGCTCATCGCCACGACCAAGACGGGCGCCGAGGCGGGGATCGCCCTCCTGTGGCTGATCCTCATCGGCTGCGCCATCAAGGTGTTCACCCAGGTGGAGCTCGGCCGCTACACGCTCACGTGGTTCCAAACCCCGCTCGACGCCCTCAACCGCGTGCCGGGCCCCCGCCTGAAGGCGAACTGGATCGTCTGGGCGTGGGCCATCATGACGGTTGCGATCGTCGGGCAGCAGGGCGGGATCGTCGGGAGCATCGGCCAGGCGCTCGCGATCAGCCAGCCGCTCACCGACCGCGGGGCGGAGTACAACGAGGTGCAAGCCGATCTCTATCGCAAGCGCATGGAGCTCGCCAAGCTTTCCGAAGAGGAGTCCGAAGCGAGTGGTCCGTCACGGAAGCAGCTCGAGGCCTCGATCGCCCGACTGCAGTCCAAGAAGAAGGCCATGGCGAAGCCGAACGACGCGTCGTGGTGGGGAACCCTCGTCGCCCTCGTGACCGCGGGAATTCTCTTCTACGGCCGCTATGGATTGATTCAGGGGGTTGCCACCGTCTTCGTCGCGGTGTTCACGGTGGTCACGATCGTCTCGGCCTGCTTGATCCAGCTCCGGCCGGAGTGGGGTCTCTCGGGGCAGGAGCTGCTCGGCGGGTTGAGCTTCGGCCTTCCCGACCGGGTGCAGGGTGGGGCCAATCCCGTGACCACCGCGCTCGCCGCGTTCGGGATCATCGGCGTCGGGGCGGCGGAGCTGATCATGTATCCATACTGGTGCCTGGAGAAGGGCTATGCCCGGTTCACAGGTCCGCGGAACGGGTCGGCGGACTGGGTCCGGCGGGCTCGCGGGTGGATGCGGGTGATGCGGATCGACGCGTGGGGCTCGATGGTCGTCTACACCGTCTCCACAGCCGCGTTCTACCTCCTCGGCGCCGCGGTCCTTTGGAAGATGGGGCTCAACCCGGAGGATCTGGACATGGTCCGGACCCTCTCCCAGATGTACGTTCCGGTCTTCGGGGAGTACGCGGACGTGGTCTTCCTCCTCGGCGCGGGGGCGATCCTCTATTCCACTTTCTTCGTCGCCGCCGCGGGCAACGCCCGAATGGTCGCCGATGGCGCGGGGCTCTTCGGCCTGCACGACGGCAGCGAGGAGACGCGGATGAAATGGGCGCGCTGGATCAGCGCGGGCTGGCCCCTCGTCGCCGTGGCGCTGTACTGGCGCATCAAGTCGCCCGCCGCCATGGTGGTGGCGAGCGGGATCGCCCAGGCCATCATGCTTCCGGCCCTCGGCGGGGCGGCGCTCTATTTCCGCTATCGGCGGATCGACCCGAGCCTGACGCCGACCCGGATCTGGGACGCCATGCTCTGGATCGCCTTCGTCGGTCTCCTGATCGCGGGCGTCTGGTTGGCGGCGAGCACACTCATCCCGGGCCTCGGCTGACGCGCGACCCGCCCCCGAGACGCGGCCGGCGGGTCGGTCGAACGGATTGGGAACTCAGAGTGCGGTGGGCTCTGTCGTGGCGCGGGCACTGCTAGGATCTTGCATGCCCAAGCTCGTTCTCTTCGACATCGACGGCACGCTGCTGAGCACCCACGGGGCCGGGATGCGGGCGATGCGCCGGGCCGGTCAGCGGTTGTTCGGCGACGACTTCAGCTTCGACGGCGTCCGCATCGCCGGAAACCTCGATCCGTGGATCTTCGCCGAGGCGGTGGACGCACACGTCGGATCCGAGCCGTCCGCCCACGCCGACGCCTTCGAGGCCGCGTACCAGGAGGAGCTCACCCGGGAGCTCGACGAGCCCCACACCCGCGTCCGCTCTCTGCCGGGGATCGACGCCCTCGTCCACGCCCTTCACGGCGCGGACGGCGTCGGCCTCGGGATGGTCACGGGCAACTACGCGAGGACGGCGCCGCTGAAGCTGCGGGCGGCCGGCTTGGCCCCCGACCTCTTCCGGTTCAACGGCTTCGGCGACGAGGCGGAGGATCGCCCGGGTCTCGTCCGGCTCGCCCTGGCGCGGTTTCAGTCCGCGACGGGAGCGTCCGTGACGCCCGCCGACGCGATCGTCATCGGCGATACCCCGAGCGACGTCCACTGCGCGAAGGTGAACGGGGCGGTCTGCCTCGCGGTGGCCACGGGGTATTACGACCGCGAAACGCTTCTCTGGGAGGGAGCGGATGTCGCGGTCGACCACCTCGAGGGCGGGTCGGCCCTCTGGCGGCTCCTGGGTCTGTGAGGAGGACCCGGCGAGCCGACAGACGCTCCCGCGAAAAGGAACCCCCATGCGTTTCCCCGACCCGTCCTTTCTCATCGCGTTCGTGTTCGCGGGCTCTATCCGAATGAAAGGGCTGGAATCGGCTCGTGCGGGCGCTCGACCCTTTCAGCGAGGATTTCAGGGGGACCGGCGGCGGCCGCGTCGACCGGATCCAAGCGAGCCGCTTCGATTCGCTATCCCCTCGACTCCACCGCCGCGAGCGTGTCCCGGGCGGACCGCGCCGCGGCGTCGCAGTCCTCCTCCGTCACCTCCTCCGGGCCGAATCGGGCCTTGAGAAAGATTTCAGTCAATGGGTGAGCAGATCGGGGAAGCCGCCCGGCGAGCTCCCGTGGGGTCCAGTGGGGTGGGCAGTGTACCCCCCGCCGCCGGAGCTTCCGGAGGCAGTCGAGATAGAGCCGGACCACCCGCGTGTTCCGCGGTGGCAGCGACACCGCCTCCGCCGCCCCCACTGTGGGAAGGGGCCACTCCGTGCGGTCGCCGGTGTCGGCCGCGACGGCCTCCTCGGCCGTCCTCGTTCGCCGCTCCCAGCCGAGCCGCAGCGCGGCGAGGAGGAGGCCCCCGAGCACCAGCCAGGAGAGGATGTGGAGCTGGATCCAGACCGGCCTCGCGTCGAGGCCGGCGCCCGGGCCGCTCCGGCTCGTCGGAACGTAGGGCTCGGGCGGCATCCACCAGAAGGCGATCGCCAATGCCGCGACCGTCGCGCCCGTCGGTGGGATCGCCGCGAGCGTCGTCTGACGGAGAGAGGCCCCGAGTCGCCCATGGTGCTCGAAGACCAGCCAGACGGCCACGATCGCGGCGTAGCCGGTCGTGGCGACCGCGGCGACCGTCCCGCCCGCGAGCGTGGGGACTGTGACGAGCGCCAGGCCGTTGACGTGGGCCCACGAGGCGCCGCGGCCGAGAGCGGCGCGGAACACGCCGAGGCATTGGACCGCGACAAGGATCGCGACCCATCCGTCAAGGGCGGCCACGCCGCGGTCGACGGCGACGACGAGCAGGAGCAGGAGAAACACGGCGTAAGCGATCCGGCCGAGGACCGCGGCGCCGGTGAGCAGTGGGTCCGGCAGGCGCCCGCCACGGCCCGCCCCGAGCCGTCCGGCCGCCACGGCCACGAGGAGGAGCCCACCGACGACCGCAAGCCCACCGCGGTTCCCCACGACCCACGCGTGGGTCGCGACGTGCACGGAGAGGAGGTAGAGCAGGAGGGTCGCGGCGCGTGTCATCCGAAGAGCCTCGGGGAACCGAGCGCCTCGCCCAGGTCCGTCTGCGCGTCGACCACCGCGAACGGAACCCGTCGGTCCCGGAGATACCGGGTGACAAGGGCGCGCTGCTGCAAGGCGTGTGAGCGGTGGACCGGCCATCGGTCGACGGACGCGAAGGAATGGTGGTCGATGAAGAGAATTTGGAGATCCACCCGGCGGCTCCGCATCGCGTCCACCACCTCCGCGACCTGATCCCGCGGCGGTGTCGCGGTCGACCAGAGCAGCAGCGCCCGCGAGCCGGTGGGAAGGTCCGCGGCGTGGCGCTTCACGGCCTCGCTAACCGGTAGGCTGCCGTCCTGACGGACCTGGATGAGCTGATGGAGCGCGGACATCAGGTGGGCCTCGCCCCGGCCGGGCGGGACGATCCGAGAGCGGGCCCCGTGGGCGAGCATCTGGACCATGTGGCCTCGCCGCCCGGCGGCCGAGAGAAACGACGCGGCGGACCGGACGAGGAGCTCGCCGGTGGACTTTCGGCGAAGCCCCGCCCGATGGCTCTCCTCGAGGTCCAGAAACACCGTGAAATACGGGATCAGATCCGTCTCGTACTGCTTGACGATCGGCGTGCCGCGATGCGCGGTGGCGGGCCAATGGATCCGCCGCGGCTCGTCGCCGGGGCGATAGTCGCGTGTTCCCAGATAGAGCGGACTCTGCCCCGGCCGCCCCATCGACGCCTCCTCCGGTGCCCATGTCGCGGCCGCTCCCGGTGGGGCCATCGCCGCCACATCGTGGACCCCCGGAAGCACCGCAAAGCGGTCGACCACCGGCAGACGGCGTTGGGCGTGAAACAGCCCCATGGGGTCGGAGCGCACCACCGTGAGCGGCCCCAGCTCGTAGATCCCCCATTGCCGGACACACGTGGCGCGATAGGGGACGCGGCGAACCCTCCCCGGCCGCATCGGCGCCGGCTCCTCGATGGCTTGGCCGGAGGGAATCGTGGGCCGGAAGAGGTCCCACAGCTCCAGCCGACCCACCCGCCAGCGGCTCCGGTTCTCCAGGTCGATCGCGACATCCACCGTGTCGCCCTCGAAGGCCGTCCGGCGTACCCGTCGGCGAGCGTGGAGGTCGTGCAGGCCGATGTGGCTCGTGAAGGGAGCGACCAGAAGGTAGACCGTCCACACGGCGGCGAGCAGGGCGAACGCCCGCAGGCCGAAGACCATGGCCAGCACCGCCAGGACGCCGATCCCGGCGAGCAGCGCCCGTCGGTGGGCCGTGTGAAGCCCCGGCGTCGCTCGGGGGACGGAGCGCGGTCCGCCGGGATGCCCGAAGGTCGCGCCGTCCCGCTGGTCGGTTGGTTTCCCGCTCATGACGACGGATCGACGTCGGCGAGGACGCTGACCTGGCGGAGCGCCCGGTCGATCAACCGGCGCCCCGTTTCTCCCTCGGCCCTCGCCCGAGGCTCGAGGACCACCCGATGGCCGAGGACGTCGGGGGCGAGCTCCTTGACGTGGTCCGGCGTGACGAACCCTTCCCCCCGGAGCAACGCCATCGCCTGGGCCGTCCGCATCAGGGCCACCGCCCCCCGTGGGCTCACGCCGTACGCCGCCCGCTCGTCCCGCCGGGTCGTCGCCACCACCTGCTGGATATACCGGAGGACGGAGCGGTGGACGTAGATCCGACCCACGGCTTCCTGGGCCTCTCGGACGGCCTCCTCGTCGGCGACGGGGTGGACATCCCGGATGGGGTGGTGGGCCTTCTGGGCCTCGAGGACGTCCACCTCGGTCTCGTCGTCGGGGTAGCCCAGGGAGATCTGGAGCAGAAAGCGGTCGAGCTGGGCCTCCGGCAGGGGAAAGGTCCCCGTCAGCTCGATCGGATTCTGGGTGGCCACGAGGAAGAAGGGGGCGGCCAGCGCCTGAGGCGTTCCGTCCACTGATACCTGCCGCTCCTCCATCGCCTCGAGCAACGCGGACTGCGTCCGCGGCGTGGCGCGGTTGATCTCGTCGACGAGGAGGATGTTGGTGAACACCGGCCCGGGGTGGAACTCGAACCGCGCTTCCTCGGCGCGGTAGACGGAGACGCCGGTCACGTCCGAGGGAAGCAGGTCCGGCGTGCACTGCACGCGGGCGTGGGTCAGGTCCAGCGCCCGACCGAGCGCTCGGGCGAGCATGGTCTTCCCCACCCCGGGCACGTCTTCGACGAGGACGTGGCCGCCCGCGAGCAGGGCGGTCACGACCCTCTCGACGGCGCCCCGCTTTCCCCGGACGACCTGCTCCACCGCGTCGACGACCTGATGCAGATCCGGTCCCATCCGAGGCGCCGATCTATGGGTCGCCCCGCGAGGCCTTCTCCCCGCCGACGGCCTGTCGATACCGGGCGTAGGCCTCCGCGACGCGGCCCTCCTTCGCGTCGCCCTCGTGGACCCACAGGCGATAACGAAGCGTGACCGGCTCGCCGGGGTGGAGAGTGGTCTTCTCGACCCCCGGCCACTCCGCGCCGAGAAAGCCGTAGTGGCGGAGGATCCACCCGATCGGGGCGTCCGGGTGGTCGGGGTGGACGAAGACGGCGATCCCGGACATCTCCTCGCGTCCGCGGAACTGGGCCGAGAGGTCCGCCCACCGGTAGGGCGTCCGGAGGCTGTCCTCCGGTTGGGCCCCCTCGTTCGTGGTGATGGTCGTCTCCTTTCTCGGGCCGAACCGGAGGCAGAGACCGCCGTAGCCCTTGTTGTTGGCCTTCTCGCCCTGGAGGACCATCGGCCCGCCCACGGCAGTGAACCGCAAGGCCACGTCGATCGCCCGACCCTTCTCCCGCGCCTCGTGGACGGTGAGCCGCACCCGCTCCGTGGCCACCCGCTCGCCGCTCATGAGCCAGTCGTTCTCCACGGCGATCGTCGCTTGGTCCTCGCCCGCTTCTCGCTCGATCCACCGCCGGAAGTGCTGACGAATGCCCTGGATGTGCCAGAGGTCCACCCACTTCCCCCGCGCCTTGACGTTGGGCCACATCCAGGAGAGGCCGCGATGGTGATGGTGATCGTCCGGGAAGTCGCCGGTGATCACCTCGCCGTCCGGCCCGCGGATCGGGTGGACGTAGCAGGCCCGCTCCATCGACTCGGGCACGCCCTCCTTCAGCTGCATCTTCCGGTTGTAGGTCAGGACGGGGCGCTCGCCGTCAAGGATCTGGAGCCGGCCGTTCGGCCGCTCCGCGAAGCGGAAGGTGCCTTCCTCTCCGGCCAGGGCCGTCCCCGCCGAGACGAGGACCCACGCGGCGATGACCCATCGGCTCGTCGGTCCGGCCATCAAGGGATCCTCCAGTGCTGAACCAGCGCCCGAGTCCGCTCGGGCGCGTCCTTCCGGGTCTTCTCCACCAGCGAGCGGACCTTCTTCTCCTCCACCCGCACGCCGAGGCCGGGGCCGCCGGGAATGCTCGCCTGCCCCTCGCTCACCGGCATCGACGTCTCGAGGACGTCCGCGGTGAGGAACTGCGGGCCGTTCAACGCGGCGGGCGTCTCCAGGTCGTAGGCGCCGTACAACTGCAGCGTCGCGGCGAGCGAGATGTCGGGGTCGGTCAGGCCGCTGCCCAGCCACCGTAAGCCCTTGTCCAGCAAAAGGTCGATCTGCCGCTTGCACGACCGAAGTCCGCCGCAACGCGCCGGCTTCATCGCCACGCCGTCGAGCATGCCCAGACGGATGAACTCCCTCAGCTCGACGGGGGAGATCACCCCCTCGTCCATGTAGATGGGCAGCGCCCCCTGCTTCCTCAGCTTCTGATAGCCGGTCAGCCGGTTGGGCCGGAGCGGCGCTTCGAGGACGTCCACGCCCGCGTCGGCGAGCTTCGGCGCCGCGTCCAACGCCGTCTCCGTGTCGTATCCCCCGTTGGCGTCCGCCCACAGAAAGGCCTTCGGGGCGTTCTCCCGCACCCGACGGGCGAGCTTCACGTCGAAGGACGGGTCGGGCGAGACCTTGATGTTGAAATCGCGATAGCCACGGTCCCGCCCGCTCTGCATCACCGCCTCGACCTCGTCGAGGTTGCGGACGTTCACCGTCCAGCTCAGCCGGATGGGCCCGGTCGCCTCCCGACCCCACAACGCCGCCACGGGCTCGCCTTGGAGCTTCGCCGCCAGGTCGTGCAGGGCAATGTCGAGGCCCGCCCGGCTGATCGGCATGCCCGTGGTAAAGCCGGGGGCGATCGCGTCGCCCATGGCGGCGTGGGCCCCCGCGATGTCGCGGGGATCGCGCCCGATCACCGCCGGGCCGAAGTAGTCCCGCAGCGCCACGGTGGCGGTCTCCAGCGTCTCGTACGCCCAGCGGGCGATGGGGACGCTCTGTCCCCACCCCACCGTGCCGTCGCTGGCGGTCACCTTCACCACCACCGCCGCCCGCCCCCGCGACCCGTGGGGACCCGCGAAGAACTTGAAATAGCCCGTCATGGGGTACCGCAGCGGAAACAGCTCGATCCGCTCGATCCGCACGTCGTCACCTCTCACGTAGGCGGCGGCTCCCCCGATCGCTCCGGCCGAGAGCAGGAGAAACCGCCGCCGCGACAAGGTCTCGTCTCGCATGGTGCTCTCCACGGTCGAGCCGCTCGGAACGGAAGCGGCTCGCCCTCCGCGCATCCCGGCTGCCTCTTCCATCGTAAACGAACCGACTCTCTCGAACGTAATAAACCGTGTCGGCAGTTCAAGGAGGCGGCATGGCCGAGCGATCCCTTCGAGTGGGAGTGGCCCAGATGGACCCGATCCTCGGCGACGTCGAGGCGAACCTCGACATCGTCGAGCGCTTCGTCGACGAGGCGGAGGAGCGAGGGGTGGACCTGCTCGTGTTTCCGGAGCTCGCCCTCACCGGCTATCCCCTCGGTGACTGGTTTCCGGACGTCACCCTCCGCCCCGACAGCCCGCACACCCGCCGGCTCCGGGCGCTTTCCACCCGTGTCGCCATAGTGGTCGGCTTCATCGAGGAGACGGAGGACGTGGACTTCTACAACAGCGCCATGTATCTCGCGAACGGCGAGATCCACCACATCCACCGGAAGATCTACCTTCCCAACTACCGCATCTTCAACGACAAGCGCCACTTCGGGGCGGGGGCGGAGGTCCGCGCCTTCGACACGCCGTGGGGACGCATCGCCATGCTCGTCTGCGCGGACTGCTGGCACCTGTCCATCCCCTACCTCGCCGTCCACGACGGCGCGGACATCCTCGTCGTCCTCGCGGCGAGCTCGCGGGAGGGGCTGTCCCACACCGTCGCCTGCGACGCGGCGTGGGACCGGATGAACCGCAGCTACGCGTTGACCCTCTCCACCTTCATGGTCTTCGCCAACTTCGCGGGCGAGGAGGAGGGGCTCCACTTCTGGGGTGGCTCCCACGTGGTGCTCCCCGACGGCAACGTCCAGGCCCGCGCCCCCATGGACGTTCCCACCCTCCTCGTCGCGGACCTCGACCTCGGCTTCCTCCGTCGGCAGCGGCTCGTCCTCCCGTTCCGCCGGGACGACAGCCTTCGGTTGACCCTCGACCTCGGCAGCGAGATCCTCCAGGCGAAGACGGAGCGCTCCAACGGCTTCCGCACCCGGCTCACCTCGAGGAAGCCCGTGTATCCCGGCCCGCCTCGGGACCGGCCGGGCTCACCCTCCGAACCGCCGCCGAGCGCCCGCCCCGTGCCCGAACGATGAGCGGACCGCCCCACCCGGCCGTCGGTTGCAGAAAGCCCCTCCCATGTCGGATGACCGCTCGCGCCCGTCCGCGTCGCACGCAGTCGGCGCCACGCTCAACGCCACGCTCGCCGACCGTCGGCTCCTGACGGACGAGCTGGGCACCTTCCGTGTCCGCCTCGACGAGGGCGTGGTCCCCTCCTTCGAGCCCGGCCAGTTCGTCGACGTGGGGCTTCCGCCGGAGCCGGGCGACCGGCGCCGTCGCATGCGCCGGCGGCCCTACTCGATCGCCTCGTCCGCGGCGGACCGCGACGCCCTCGAGCTCTTCGTCGTCCGCCTCCCCGACGGTCTGTTCACCCGCCGGCTGTTCGCGATGGCGCCCGGCGACCGCCTCTGGATGAGCCGCCGCCCCCGCGGCCATTTCACGCTGTCCCCCGTTCACCCGGCCCAGACGCTCGTGATGGTCGCCACCGGCACGGGCCTCGCTCCGTTCATGTCCATGCTCCGGACGTACCGGGGCACCGGCCGCTGGCGACGCTGCATCGTCATCAACGGGGCCCGCCGGATCGCGGAGCTCGGCTACTACGACGAGATCCTCCGCCTCACCCGCGAGGACCCGACGATCACTTATGTGCCGGTGGTCAGCCGCGAGCCGCCGGAGCGGCCGTGGTGGGGTCTCCGCGGTCACGTCCAGGCGGCGCTGACCGACGATGTCCTCGAGGCGCGAACGGGCCGCCCCCTCGACCCGGCCGACTGCCACGTTCTCCTCTGCGGCAATCCCGCGATGATCGACGAGGCGCAGCAGCGCCTGACGGGGAAGGGCTTCGTCTCCGGCGGTCCGGACGGGCCGGGGAACGTCCGGTTCGAGCGCTTCTGGTAGCCGGCGGAGAGCAGAGGGAAGCTCCCGGGTCGGACCGACCCGCGACGGGGGAGAGCGCTTCGCTCCGTCTTCCGGCGCCGCTTGACCCTCATCCGCCCTTCGCTTGGAATGACAGCGACTTTGTCAGGGAGACGTCCTATGGGCCGAAGCGTGCTCGCGTGTTTCGCGGCCGGTCTCATCCTCGCCGGAACCGCCGTGGGGGCGGAGCCGAAGAAGATCGTCCTCGTTCCGACGAAGCAGGACCATCCGTGGGGAACCCACACCTATCGCCACAAGTGCGAGCTCCTCGCGGCCTGCCTGAATGCGGTCGTCTCCAACGAGCTCCAGTGGCCTGCCGCGGACCAACTTGAGGGAGCCGACGCGCTGGTCTACTACTCGCGTCCCGCCGGAACCATCGTGCTCTCCGAGGAGCACCGGGAGACCTTCCGGAACCTCATGGCCGACGGCGTCGGCTTCACCGCGATCCACTGGGCCACCGACGCGAGCCGGGAGGTCGGTCAGGAGTACCTCGACACCCTCGGCGGCTGGTTCCACACGGACTTCTCCGGTCTCTCGACCTCGCGGGCGGAGCTGAGCCAACTCAACCCGGACCACCCGATCTGCCGGGGCTGGAAGCCCTTCAAGCTCTGGACGGAGTTCTACCTGGACCTGAAGTTCAAGGAGGGCATCACGCCGCTTCTCGAGACGGAGCTGACGTCGGACCCGCCGGTCATCGATCCGAAGATGAAGGGGAGGCGCCAGCTCGTCATGTGGGCGTACCAGCGGCCGGACGGGGGCCGCTCCTTCGGGACCACGCTCGGCCACTACCACGGCAGCTTCGCCCGGAAGGCCTTCCGCCGGGCGCTGGTCAACGGCATCCTCTGGTCGG
>CAZQQP010000144.1:10431-11062 GCA_964595475.1 uncultured Planctomycetaceae bacterium | reverse complement strand
TACCGTCGCCGGATCGGGCGCTCCTTCGTCACCACCTCGCCGAGCCCATGCCGCCGAACGTGCTCGGGCAGACGGAAGCTCCCTCGGCTGACCACGACCCCATGTCTCCCACCGGCCGGCGTCAGCTCTCGCAACTCCCCTCGCACCAGCTCGCATCGCCGCCGCCGGTCGCGGGGAACCGGATCCGCTCGTCGACCGTTGGGGTCCGGACTCCTGTGCTCATTGTGCTACTGTAGGAAAGTTGCGCTTCGTTGCCGGTCGAATGGGAGAAGCCGAACGACCCCCACCCCATGCCCGAGCCCACCGGCCATCCCCAGAGCGTCCGTATCCAGCGGGTCGCCCTCCACGCCCTGATCGCGGGCATCGGAATCATGGGCTTGAAGCTCGGCGTCTTCTACCTGACCAACTCGGTCGCCGTCCTCACCGACGCGCTGGAGTCCGTCCTCAACGTCGCGGCGGCCGGCTTCATGCTCTACAGCGTGTGGCTGAGCAGCCGCCCGGCGGACCGCGACCACCCTTACGGCCACGGCAAGATCGAGTCTCTCGCGGTCGGCCTGGAGGGCTTGCTCATCCTCACCGGCGGCATCTTGATCGGTGTCGAGGCCTTCCGCCGCCTTCTGACGGGGACGGT
>CAZQQP010000144.1:4452-10400 GCA_964595475.1 uncultured Planctomycetaceae bacterium | reverse complement strand
ATCGGCCTGCTCCTCGGCATCGGCGTGCTCGACCTCCTGCTCGCGATCTACGTCTGGCGGAGCGGGCGGATCCTCGACAATGACGTTTTGATCGCCGACGGGAAGCACCTTCTCACGGACATCGCATCCACCGCGGGCGTCGCCGCGGGGCTGGCCCTGGTCCACTGGACCGGGGCGGTCTGGGTGGATCCCGCGGTGGCCATCGGCATGGCCGTCCTGATCCTCGTGACCAGCGGCCAGCTCCTCTGGCAGTCCGCCGGCGGCCTGATGGACCAGACGGACCCCACCGCGGACGCGACGATCCGGGGAATCCTGGCGGCCGCTCGCGAGCGGGGGGAGATCCGCGGCTATCACAAGGTCCGCCACCGCCGGGCCGGTCCGTTTCATTGGGTGGACATGCACCTCCAACTCGACCCGGAGCTCACCGTCCGGGAGAGCCACGCCATTGCCAGCCGCGTCGAGGGCGAGATCGAGCGGGCGCTGGGCGAGGCCAACGCCACCGCCCACGTCGAGCCGGCGGAGGACGACGGTGCGGACATTTCGGGTTGACGGACGCCGAGCTCTTGGCGAGCTCGGCTGCCGATCTGACGCGTAGCCGAAGTCGCGAAGGTCCCAAAGGGTTCCCTCCCTGGGAGACACCCTCGGTGGATCCCGTTGGGGCTTCGGATCGGCCCGGCGATGGGGTAAAGAGGCGGAAAAGAATGAGTTGAGCGCACACGCCGAAGCAAGGAGCTCGTCCCTCCTTGCTTTGGCGTGGGTCCTCACCATCGCGATGCGTCCTCCGATCGTCGTGTCGATTGGCTCGACCATCGGGGTCAATGCGGACATCCGCGAACGTTTCAGTCGGTCGAAAATCGGACCCTCCGTCTCATCGGTCCCAAGGCGGAAGCCGACTTCCGCCTCGGGACCGATGAATAGGCCCAACTTATTCTTTTTCGCATGCTTATTGGCGGGCGGTGTTCCTTTCGGTTCTCACGCGACTGGGCCGGCGCCGTGTTTTTCCGAACCCCCAACGCGGCAGGCGTTGCGGTGACGGGGCGCGAGGAGTGGGAGAGGTGGAGGCTGACAGGTGCAGGCGAATTGATTCGCTGAACTGCTCGAGCTCGGCCGACGAGGCAAGCCGTGCCTCGGTGCGTCCGAGAGGAAGGGGCGAACCGATGGGCCAGTCCAGATCGAATGCCCGTCTGTTTTCGGTGTGGGCTCTCTCGTTGTTCGGCATCGGGTTGCTGGGTATTTCGTGCTGCTTGGGTTCTGCCCATTCCAGTTCGCTTTCGGCTACCTCGTGGCTGCGCCGCTCCTCGCTCTCGGGCTCGGTGCTGCTGGCTGGTCGGAAGCGCCTGGAAAGGTCGCCGGAGTCGGCGTTTGCATTATCGTGATCTCGTCTGTCGGGATGTACCCCGTCTATTTCGATGCTATGAGCGCGAGCCGCTCCGAGTTGGAGGAGGCAGCGGAAGCTTCGAAGGGAGGTGACCAGCAGCCGAGCGGGGATGCGTCCCGATGACCTGGTCCGTCGCCCGCGTCGGAGGCCGTCGGGCTGCCCGGCCACTGCTCACTCCTGTCGCTTCCGGAGGACGAGGATTCGGTCGAGCTGTCGGTCGTCGAAGACCACGGGGCGGTCCACCTCGCAGTGGAAGTCGTAGCTCGCCACGTGCTCGAAGGCGGGCACGCTCCGGAGCAGACGGCGGAGCTGACGGGCGGAGTAGGTGCGGAACCACCAGGTGGTCTCGAAGCGCCGCGTCCGGTCGGGCTCGCGGACCACCAGACGGGAACGGACCCGCTCCCGCCGCCGCCGGCGGTCCGGCGGCCAGCTCTCGATGGTGCACGTCACGCGGATGCCGTCGCGGGTGTTCCGCCATTGCTCGTGGCCCGGCTGCCGCTCCTCGTAGTCGGTGAGGTGGAGGCCGAGGACATAGAGACCACCCGGCTTCAACGCGTTCGCCACGCCCTGGAGGTGGCTGCGGGCGCTGTCCTCGTCCGGCAGATACTTGAACGTGCTGATCAGGCAGTGGGCGAGGTCGAACTTCGGGCGGTAGGTGAAGGACTCGAGCCGACGGCGGGAGAGGCTCGCCGTGAGTCCCTCGTCGCGGAGGCGTCGCCTCGTGAACGACAGCATGGCGGGGCTGTCGTCGAAGCCTGTCACCCGCCAGCCGCGGCGGGCCATCTCCTCGACGAGACGGCCGCTTCCGCACGCCGGCTCGAGCACCTGCCGTCCGCGGGTCCGGCCGTAGATGGCGTCGACGTCCTCGAGGAAGTCGGCCTCCTTCGACGTGTCCGGCGAGAAGACGATGTCGTAGTAGAGCGGGAGGTCGTACCAGTCGACGGCTTCGTACGTGACCATGGGAGCTCCTCGGCGGCGAAACGCCCATTGTTCGCGAGGGCGTCGGGCGGACCAGCCGTGGACGACCGCGGCCGGCACGGGGGACCGCGACGGCTCCGCGGCCCTCGGCCGCCGGTCAGCCGCCCTGGACCACCCCGATGGAGAGGAGGAGATTGGCGAAGAGGCTCTGGTCCGCGGTCTGGATCGTCAGCACGTGGTCGGGGGTCCGGACCGTCTCGTAGAAGCTCCACTTCTCGATCGGCTCGAGGTCGAGGCCGAGGCCGGCGGCCCGGAAGACCCGACGGTATTCATTCCAGATGGGCGGCTCCTCCGTCAGCGCGTACGGGCCCGACGTCTCGTACATCATGGTGTGGGCGGCCTCGATGGGGATGGCGGAGACCAGCGCCTCGAGGACCTGCGTGCACGCGACGATTCCCGGGGAGAGGTTCATGCTGACCAGCGTCGCGTTGGGCCCGAGCGTGGTCGCCGCGGGATAGTTTCCGTCGGCGATCAGCACCTTCCCGTGGTGGCCCGCCCGCGCCAGGGCCCCGAGGATCTCCGGATGGATCAGCTTGTGCTTGAGCATAGCGAGGATCTCCTGCAAATGTCGCGAGCATTGTCGGCGCATCCACCTCGTGGACAAGGCCCGGCAAAGATGGCGAGACGGAGCGTCGTCCCGTGTCGCCCCGCCCACGACAACCGGGGCAGGGACGAGCGTCGTCGGGGGCGTAGCTCGCGCGCGTCGTCGAATCCGGCCTCAGCGAGACGACGCTCCCGACGACGTTTTGACTAATCGACATACACGCGGACGACTCCTTTTCGATGGTCGTGGCGGAGGGTGACGGTGACGTTCCGGCCGTCAGAAGAGCGGTCGATCTCCAGCGCGGCGTCCGCCGGGACCACTCTCTCCACCGCGAGTCCCGCGCCGCCGCGCAGCGTGAATCGCGTACGGTCCTCCCGGTGGTTGTTCGCGTGAATGAACAGGCCGTCGTCCTTCTGCTTGAGAATGAGGTATTGGTGATAGCCGACGCTCCCGCGGATCGTGTCGACGGGTCCTTTGGTGAGCCTCATGCGGAAGCGCTTGGGTTTCGCGTCGGAAGCCTTTCCCTCGCCGTTGGTGATCACGCCCGTGTCGCCGACCAGCACGGCGAATGCCTCGTTGTCCTCCGGCTCGGGCGGATAATATTGATTGAGAAACTTCCTCGCCTCGTCGGCGGTGTCGAATCGGGCGGGATTGACGACGCGCTCGAACCGGGAGCGCTCCTTCTCCGTCGCCAGAGCGGGGAGGACGGGCACCATGTAGTATCGCGTCTCGTGCTGCATCCACTGGCGCCAGTGGTCCTCGATCCCGTGGATTCCGTAGACGAGATCGATCGGATACGTCTCGGTCTTCCGTGAGTGGCCGACCGTCATCCGGGGCGGCGGTTGGAGGGCGACCTTGACGTTCTCCATCACCTCGTCCCGCGTCGGGATCAGGTCGTGCTCAAGGATGTCGACGTAGAACGGCCCGACGGCGCGGGTCCACGCCGCCCCGAACTCGAGCTTTTTCGGGTTCCACCCCGTCGGCCGCTTGCCGTGGCTCATGAACGCCTCCAGCCGGTAGACGGTCGCGCCGTGAGCCAACCCCATCAGCAGCGGCTGCATCCAGTCGATTCCGCGGATGTTCGCGTCCTTGATGACCTTGTGGGGCTGGAACCACTCCGCCTCGGCGCCCCAGTGGCGCTGTCGGCCGCTCAGCCAGAGGCCGACGAGGTTCAGATAGCCCGCGAACGGCGTGTAAGGGTTCTGGCTCTTCATCATGTTGAGGAAGTAGGGGGAGTGCGTCTCCAGCGTGGAGTAGACCCGCTTGTTCGCGCCGGGAACGAGGTAGCCGTTGCCCCCGCCGCCGCTTCCGCCCAGCAGCCCCCACCGCCGGCCGTACTTGCCCGCGAGCTTCAGATATCGGGCGGCGACGCGGTCCGGAAACTTGGCTTCGCCCGCGATCCACCCGAGGATCCGAGGGTGGTTCCGCATCAGCCTTTCCAGGGCCGGCAGGTTGACCGCGCCGCTGATGACGTGGCCGCCGCCGGCCTTGGGGAGAACGGGGAAGTCCGTCCCTTCTACCCAGTTCGCGAGCCGCATGGGGACGTCCGCGCCGCTGTGCTCGCGGACAGCTTTCGGCATTGCTTCGCGGAACGCGAGAAACTCCTTTTTTCGGTTGTTCCGTCCCCGCGCAAACAGAAAAAGCGGATTGGTCGGGGAGATCTTCCGTCGCGGGGGCTTGGCTGTGTGGTCGCGATTGCCGATCGTGAATCGACCCGGCTCACCCCACTCGCTTCGCTCGCCGAGCAGGCCGACCGACCGCGTTCGCCAGTGGTGTTCGCCGACGGGATAGACTTTCTCCGGGACGAGCTTGTGGGTGGCGTTGTCCCGCGAGCGGTGTCGGATCTCGTTGGACAGGCGATAGGTATCCGGGCTCGTGAAGTCGCCGTCCGGAGAGACCTGGATGCGATAGGACCGCTCGGCCTGCTGAGGCGTCCTCGGAAGGATCTCGAACGCCAGCGCGATGTCCGTCATCTCGAAATCGCTCGGCGGGCCGACCTTCTTGGGCGGTTGGGGTGTCGGCCAGGCCATCGCGACGGTCCCGAGCTCCGCCCAAAGGGAACCTTCCGCCGAGCCGTCCTCCTTTCGGCGGACCAAGCTCACGTTCAAGCGATAGCGGCCCGGGCCGCTCGGCGTGTTCTGGAAAGACGTGAAATTCTCGTCGGCCGCGAAATTCAGAGGCTTCCGGACGCTCTCCCGGAACCGGCCGAGCGGGTATTCCTTTCCCCTCGCCGGATCTCGCAGGGTGACATCGACCGCGGCTTCGTCGGCGACGTCGGCGATCCGCAGCCGAAGCTCCGTCGGATCCCGGAAATCGCGGCGAAACGCGATCTCCATTCCGGCGCCGGGCCGCGAGGCGCTGAGCCGTCCCCGCCCGTTGCGGACAGTGATCTCCGCGTGGGAATCGGCCGTCCACCGGCCCGATCTCCGAAAGCGCTCGTTGAGATACTGCGGAGCCCCGGCGCCGTCGAGTAACTCGCCGTCGTCGCCTCGGGCGTTCGCGACGCCCACCGCACGCCGGGCCCCCGCTTCGAACCCGTCGATCGCTCGATCGCGGGTGTCGCGATAGAAACGGACGGAGAAGCCCACCCTCTCCGTCTCGCCCGCACCCACCCGGATCGCCCCTCGCTCGCCTTTATGGTTCGTGCGATAGCGGGCCCGTCCCTCGTGGATTGCTTGCACCCCGCCGAGGGAGATCGAGCCGTCCTTCGTCAGGTGGATGTGCTTGGTCGCGGGTGGCGACTGACCCGGCGGTGAGGTCCGGGAGAGGATGAAGACGCCGTCGGAGGTAATGGCGTGGGGCGACCACGGGATGATGCCGAACCGTTCCCACCGCGGTGAGTGGAATGCCACACCCATGGAATAGCCGGTCGACCGGTTCGTCCAGAGGACGTTCCGCCGCGAGGTCGTCCAGTAATTCACCCCGACGATCTCCGTCTCGCGGAGGTTCCGCGAGAGAAGCTCCCCCTGCGTGCCCTCGACCACGCTTCGGCGGGAGAGGAAAGCCGCCTCCTTCGCCCGATCCGACGGATTGTGGACCCGGATCTCG
>CAZQQP010000144.1:0-4442 GCA_964595475.1 uncultured Planctomycetaceae bacterium | reverse complement strand
CGCAGGCCGGATCGGCGCCGGTGGAGGATGTACCGCTGGGTTACGTCGAAGGTGCCGGTGTCGAAGCGCTGATCGACGACGGTCCGCACCGGTCCAGTCGCGACAAGATCCGTCTCACTCTCTTCGCCATCGATATTTGCCAGGCTGAGCTCCCGGACGAGCGCCTTTCCGCTGGACCGGTCGTAGACGTCGATGCCCGGTCCTTCGTCCTCGAGCACGCGAAGACGAAGGGATCCGTTCGTGATCTCCGGAAGGCGCTGTCGATCGCCTTCTTCGTCGCCGCCCGGACTCGTTCCTGCCGTCACCTTATACCGTCGCACACCACGGGCGGGCAGCTCGGCGAGGAAGACAACCTGATCCGGCGACCCGTCCCCGTCGAGGTCCTCGACCTGCGACGGAACGCGCTCGCGCTTCGCCGACCGGACGGCGAGCCCCGGCGTCCGGAGCGGCTCCGGGAGCTCCTCCACCGCCACGACGATCGGCTCGGCCGCCACCGGCCTGTCGTCCATGTTGACGACGCGCAGCCGATGCGACGGGCGTTCGGCGTAGCCGCCGGAGCCGACCGCCAAAAGGATCGAAAGCCCCACAAAGCCGATCGCAAAGGCTCGCCAGCGTGCGTGGATTCCCTGCATGCAAACAGCTTTCACGAAAGGGTTCCGCTCCAGGTAGTGGACTCGGTCGCGAGAACCGTCCCGCGACCCCGGAGGTGTTCAACGAAGGATCTCGGGCCGCCACGCGGAGGATCGTCTCCGCTCATGGCCACAGCAGGAACAGCGAAAAACCTCGACCTTCAGCGCGGAGTCTCCCGGCCATCGCGTCGCCTTCCGGCGAAGCCCGAAGCGCGTCCGACACCCGGCGCGACGCCGGAAGAAGAGCGGCAGCCAGGCCTCCTCCGGGTCGACACAGACAATTCGCTGGGTGCTCACCGTCCGACCTCTCATCTCGCGGCGCCGGACCCGTCGGCGCTTTCGATTCCCAGAATCCGCCTGAGCCTCCGGGCCGCAACAGCGCTGAGCCTTTGCGACGTTCGGCCGACGCCCGGGATCTGCTTCGCCACCCCCGACGCACCGATCGCCAGTTTCAGCATCGGATCGTCCTGGCTTCCGAGAACGATCGTGTGCTCGGCGGTCTCGGGCGTTTCCTTTTCCGGGACGAACCAGTCGTTGTGGATCACGAAAAACGAGATAAGCTTCGCCCTCAATCGCTTCCGGGCCGGCCGTACGTTCCCATCGACGACGAGCATCTCGAACTCCGGGAGCATCGGAATCCCGAAAACGATATCGCCCCGCTCCTCGCCGGGGAGCCCCCCGTCGTCTTCTCCGTCCGGGCCGACGCCGTAAAGGCGGTAGCCTCCCTCGCTTTGCGTGTACGCCAGCGCTCCGTCGCCGCACGGGTCGGCGGGCATCTCGACAAGGAATTTCGGGACCAGCGCTTTCAGCTGTGACGGATAGCCCTTCTTCTCGTTGCGATAGGCGTCCAGCGCCAGCGCGGTGTTCGCGAGCCGTCGTTCCGTGACGAGAAGCGCGTCCCGATGGAGAGCGGCCCGAACGAGGTGGAGGCTTGTTCTGACGCCGAATTCGACCATCCCATCAACCGACGGAACGAGACCTTTAGGCCTCGAGGGCGGGACGCCGTCTCCGTCCCTCCCGTTCCGCGAAGGAGTATCCGACGTGAGCTTCTGGAGAATGTTCGCGACTGCTTCGACCCGCGTGGACAGGCCGCCCTTTTGCGACGCCGACCGCACCTCGTTATATAGGTCGTTGACCCTTCGCATCGCTTCGTTCTTGGAGAAGGCAACGTCTGTCCAGACATCGAGCGCCGCGGAGCCCGCGCCCCGGTCGAGGCTCCGTATCCTGCCGAGCGTCTCCACGCGGCACCCATCGTCGATCTGCCGTTGGATGGGCGATAGGGACGGGACATCCGACCGCGCTTTCCGGAGGTTGCCCAAGCGATCCGGTCCAACGTTCGCAGTGCGAGCGATGGCCAGCTCCACCGCCACCCCCCGCCTTTGAACGGCCAGCCCCTTTAATCGGCTAACGATGGCTCGATCCTCGGCGAGCACGCGACCGAGGCGGTAGAGGGTCGCCGCGTCGGTGGAGGCCTTCTCCACCTCGCCGGCGCCGAGGCGCTTCATCGCCCGGATCTGCATGAGGTCGAAGCCTCGGTCCATATGGTCCCAGTTCAGCGCGTTGCCCGGGGCGTCCTCTTCGAGCGTCCCGAGCGGACCGACGACCGGCACGTAGAAACGGCTCCGCTCCGCCGCCTCCTGTAGCAGCGAGAGGGTTTGCCGATTCGCCTCCAGCCACTCGGCCAGGTGCGGAAACGCGTCCGCGCACCATGGTCTCGACGAGCCGACCCGGAGCAGCCGACGGAGCTTGGGGTGGTCGGCGCCGGACTTGTCACGGCGGAAGATCTCTTCGAGGGACTCGAAGGTGCCGTCCCGTGTGAGCTTTCGGTCACCGAGCTCGAGACGTTCGAGCACGGCGTTGCGGGTCGGTTCCGGGATCTCACGTGTGCCGAACGCCTCGAGGAGCGGGACGAGGGCGTTGTTGTCCTGGGTCAGCCCTTCTTCATACTTCCGGTTCAGGGCCGTGGCGTAATCCACCGTTCCGTCCTCGCGGAGCGGCTCCGTGTAGAAGGTCGTCTCCTTGCTAACCTCGACAGGTTCGTTGAAGACAAAAAGAGCGACGACCACGAGGCCCACGATCGCACCGCTGCCTATCAGCGCGAGCAAAACGGTTCGCCAGAAGGCCTTGTTCCGCTTTCTCTCGGCCACACCGCTTCTCCGTCGGTCGGAGATAATCCACGGGATCTCACTTCGGATTGTAATCGTGGGGGATCGCTCGGGAACATGGCGCGGCGCGGCAGCGAGCCGAACAGTTCAGCGACGGTCAAACCGACGGCCTCGTCAACCGGCCTACGCCCGCTCGAACCAGAAGGCGTAGAGCTTGGCGCTTCGCTCGCCGTCGCCTCCGCCGGACCGGCGGAGCTCCATACGGAGGCGGACGCGGCGGGAGCCCGCGTCGATGCGGTCCATGTCTTTCCACCGGACCCGGTAATCGAGATGGTCGCCGCTCATCCGCTCGCATGCTTGTATGGAGAGACCCGTTACCGGGGCCTCGTCTTCGTCGTCGAGGACGGCGGCGCGGAGCGAAGCGCCCTCGTCGCACCGCGCGTTGACGTGGAGGGTCAGCGGCGTATCCGGAAGCAGGAACGGGATCGTCTCCATCCATCCCGCTTCCGCGTCGGGCGGGAGAAGGAGCGAGGCGAAGCCGTCACGGCGGAGCGTCGCAAGGCCCGGGCGGGACACGCGGACGGTTCCGTGGTCCTTCTCCTCGTCCCGGCTGCCGCCGTAGTAGACGCGGATCTCCTCGTCGAGGAAGACGGGCATGGACGGACGGATGGTCAGCGCGTCCCACGTCTCGCCGAGAGGGAGCACCTCGCGGCCGGGCTGCATGTGGTGGAGGTGGTCGGGCTCCCGCCCCGCGGCGAGCTCGACGGGCATGCGGTCGGGGCTGTGCTGGGCCTGGTACAACGCGAGGTAGTGGCCCTCGTAGGGAAAGCCCACCGTGTCGTGGACCTGGTTCTCGGGCCCGCTGGCCACGGGCGGCGTGCCCCGGACGAGCGGGTCGAGCACGGGCATCTCCGGATGGGCCGTCCAATGCCGGGCGTCCGGGCTGTGGAGGTAGCAGGTGCCGCGGCGGCGGAGGTTCATGGACATGAAGCCGTAGGCCTTGAAGCGCTTGTCCCGATCCGTCTCCGCTTCGTCGCGGAAGATGGACTGGGGGATGGCGGAGAAGGGCTTGACCTGGTCGTCCGGGAAGCGTGTCTCGCCCTCGATCCGCTCCAGGTGGATCCCGTCCGGCGACGGGAGGAAGTCCACGAGGAACTTCTCCTCCCGCGGGTCGTATGTTTTGCCGTACTTGCCGGCGCGAGCCATCTGGTGGTGCTCGCCGGAGTTCCAGAAGTAGAACCCCTTGTAGCGACGCTTCGGCTCGGGGTCGGCCGCGTCCCGGATCATGACGGAGGAGTGACGCATGTATGGCACGATGTTGTTGTCCGTGGACCCGTTCCACTCGACGAGGCCGACCTTCGTCCGCTCCCAGTGGATCCCGTCGTCGCTGGTCGCGTAGCCCGTGTGGATCGTGTCCCACCACGGCTTGAAGGGCTCGCCGGGACGGGGCTTCCGAATGCCCGTGTACCACATGCGGTAGCGGCCCTCGTCCCGGACGACGGAGCCGTGGTTGAACACACGGTCCTCGTCGAAGGCGCCGGGCGGGCCCGTCTCCATCAGCGGGTTGGCGGGATGCTTGGCCGCCGTCTCGATGCGGTGCTCGAGGCCGTCCAGACGGGAGACCTCGAGAAGATCCAGGAAGAGGATCTTCCGCCCCGCGTCCGGCTCGACGTCGGGGATGAGCTCGCGGCGGTAAGCCACGCGCTGC
>CAZQQP010000143.1:0-11119 GCA_964595475.1 uncultured Planctomycetaceae bacterium | reverse complement strand
CAGGCGGCGGGCGCGACTGCGGCGGTCTGCCTCGACCACGGGGTTCAACCGCGGAAGGTCCCGGCCGACCGATCGCTCCTGAGCGAGGTCCGCGCCGGCCTCTGCGCCCGCCTCGACGGCGGCGAGCCCCTCGTCCTCTGGCCCTTCGCCGACATGGCGCCGGGGGATCCCTCCTTCGTCGCGGTGAACCACCTCGCCGTCCGTGGCGGTCTCCCTCTCGACCGCGACACGGTCCGTTTCCGCCCGGATAAGCCGGCGACCGCGGAGTGGCGGGCCAAGGTGGTCGCCCGCTCGCTGTCGACCAAGGCGGCGGAGGACCCGCCGGCGCCGCCGAGAGGGGAGCTCACCCGCGGCGCCTTCGCGAAGCAGTGGTGGTCGGCGATCGCGGACCTCCCTGACAAGCCCTTTCCCCGCGAGTCCCCCGACGACGCCGACGGCGACGGCCGGCCGGATCGAGCCGATCCGCTTCCCTACCGCACCGGCGTCAAGAGCTGGCCGCAGGAAGCGGTCGCCGACGAAACCGTGACCTCCTCGTCCGAATAGCGCCGGCGGCCGAACCCGACGATCACGGAACCGACGAGAGGACAACACCGAGCGGCGGTCCGACGACGCGGCCATCGCGTTCGTGTGATACAATCCGCGTAAACGCACTGCCGATGGGGTCACGTCGATGAGACGCCATGGTTTTTTCCTGAAGCTCGCCGGTGCGATCGGAATCGTAACGGCTCCCGCCTCGGTCACTCCCGTCGCGGCGGCCTCCGACGGGCCGAGTGGGGACCTCAAGGAGGCCCGCTCCTCATACCGCAAGGCCGTCTCGTCCGCGCGAAAGCGTCTGCTCCAGGCGATCAACGTACGAATCCGGGCGGCGGGTGCCGAAGGAAATCTGGGACGGGCCAACCGTCTCATTGACGCCCGCGAGGCCCTCAAAGAGACGGGCCAAGCGCCACGGGCCGGAGCCGTCGCGGCGGCGAGCCGCCGCTATCGGAAGACGGTGGCGCGTCAGAACAAAAAGCTCATCAAGGCCTATCGTCGAGCGATTCAGAAGGCCGCCCGCTCCGGGGCGATCGACCGCGCGGATCATTTGCAGGCGACCCTTGACCGTCTCATTCGGAGCACGCGCAGCCAGCGGAAGGAATCGGACGCCCTTGCCGCCTTTTCCAAGCATCGGGGCACGGTGTACGACGTGGCGTTCCTCCCTGGCGACTCCGTCGCTTCGGTGGGTGCCGACCGCACGATCCGCATCTGGAAAGCGAAGACGGCCACCCCGGTGAAGACGCTCCGCGGCCACGGCGCCGCGGTCCGAGATATCGCGGTCTCGCCCCACGGCCGCTTTCTCGCGACGGTGGCCCACGACCGGTCCGCACGGCTGTGGGACGTGGAGGACGGCAAGCCGCTCCGCCGATGGCGCTTTCCGCGAAAGCTCGCGGAAGTGGTCTTCTCCTCGGAAGGCCACTACCTCGCCGTCGGGGGCTTTCACGGGATCACCCGCGTGATCGACCTCCGAACGGGAAAGAAGGTCTCCACCTGGGCCGGCAAGTCGGGCGGCTGGTACGTCGCGGCCGCGCCGAACGACCGCCTGCTCGCCACGGCCGGCGGAGGCCGGAAGCTGGGAACCGCCGTCCGCCTCTGGTCGGTGGCGAAGGCCCGACGGGTGGGCCGGCTGACGGGGCACCCCGACGTTCCGGCGGGGTTAGCCTTTCTCTCCGATCCGCTCCGCCTCATCTCCGGGGACATCAGTGGCAATGTCCGGATCTGGAACGTCAAGGCGGGCGAGGTGGCGGGGTGATTCGGGAAGCACGCCGCCCGCATCCGCGCGGTCTGCGCGACACCCGACGGCGCCTGCGTGGCGACGGCCGACAAAGACGGCCGGGTGTTCTATTGGCACGCGAAGACCACTTCCGTGCTTGCGGAGTTCCGAGCCCACACGGGCGCGGTCCACGGCGTGGCGATCCGCTCCGCTCCACGGCGCATGGCGACGGCGGGCGCGGACGGCGTCGCGAGGGTGTGGTGTCTGCCAGCGACGTCCAAGGAAGGGCGTTGGCCGACCCGTCCGTTCACGTTGACGTCTCCCGGCTCCCGTGAATGAAGCCGCTGCTCCGCTACGATCATAACTCCGTTTGCGCGGCAGACCGCGTGGCTGACAGTTGCCGACCATCCGGTTGGAGCCGTGCGGACCAACCGAAAAGGACCGTGCTGACGCGAGGACCTGCCGATCGGAACTGGATCCGGCGCTCGTTGTCGGGCTGGGTGAGAGGGCTGCTCACCCGCGAAGCCGTCTAGGGGCTCGCGTTTCTCGGCGCTCATTTCTTCGAAGACTTTGAGTCCACGGTCCCCCGGTCGGTCGAGCGCCTCGACATCGCGGACACGCTTGGTCCGATCTGTGGATTCCGTGCCGCCCCAGTCTCCCTCGGCGGATGGGTGCTCTTCTGGAGCGACAGCCGCCCGCTTCGCTGGATGGCCCGTGGATCCACAGCTGGCGTTCAACATCGCGTTCGGCGTTCTCTTTTCCGGCCTTGTTGGTGCGCTCGTCGGCACGTTCGTCGCGCGGATCGCTCGTTGGCGGTCTCGAGAATGATCCTGGACGGTCGGCCGCGCCGCCTTTACGGCGGCCGCGGCCTTATGGCTGCCGGGCGGGAGGAGCCGAAGGTCGACAGCTCTTCGGCTGTGGGTGTGGATAGCATCAGATGGTTTGATTTGCTTGACGATTGGTCGGGCACCCACGCTTTTGGGAAGATGATCGGGTGCGAGTCTTCGGAACTGTGCTGGCCGTCGTCGCCCTCGCCGCGTCTCTCTGCTCCGCGGCGGAGCCGACGGACGCCGGAAGAGTGCGATCGACTCGTTCGACGTCGGATTGGGGGCTGGTCGAGCGCGGCCTCCGGATGCGGGTGAGGGCACCGGCCGCGGTGGAGCAGGGCATGCCGCTGCCGACGACCCTCGAGCTCCGCTGCGACCCGGACCGGACGGGGCGGAGATCGCCCGCCTGAACGTCTTTCTCCGCGACCGATTCCTTGAGTTGACGCTCTGTCGAAAGCTCGTCGCGGACGGCGGAGATGAGGCCAACAAGCGACCGGCGCCGGCGGTCTGCTTCGGGAAGCGGGACGCGGAGCGGATCGCGGTCGCGGTCCGGAACGGCCAATTTCTCGGCACGCGGTACATTCGGAAGGAGGCTCGAACGGGCCGGACGATCCATCGCGGCCCGCCGAAGATCGGCCGGGAACACCTCGTCGAGATCTGGCGCGATTACGACGGCGGAGCCAGAAAAGCCACCTACCGAATCGAGGTCTTCGAAACGCCGAGACCCCCGAAAGATTTTCCGGAGCCCCGTGTCGGCGGACGGCTACCGCGTGCTCTGGCAGCGAACCGTTCACCTGTCCTTCAGCGCGCGGGAGATCCGGAGAACGCTCTCCGGCGAATCGGGGCCGTGACTCTCCGCGGAGCGGGACCGCTCTTCCCCTCGATCCAAGCGGTCGGTCGTTCCCGCCGCGACGAGGATGCGGATAAGCGGGCGGAAAAGAATAAGTTGAGCCTATTCATCGGTGCCAAGGCGGAAGTCCGCTTCCGCCTTGGCACCGATGAGATGCGGCGCCGATGTTCGAGCGGGCGCAACGTCCGCGAATGGCGGCATCTGCGCCCGACGGGAGATCGCAAATAGGCCGAGGCCCAACCCAAAGCAAGAACATTGCCCCTTCTTGCTTTGGCGTATAGGCCCGACTTATTCTTTTCCGCCTGCTTCCTCGGAGAAACGACGACGTAGCGAGCGTACGCGCCCCGCCACCGAACGCTGGGAAAAACGGATCGAGCTCGTCCCAGCTTTCTCGCGTCGGCGCCGGTGGGAGACGGTTCCACGAGTTCACGGATTGACAATTGGGCATCGATGGAGAGAATCGTACCCTCCCGGTCCGGGGAATCGCGAAGCACAACAATCGGAGGAGGTTTGGCATGGTGCGATATCCATTCATCCTCTTGGTCGGGCTGACCGTGGGGGTGCTCACGTACCTCGTCCATCCAATCGCGCCACAGCTGGCAAACGCCGGTGTTCTCAAGATCCACCTCGGCGTCCTCGGCGGCCCGCGACCAGATTCCGACGGTTCTGAAGACGTTCATCTTCATGCTCGCTTCCGTCTTGCTTGTTAGCATCTGTCTCGTTCCATTTCAGCATCTGATGGTCGGAGTGGTCCTCAATGTCGCTGTGGGCGTGGCGATCTCGTTCGTCGTTGCCATCGTTATCGATCTCGAGACGCCATTTGTTGGTGCGTGGAACATAACCGAGGACCCCTATCGGAAGCTCGCCGCGCGTCTTGAGGGAACCGGCCCTTCCACTGACCGAGCGAAATGAGGTCAGCGGCTCTCGCACACGCGTTGCCCGCCGCGACGGCAAGGCCGACCCAAGAGAACTCGACGTCGGTGCAACGCGTTGTCTTCGGCCGATCCGGAGACGAGGATGGCGCTGAGTCCGCGACCCGAAGCCCGACAGTCGGAGGTGGAGACAGAGGCGTTGGTTCGTATGTGGATGGAGTGTGCTCGTTCTCATGGTCGCCGCGGGCCAGGGCGAGCCGTTGCGGATCGGGACGGAGACTCAGCTCTTCATGGACGACGCGGTCGTCGCGGAGATGGACGGCGTCTTCCGGCTGATGAACCAGCCGAAGAAGGACCCGCGGAACCCGGTGATACCGATCGACCGGCCGTGGGAGCAGCTCGGGGGCATGTCCTACGGCGGCGACCAGGGCAACATCATCTATGACGCGGAGCGGGGGGAGTACCGCTTCTGGAGCATGCAGGTCAACTGGGACTGGTCGAAGGACTGGCTCGCCTACGCGGTTTCCGACGACGGCATCCACTGGCGGAAGCCGAAGCTGGGCGTCGTGGAATACCGCGGCCACGAGACGAATTTCGTCGGGAAACAGGGGAAGTGGACCCAGGCGGGGGTCCTCCTGGATCCCTCCGCCGACCCCGCCCACCGGTACAAGATGGTCTACTACGGGTCGGAGAAGGAGGGCCACCCGCCGGACCTCCGGGGCATGTGCATCGCCCATTCACCGGACGGGATCCATTGGACCCCCTATCCGGATAAGCACCAGCCGATCTGGCCATATCTCAGCGACACGAGCAACAACCTCCTCTGGGACGCGGCCCACGACCGGTATCTCTACTATCTCCGGCTGAGCACTCCGCTCGACCGCTGGTTCGACCCGGAGCGGGTGTACCCCGACGACGCCCGGACCCGTACCGTCGGGTGGGCGTCGAGCGAGAACTTCGTGGAGTGGGACGCCCCGCGAAGCAAGCGGGATCCGGAGAAGGCTCACGTCTGCTTCAACACCTACCGAGGGGACCCCGACATCAGCCGGAACTTCTACACGATGTCCGTCCTCCCCTATGCGGGCGGCTACGTCGGGCTCGCGGCGGTCTACCACACCACGGAGGCGGCGGGGCTTCGCATTCCCGCCGGCATGGACACCGGACGCGCCCGGAACCGCTGGCTGGACAAGATCGACGTCCAGCTCCTCTGGAGCCGCGACGGAAAGAAGTTCCATCGGGTCTCGAGGCGGCCGTTCATCCCGACCGGCCCGGAGGGCGCCGTGGACGACGACCTGATCTACCCGATGCAGTCCATCCTCGTCCGGCGGAAAAAGGGGGAGATCTGGATCTATTACCAGGGCTTTGGCGGCAAGCACAGCTTCTACAAGCGCGGGGAGGGCCAGACGGGCCAGGTTTGCCTCGCCCGCCTGCGGCTGGACGGCTTCGTGGCAGTGACGGGCCGCGGCACGCTCACCACGAGGCCGATCGTCTTCGAGGGCGACCGGCTGCTCATCAACGCCAGCGGACGGGACAAGTACGCGGGGGAAGGCTGGGGCGGCGTCGCCGTCGAAGTGCTCGATGCCGAGACGAAGGAGCCGTTGGAGGGTCTCGACAAGGAGGCGTGCGAGACGTTCACGGGCGACGCCGTCCGCCACCGGGTGACGTGGGAGGGCAACGGCGACCTGGGCGAGCACGCGGGTCGACCGGTTCGGCTCCGCTTCCACATCGACCGGGCCAAGCTCTTCGCCTTCCGCCTCCGCGAGACGCCGTAGGCCCGGCGGTCGGCTCGGCGCGAGACCCGCGGTCACGCGGGTCGGGGAACCGGCTCATCGGGGAAGGGCCACGGGTCCGTGGCGAGCTCGCTCACCGAGTCGACGACGTGGTCCGGGCTGTACGCGTATCGGTCGAGATCCTCCCGGTCCGTGCTTCCGGAGAGCGTCAGGACGGTGCGGTAGCCCATCTGCATCCCCCCGAGGATGTCCGTGCTCATGCTGTCCCCGATCATCGCGGTCTCGGCGGTCCGCAACCCGAGCTCCTTCCTCGCCGCCCGCATCATGATCGGGCTCGGCTTCCCCACGGAATACGCACGCGTGTCGGCCGCGGTCTCGAGCAGCGCCGCGATCGCCCCGCACCCGGGCCGCAGCCCGCTCCGCGTCGGACAGTTCGCGTCGAGGTTGGTGGCGACGAGCTTGCTCCCGCCGTGAATGAGGTTCACCGCGTGCTCCAGCCGCTCGAACGTAACGGTGCGTCCTTCTCCGACGACCACGTAGTCGGGCGCTTCCTCGACGAACGCATAGCCGTTGGCCTGGAGCGCGTATAAGAGGCCGCCTTCACCGATGACGTACGCGGTCCCTCGCGGCTTCTGCGTCGCGAGGAAGCGAGCGGTCGCCATGGCGCACGTGAAGACGGTCTCCTCACCGACGTCGATTCCCATCCGGCTCAGCCGCGTCGCCACGTCGCGGCGGGTCCGCTGGCTGTTGTTCGTCAGGAACAGGAAGGGAATTCCCTCGGCCTGGAGACGTCCGATGAACCGGTCGGCGCCCGGAATCAGGTCGTTGCCGCGGTGGATGACCCCGTCCATATCGATGAGAAAGCCCGCACGCATCGTCGTCGCTCCTATCTCAGTCGGGTGGCCTTCAAGCTCCCTTCGCAAAGCGATCCCAGGAGCGGTTGAAGGCCACAGAAAAACCCGCCGCGGCGGGGTCTCCGCCGCGACGGGGGAGGTAGTCCGCGGCGCTCCTCACGCCTCACGGAGGTGGTAGCTCTTCACGAAGGTCGGCTGGAAGTCGGGGTAGCACGCCATGTCGTGCTCGCCGAGGTCCAGACCCTCCACCTGCTCGTTGTCCCCGACGCGGAGGCCGGCGACCGCCTTGAGGGCACCGCCCACCACGAAGGTGAACAGCAGCGTGAAGGCGCCGATGGACGCGATCCCCGCGAGCTGGTAGAGGATCTGCATGCCGCCCGCGAGGTTCCCGAAGAGGCCGACCGCCAGCGTCCCCCAGATGCCGCAGACGAGGTGCACGCTGATGGCGCCGACGGGGTCGTCCACCTTGAGTATCGCGTCCACGAAGAGGACGGAGTAGTAGACGATCACGCCCGCGACCAGGCCGATGATGATGGACTCCCAGATCGCCATCTGATCCGCCCCCGCGGTGATCCCGACCAGCCCCGCGAGCACGCCGTTGAGCGCCATGGTCACGTCCGGCTTCTCCCCGCCGAAGACGGAGGTCACGGCCGCGCCGACGCCGCCGGCGCTCGCCGCGATGGCGGTGGTGACCAGGACGAGGGAAACGAGACCCGGGCTCGCGGCGAGGACCGACCCACCGTTGAACCCGAACCACCCGAACCAGAGGAGGAACACGCCCAGGCACGCCAGGGTGAGGTTGTGGCCCGGGATGGCGTTCGGCGACCCGTCGTCGTTGTACTTCCCGAGCCGCGGACCGAGGAGGATCCCCATGCCGAGCGCTGCCCAGCCGCCGACGGAGTGGACGATGGTGGACCCCGCGAAGTCGTAGAAGCCGAGGCTATCCAGCCATCCGCCGCCCCACTTCCACGAGCCCGTGATCGTGTAGCTCAACGCCACGAGAAGGGTGATGAACGGCAGGAAGGTGGAGAGCTTGATCCGCCCCGCGACGGTTCCCGAGACGATCGTCGCGGCGGTCGCCGCGAACATCGCCTGGAAGAAGAAGTCCGTCAGCGCGGTCATCTGCATGCCCGTCCCCTCCGCGGTCATGGCGGCGGGGTCGCTGACGATCGAGGGGTCGATCCCGAGGAAGGAGAGACCGCCGCCGAAGGAGATCACGCCGTTAAAGTCGCCGGGATACATGATGTTGTACCCGATAACGGCGTAGGTGAGGATGCCTATGGAGATGATCATCGTGTTCTTGAAGATGATGTTGAGCGTGTTCTTCGCCCGGGTCATGCCGCTCTCGAGGCAGGCGAACCCGAGGTGCATGATGAACACGAGCATCCCCGCGATGGCGATCCACAGGTTGTGTGTGATGAACGCGGGGTTGTGCTGGATGTTTCCTTCCTCGTCCGTCGCGTAGCCGCTGTTCACGGTCAGCGACGGCTCGCTCGCGGACGACTCCGCCGCGACGGCGCTTCCGGTCAGTCCGATCGCGAGGATGAGCGCGCCGGCGAGCCATACGACCGGGCCGGTCGCTGCCAATCCCGTCTTACCCAAGCCTCTGCTGTGCATAGGAGATCTCCTTCTTTCGAGAGTTCGAGTCGTTTGCCGTCACCCGAGACGTTCGGCGGACGCCGTTCTTCCTGCGCTGCTCCGCCGATTCCGTGCGAGTTTGCTTTTCGTTCGCGACCGGAGAGAGCGGACGCACCTTCGTGGTCGCGACCCCGACGAGGACGCGATCGCGCTCGTCGCGAGCACTGGTTCGAGCGAAACCGTAAAGACGTGGCGCTACACGGAGAGCGCCGCCTCGTTCTCTTCGCCGGTTCGGATCCGCACGGCGCGGTCCAGCGTGTAGACGAACATCTTCCCGTCGCCGACCTCACCCGTTCGCGCCTTGTCGGTCACGGCCTTGATCGCTTGTTCCGCGTCCTCGTCGCGGACCGCGATCTTCAGGAGAACCTTCGGCACGAAGCCGACGTCCATCGTGGCTCCGCGATATCGCTCCGTCCGACCCTTCTGCCGGCCGAAGCCCTTGCACTCGATCGCGGTGACTCCGAGCACGTCCAGCTCGTGGAGCGCCTGTTTCACCGGGTCGACCCGGCTCGGCTTGATGACGGCCTCGATCATCTGCATGGGGTTCGCCTCCTGTTCAGACCCACGATTGGCTCTCGCGGCTTCCGATTGCAAAGGGTGTGCCAGCGAGGCTCACCGTTCGTTGGGCTTCCCGGAGGACGCACCGCCCACCGGGGTGAACCGGCGTTTCGGGCGTGGGGTCCGCCCGCAATTCCGCTCGAACGACGCGAGCGGTGGGCCGCCCGGTGCGCGCACTTCGTGAGCAGCGAGCCTCTTCGTGCTTCCATCCTGCGCACCGGCGGACCGTCGCCGGATGAGGGGACCTGAGTCGCGGTGCAGCTCGTTCTGTGCTCGGTCGAAAGGACCTCGTAACCGAGCGTGTCTGCTCAGAGGCGCGGCGATCGCCCGGAGACGCCCGTCTCGTTCTTTCCGTGTTTTTCCCGGTCGGCACCGTGTGACCGCTCCCGTCGACGGTGCCTGGCGGGTCTGGCGCGGCGTTTGCTCCGGACGAAGTGACGTTTGTGTTTCTTACTTCCACGAAAGGAGGACGTATGGGTGTGTATCGGTCTTGGAGGTCGGGTGTCTGGGGTCTTGTCGGCCTTGCGGTGCTCGCCTGCCCCTTCGCGTCGGCGTTGGCCCAGGACAGCGAGGAGCGGCCGAGCTACCAGCAACTCGCCGAGGAGAACCGCCGTCTGAAGAAGAAGCTGGAGGAGGGCGGGCCGAACCTCGGCCGCATCTCCCTCGATATCGGTGCGGACTTCACCACGCACTACTTCTTCCGGGGCGTCTTGCAGGAGGACCAGGGCTTCATCGTCCAGCCGTACGCGAACGTCGGGTTCACGGTCTTCGAGGGCGACGGCGTGGTCAATAGCGTCACGCTCACCACGGGCATCTGGAACAGCTTCCACGGCGAGCAGACCGGGGCGGTTACCCCGGGCGACCCGGACGGCGAGGCGGTGGACTCCTGGTACGAGGCCGACCTCTCCGCCGGCGTCTCGGCGACGGTCCTCGACGACTGGGACGTCGGTGTCAGCTACATCGCCTACACGAGCCCCAACGACGCGTTCGACACGGTCGAGGAGGTCGACCTCACCGTCGGTTACGACGACAGCAACCTCCTCGGCGACTGGGCGCTGTCGCCGTCGCTGACGTTCGCCTTCGAGACGGGAAACACGCTCCTGGGCAGCGACCTCGGAACCTACCTCGGGATCGACTTCGGCCCCAGCTTCCAGCTCATCAAGAGCGACGCGGCGCCGCTCACCCTCTCGGTGCCCGTCACCGTCGGCCTGAGCCTGGGCAACTACTACGAGGACGCCAACGACTCCGACAACACCTTCGGCTTCACGAGGGTGGGCGTGGACCTCAGTATGCCGCTGAAGTTCATCCCCGACGACCTCGGCACCTGGACGGTCCACGGCGGCCCGAGCTTCATGTTCCTCGGCGCGAACAACGATGCGTTGAACAACGGCGACGCCTTCGAGGTCGTGGGCACGCTCGGGCTCAACATCTCCTACTGAGGGCGACACGCCAGGCGCTGGACACTCCGTCCGGAGGCCACCCCTGTTCCGGACGGATGCCAGGAGGCTGGCGCGCAGGTCGGGGCCGCACCGTCGGCTCCGGCCTGCTGTTTTTGTGCGCAGCCGGCGCGACCGAGTCTTTGGGGTCCACGCGAGCGGAGCCCTCCCGTCGCGATGGCGGTCGGGAGGCGTCGGAAGGGTAAGGTCCCGAAGAGACCCTGCGCCGGTGCGGCCGCGACGACGCGACCCGCTCCGGGCGCCGTTCGCCGGCCGCTGCGTTGCGCGCTCATTCAGCAGCCACGCGGCTTATGCGCACTTCGCGGGCACTTCTTTGCGGCCCGGTTCGGCGGCCCCACCGTGCGACCCGCGGTTATCCGGCCGTTTCCGGGCTCGTCGTCGATGGCACGGATGTTGCATTAAGGCCAAGCTCATGGCGAGCGAGGCGTATCGCTCGTCGACGCGGAGCCGGCTTCGCCGCATCGCAACCGTTTCATTCCTTTTGGAGGTCTTTTCATGACGCCAGCCGAAGTGCTCAAGCTGATCAGGGAGAAGGACATCAAGTTCGTGGACCTGAAGTTCACGGACGTGCCGGGCATGCTCCAGC
>CAZQQP010000142.1:0-11209 GCA_964595475.1 uncultured Planctomycetaceae bacterium | reverse complement strand
CGCCGCGAATCATGGCAAATCAGGGGTAAAAGGCTGCGCAGAATGGGAATGCGCCGTGGGCTCATCTCTTTTTTTCACGTCCGTGGCCAAAATCGCGGCGAGAAGAGACAGACCGAGAGTTGTCAGTGTGATCCAGAGCACCGGGTCCGCCATGGTTCGACTGTCGATATCCGTGGGTGTCAGTCACGCCCCGCGGGAACCCGCTCGCGCCAGCGGGGCGTTGTCCCGAAGCACCGTTACGGGAGGGCTCGGCTCCAGCCGAGCGCCGAAGATGATCTCTTCTCTGTCTGTCGCCCGAGAAGCCGCTCGGCGGAACCGCCGCAGGCCTCCGCCGAAGGAATCCGGACGTGAGCTTCGGGGCTAAACCCGCTCGGCCCCGCGGCTCCTCGGGCGAGGCCGTTACGCCCAGATACGTTCGGAGTGGCGCTCTTGCGCGACGCGCCACGAAAACACACGCTGCGGCACGTCGCAGCTCACGCGATGGGGCGATGGCGCGGGCGAACGACCGGGAACGGGCGGTCGTGCCGGCGATTAATAGCTTCGCAACGTCGGTTAATGCCGCTCCGTGCTGGAGAACGCTCTCGTCAATCGGTCGACTCGTCGCCTGCCGGAAAGAGCTCTCCGGTGTGGATCGCCCGCGCCGCGTCCTTCGCTTCCATGAACGTCTCCAACGACTTCTCGCGGCGGCCATGCTCGGCCAGGGAGCGAGCGATCGCGGCGAGGGGTTTCGCACGAGCAGACCCGCGGAACGGGCCGGTGTCGTCGTCGACGACGCGACGGGCCTTTTGGAAGTGACCCTCGCGGGCGAGGCGGGCGGCGGCCAATCGGCGAAGCCCCGCCGAAACAACGGATGACGAGCCGGCGTCGGCCACCAGCGAGAGAGCTTCGCTCAATCGGCCGAGCCTCGCGAGAACGTCGGTCGCCTTCGAGACCGCCGAGGACCAGACGTGGTCCCGCGGCGTGGCGGTTCCAACATCGGTGTCCTCCCGACCGGAGCGCCACCATCGGGAGCCTTCGGCGAGCGTCCGCACCTTTCGGACCGTGCGCTCCGCCGCTCCTTCTCGCCCCGCCTCCACAAGGCGGGACGCGAGACGGGCGAGGGCGTGAGCCCTGTACGCATCCACTCCGATGCGGCCGGCGACCCGAGAGGCACGGTCGAACCGCCCCGCTTCTGCGAGGACTTCCGTCACGGTTCTCAGCGCCGCAGGCCGCGAGTCCCGTGCTTGGAGCAGCCCCGCCGCCTTCCGGGCCTTTCGAACTCGACCCGCCTTTGCCAAGGCCCTCGCCGTCCGAGCCGCCACGCTCGCGGACGAGATCGCATCCGCGTATCTCTCCAAGACGCGATACGCCTCCTCGGCCATCCCGGCCTGCGCCATCGACCTCGCGAGCTCGCCATATAGCTGGGACGGGTTGGGCGTCCACGGGGCGAGCGCCTCCACCGCGGCGAAGACGTCGCTGGCCGCTTCACGGAAGCCCGCGGCGGCCATCTCCTCGCCCACCGTGGTCAATGCCATCCCCTCGTTGAGCGCGGCGTACTTCGCGGACACGCGCCGGCCGAGCGGGCCGGGAAGGCGGCTGACGAGCGAGTTGAACACCACGGGGAGCGGAGTGCTGATCCCCTCGGCGATGCTTCGGGCCTTTCGAAACAGCCGGCGGGCGGCCTCGGTCTCGCCGCGGCCCGCGAGCAGGTTCGCCGTTCGCGCGAGGAGCTCCGCCTTCCACCATGCGCTCGTTCGTCCTTCCGCCGCCTTCTTCGCCGCTTGGATCGCGTCGGCCGCGCTCGTTCGGAGGCTGGCCGCCGTAAGCGTCTCCGCGATGGAATGGAGGACTTCGCCCTTCCACTCCTTGACGGGGACTCCAAAGGATCGTGGTAAGTGTTTGGTTGGCAGTTGCTCGGCCACCGGGATCGCCCGGCTCGCCGCCTTCCTCGCGAGACCATCGAGGCCGACCTCCGCGGCGGCGACGGCGATCTCCGCGAGCGTTTGACTCTTGCCGGCCGTGGCGTCGGCCGGGCGAATCGTCGCGAGCGCCTCCCGGAAGCAGTCGCGTCCCGCGGAGCGGAACCCGGCGTGGACCATCTGACGCCCCACCTCGGCGACGGACTCGGCCTCCATCGCACGAGGCGTTGGGGCCTCGAAGCCGGCCGCCCGGGAGACGAGCACCGTGGTGAAAAGGACCACGACCAGTCCCCGCGGGCGCAAAGACATCGGGAGACTCCAGTGGGCAGTCCTCGACCGGGTGACAGCTTGCGGCGGCCTACCGCTTCTTCTCGGGCTTGCCCCGGCGGATGGTGATCACCGCGAAATCCTCGCCGATCGCCACGTTGTGCAGGTGCTTCAGCTCCAGGGTGTAGGCCTTGTCCTGGATCTGGAAGGTCAGCGTTTCCTTCGCCCGGAGGGAGCGCTTCGGGGCGACGGCCTCCTCGTCGGCGACGACGGAGACCAGGACCTGGCCGCCCGTGATGTCGTCGAGGTCCACGTGGAGGCGGCCGCCGGAGCCCGGCACCGGCTGGCGGCGCCGCTGCTTGACCGTCATCTCCACCGGGCCGCCGTCGGGGAGCGCCAGCGTGAGCGGGCCCTTCTGGGCGTCGGCATCCTCCGCGGCCTTCCCGCGGGCGGGGTTCCCCTCGCTTGTCCACGCCGCCTCCTCCGCTCCCTTGGACCAGACCCGACCGGTGGCCGTGTCGATGACGTAGAGGCGGTCGCGGCTCGGGGGCGACGGCGCGAAGCGGTAGCGACCGACCTCGGCGGCCGCGCCGGCGCTTCCTCCGTCCCGCGCCGGTCGACTCTTCTTCTCCGCGGAGGCGGTCTTGTCCGGGCCCCACGTCTGCATCGCCACGACAACGCCCGCTACGGCGAAGACGACCACGCCCAGCATCGTCCGTTTCCGGCTCATCACGACCTCCTTTCGCGGGAACGCGAGCACCTGCCCTCGACCGTCGAGGCACCGTGGATGGGCACGCCGTCGGCCGGCCCGGCGTCCGCCGGAGCGACCTCGGCGCCAAGGACTTCCGCGAACATGATAGCGTGAACGATGGCGGACCCGTCGTCAAGCCCGGGATGCGCGGTGTGAGCACGCCGGCGTGGTCGGCCGGCCCCGGGGACGTACGATGTTGAGCCATGCAGTGCAACATCGACCGAAGAGGACGCATCGCCCACCTCGTCTGCGGCCTCGTGACGCTCGCCGTCGCCGCGGGCGTCTTCGCGGTCGCGGCTTGGGCCGGCGGAGCGTGGTGGCAGTGGCTGATCGCGAGCCTGCTCGCTCTTCTCGGCGCGTTCCAAATCTACGAGGCCCGCGCCGGGTGGTGTGTGACCCGGGCCCTCGGCATCCGCACGCCGATGTAGACGGCCGTCCGGGTATGGAAGCTCGAGGTGGCCCCTTGTCACTGGCCGGCGGAAGCGGGAATGAGTCGTGAGAGCGAAGAGGGCACGTCTCGAACCAAGAGCCACGCCGCTACCCGGCTCGGCGCAACTCCGTAGCCGAGCTTGCGGAGAGTTCGGCGACGGCCAAGAGAGAGCGGCCGTGTCCGCCGTCTTTCGCTCGGGCCTCGATCGGCGGGGGCGTCGGCCCTCCGGAACACACATCAACGGTTGTCACCGGAGGCCGCAGGCTGAGACAACCTACGTGAAGAGCCTCCATTGTCCGCCGGGCCTTTTTTGAGATGTTCCGCGCCAGATCCGCGCAGCCTCGGTGCTTCGAGAGAAAAACAGGAGCTTGTAAAGCGGCCCGCGCGGCCCCAAAATCCTCTCCTCTTCCGAACAGTCATACCCCAATTTCTGGAGTTGCTCGTAATAAAGGTATTGCAGAATGTCCGCGTGCCTTTCGGGACTCGACTTTTTCAATCGCTCGGGCCAATCTTTGCGACCGAGAAAACGGGTAAGGCGGGAATCATACTGAACTTCATAAATCTCCCAGTTTCGCAAGGCGTCGACGTGGTCGGGGAAGAAGATGACGAGGTCGGAGCGAATGTTCGATAGGATGTGGACGGTCTCGTAGTCGAGGTGAAGCCCGTAGGGGTCGAGAAAACAGAGTGTCAGCGCCCTGCGCGGGATCCATTCTATGATCAAGTGAACGAGCTCGTTCGCATCCCCTTCCCAAACCTGTGGCGCCTCCGGCTGCGGGAGCCTCTGGAGGCGTGTGCGGAGCGCATGGGCGTTTTCTTTGACACGTTCGCAAAAGTGCAAACGCGTGAAAGCGGTCGGCGCCTGAGCGGCGATCAGCGGCGATCCCCAGAATAGTCGCCCACTGTCTTTCTCTCGAACCACGCCGGGACCGGCGAAGAGCTCGACGTAATGAATCCCGTTCCACGGTTTGTTCTTCATCGCCCTGGTGAACGCGTCGATGTACCGCCGGAGGAAGTGATGCTTGTCGGCGGCCCACCGTCCGACGGACAGCGTGGGGAGGCCGTCTTCGTTCGGTGGTTCAAGCGGAAACGACACCGTTCCACCTCTCATTCCGGCGACACTGGCATCTCGTCCCAGGTCTGGCCGTCGAGCTGTCGGCCGGCCGCTTTCTTGTTCACGCCGCCCCATTGCTTGAAGAAGAACGGCACGCCGGCGCTGCTGCATTGGTCGCGGATGTCCACGACCCACTTCCGTCGCATCGGGCGGGCGCCGGGCCCCGACTCGCCGCCGACGATGACCCAGTGGATCCCGTCAAGCGGCAACCGCGGAAGCGGTCCGATGAGCGGCTCACAAGAGAGGAAGCGCGTCCCTGCCGGAATGCGTCGCAGGGTCTCTACCCGATCCAGGTAGCGCCGGTCCTCCACACTTGTCCCCATCCAGACGTTCACGGGCCACGGCAGTGCCCGCACCAGGTCCAACGCCCGTTCGGGCCGCTTGGTGAGAACCTGGAACGTGTGGTGGGAACAGTCGGCCATGACGTGGAAGACGCGCCGAATGAAATCCGACGGAACCTGCTCGTGGAAGAGGTCGCTCATGGAGTTCACGAAGATCCGCCGCGACGTCCGCCACTGTCGCGGCTGGTCCAGCGCTTTCTCGTCGACGCGGACATGGCCGGCGAACACGGGCCGGCCGTCCAGCGCCCGCTCGGCGGTGCCGCGGTATTTCCAACCGGCGCGGTTCGGCATGTGGCCGAGACGCAGGGCCAGACGGGCGGCGTAGCAGTTGAGACAGCCCGGAGAGACCGCGCTGCATCCGGCCACCGGGTTCCACGTCGCTTCCGTCCACTCGATGCGCGAGCCCTCGGCCATCGGCGCCTCCGTTGGGATCGGGCCGAACGGTATTGAACACATGCCGAACGCTCAAATTGGTGGCACGCCGGAATCAGAGGACACCCTCGACGGACGTAGCCGGACGACGGGGTTGAGGGCGGCCGAGAAATGAACACACCGTCGGTCGTCGTCCTCTCCGCGGCTCACCGCGCTGGAACCGGTTCGACGCGTTGCGTTCCTTCGGGGATCTCCGTTGGCAGGCGACGCGTTCGCTTCCCGTCGATGTCCGTGAAATAGAGGCGCGAGCGAGACAGCTTCCTCCCGTGGCCGTCGGCCCAGAGCGCGGCGAACTCCGGCTGCCAGCGGTGGGGTCGCCGTGGGTAGTTGTGGTTGAGGCGGGAGCCCTCGGTGACCGCACGAACCTTCTCCCACGTGCGTCCGCCGTCGGTCGACCGCCATAGGCCCACCTCGCCGCCGGTGTTGAACGGCTGGGGTGACGGCTCCGTCGCGGCGAGGATCCGCCAGTCGTCCTTACGGACGAGATAGAGCGACCCGAAGTCGTAGTTGTTGTCCGCGCCCGTCACGGCGTGGACCCGCCAGCGATCGCCCGTCCAGCGGGCGATCTTGAAGCGACGCGGCTCGTTGTCGGGGCCGGAGGCGTAGCCGTCGCTGGTGAGGTAGAGAATGACGGGACGCGCTCGCCGGTCGAGGGCGAGATCCTTCAGATACACGAGGCGGTCCTTCGATGCATAGTCGACGGCGAGGGCGGAGCTCTCGGCGGACGTCACGGGAATGTCGACCCGCTTGCCGCCGGCGCCGCGCCATGTCCGCCCGCCGTCCGTACTGACCAGGTAGTAGAGGTTGGTTCGCCAGTTGAGGCCGGCGCCGGGCGTGCCCTCCGGGTGGTAGTTGAACGCGGTGGCCACGGTGTTCCCCCGCGCCCGCGAGATTTGGTAGTGCCCCTGCTCGACGGCGGCGAGGAGCCGCGGGTAGGTCCCTCGCTCGCCCTCCTCGCTCCGCATGACGTGAAGGCGGCGCCCCTTGCCGTAGCGGGTGTGGAGGAAAACGAACCCATGGTCGGGCAGGTGGCAGGGCTGGGCGTAGGAGAAGTTGGTCTTCTTCACCCGCCGGAACGCCGCGATGGAGTGCGGCTCCTCGGAGCGGTGGATGAAGGCGCGCCGTGCCGTCCCGTGCGCGTTGGAGAAGACCCAGAGAAAGCCCTCTTCGTCGATCGACAGGACGGGGTTGTCGTGGGCGTCGGCGGTTCGCTTGTCGAGAAGGACGCAGGGACAGGCCACCTTGTCCGTCGCGTGGTCGTAGAAGCTGATCATGTGGAGCAGGCGGTTGCGGTCGGGGTAGCGCCCTCCGTAGACGAAGAAGGTCTTGTTCGCTTCTTCCGCGTAGACCGCAATGGGATGGTGTTGCTGCGGAAAGGTCGCGAGGCCGCCGGAGTACTTGTACTTGTATTCGTCTCCCGACGGCTGGTTGGCGTACCAGATGCCGCGGAAGCCGTCGGCGGTCGGAAGCTCGCCGTCCGCGGCGGTCGGATAGCGAGTCGGCCGCCTCGACTCCCTGCCGAGCCGCTTGGCCATCTCGGCGCCCGTGAGCCGGAGGAGGCGTGCGTCCTCCGCCGGCGTCGCGCCGCGGACCGCCGCCGAGATCTGCTCTGTTTCGAGTGCCCGGCCGTAGATCCGCACGTCGGCGAGCGCGCCGTCTAGGACGTCCGTACCCGGCTCACGAGCCCCGACCACCACGGGCGGGTGGCCGTTGGGAAGGGTTCCCGCCGCCGCTTTCCGGCCGACCCGCTCTCCGTCGACGTAGAGCTCGACGGCCTCGCCGTCGTAGGTGCCGAGGAGATGCGTCCACCGTCCGGTCGGCGGCCGCTCCGCCGTCGCGAAGCGATAGGCGCCGCGCTCGTGCTCGACGAGTAGAGCGTAAAAAGCTCACCCCGCTCCCCGCGGTTGACCACCACCTGCGGCTGGCGGTGGCTCGCGAGTTTCACCCAGGCGCTGACAGTGATCCCCGAGACGTTGTAGCGGCTCGGCGTCTCGATGCGGATCCCCGATGCATCCTCGTCGAAGATCGCGGAGGTCTCGGGAGGCGACGGATCCGCGGCTCGGGCCGCACCGGCGGCGACCCAGCCGACCACGAGGAAGGCCGCGGAGAGAAGACGGGTGTCCCGACGACCGAGGATCATGCTTCTTCTCCGATGACAGAGGGTCTCGTGCGGCGTCATTCTCCTCGCTCGCGCCGGTTTCCCGCAGCGCTCCGGCTCAAAGGTGTGGAAGCCCCAACGCGACGGCCGTTTCCATCCCAGACCCACGCGTCCGCGCGGACCGTCACGGCGCGGAACAATGTATGGGACCGACCGTCGCCCGGCGTCCGCGGGTGGTCATCGAAAGGAGGTCCGGATGCGACCCGTCCGCTGGTTCGTTCTCTCCCTGGCGCTCCTCTGCCCCTGCGCCGCGGCCAAGACGAAGGACCCGGCCGCGCTCGTCGAGAAGGCCCGCGCGGCGTTCGAGGCGGGAGACCACGAGAAGGCGATCGCCCTTGCGGGCGAGGCCATCGGCGCCGCGCCGCGCGAGGCCCGATGGTGGAACCTCCGCGGCTCGCTCCGCTTCCGCGCCGGCGCCGTCGCCGGGTCGCTCGCGGACTTCAACGCGGCGATCGAGCTCCGCCCGGACCTCGCTCCCCACCACTGGAAGCGGGGGATCAGCCTCTACGAGGTCGGCCGCTACGAAGCGGGCCGGCGGCAATTCGAGGCCCACCGCAAGGTCAACCCCGACGACGTGGAGAACGCCGCCTGGCACTTCCTCTGTGTCGCCGCGGTGGAAGGGCCCGAGAAGGCGGAGGCGGCGCTCCTTCCCGTGAAGAAAGACAGCCGCGTCCCCATGATGCCGCTGTACCGGATGTACGCGGGCGAGGTGCCGCCCGAGGCGGTTCTCGAGGTGGTCTCGGCGAGGAAGCCACCGGAGCGTGTCCGACGTGAGTGGCTCTTCTACGCCCACCTGTATATCGGTCTGTACCACGAGGCGTGGAACCGACCGAAGCAGGCCGACAAGCACCTCCGCCTCGCCGCGGAGGAGTACCGCGTCTCGCACTACATGGGCGACGTCGCTCAGGTCCACTGGGCGCGTCGGTGCGCGAAGCGATCCGCAGAGGACGGGTCGGGTGCATCGACGGATCGGTGAGGGACCGCCCGATCAGGAGAACCGGGCTATATACCTGAACCTCCGGGGCCGGCGTAGGGCTCCGGAGCAGGTTTGAGCGTTCGTCTCTTTCTGCGCCACGGGTGTCGGCGCGGTCGTTCGCCGTCAATCGGGAAAACAACCCAGTCGGATCATGCGGAGAGCGTCGGGGCGCTTCCGCTCGGGCGCCGGGTCGAGATGCTCGGGTTATATGCCGCCCTTCAGGTCCGCCGGCCGCTCCTTCTTCCGCGGCGTCTTCTTCCCGCCCTCGCTCGCACGCTCGCCGCTTTTCATGGACAGCGCGATCCGCCCGCGGTCCCGGTCCACGTCGAGGACCGTCACGCTCACCCGCTGGTGGACCTTCACCACGTCCTTCGGGTCCTTGACGAAGCGGTCCGCCATCTGGCTGATGTGGACCAGCCCGTCGTTGTGGACGCCGAGGTCCACGAAGGCGCCGAAGTTCGTCACGTTGGTCACCACACCCGGAAGCACCATCCCCGCCTCGAGATCCCCGATGTCGTGGATGTCCTCGCGGAACTGGACCGGCTCGAATCGCTCACGCGGGTCGCGTCCCGGCTTGGCGAGCTCCGCGAGGATGTCCTCGAGCGTGGGGCGGCCGACCTGCTCGTCCACGTAGCGGTCGAGGTCGATCCGCTCGCGGACCTGGGCGTCCCGCACGAGGTCGCGCACCGAGCAGCCGAGGTTTTTCGCCATCCGCTCGACGAGGCCGTACCGCTCCGGATGCACGGCGGAGGCGTCGAGCGGGTGCGCCCCGTCGCGGATCCGGAGAAAGCCCGCCGCCTGCTCGAAGGCCTTGGGCCCGAGCCGCGGCACCTTCTTGAGGTCCGCCCGCGTCTTCAGCGGCCCCTGCGCCTCGCGATGGGCGACGAGGTTGCCCGCGAGCGTGGGCGTCAACCCCGAGACGTACTGAAGCAGCTCCTGGCTGGCGGTGTTCACCTCGACGCCCACGGCGTTGACGGCGCTGGTGACCACGTCGTCGAGGCTCGCCTTCAGCGCCCGCTGGTCCACGTCGTGCTGATACTGGCCCACGCCGATGGACTTCGGGTCGATCTTCACGAGCTCCGCGAGCGGGTCCATCAGCCGCCGCCCGATGGAGACGGCCCCGCGCACCGTGGTGTCCTTCTCCGGAAACTCCCGACGGGCGACCTCGGAGGCCGAGTAGATCGACGCCCCGCTCTCGTCGACCACGATGGCCGGCACGCTCACCCCGACGCGACGGATGAACGCCTCCGTCTCCCGGCTCGCGGTCCCGTTGCCGATCGCGATCGCTTCCACGCCGAAGCGGTGGACGAGCTCTCGAACCTTCGCGCCCTCGCGCTCCTCTTTGCCCCGTGCGGTGTGCGGGTGGATCACGTCGTCGTGGAGGAGCTTCCCCTGTCGGTCGAGACAGGCGATCTTGCACCCGGTCCGGAACGCCGGGTCGACGGCCATGACCGTCTTCTCGCCGAGCGGCGGGGCGAGAAGGAGCTGACGCACGTTGTCGGCGAACACCTGGATCGCCTCGGCGTCGGCGCGCTTTTTCAGGGCGAGCCGCGTCTCGGTCTCGATGGAGGGGCCGAGCAGCCGCTTGAGCCCGTCCGCGATCGCCGCGGCCACCTCGCGGCCGGAGCCGTCCCGCCGCTTCAGGAACCGCTTTTCGAGGATCGCCCGACCCCGGTCGTCGGGGGCGACGATCCGCATGAGGAGCACACCCTCCGCCTCGCCCCGCCGGATGGCGAGGACACGGTGGCTCGGCGCCCTCGCGATCGCTTCCTCGTAGTCGAAGTAGTCCTTGAACTTGCTCCCCTCGTTCTCCTTCCCCTTCATGACCGTGGACCGCAGCTTCCCCTCCCGCTGGTACAGCTCCCGGATCTTGTTCCGCGCCTCGGCGTCCTCGCTGACCCACTCCGCGACGATGTCGCGGGCGCCGGCGAGCGCCGCGTCGGCCGTCTCCACACCCTGCTCGGCGTCCACGAAGCGCTCGGCCTCGTCGGCGGGGTCGTCGCTGTCCTGGGCGAAGACGCGGCCCGCGAGCGGCTCCAGCCCCTTTTCCCGGGCGAGGGTCGCCCGCGTCCGCCGCTTCGGCTTGTAGGGCAGGTAGATGTCCTCGAGCTCCGCGGCGGTCTCCGCGGCGTCGATCCGCCGGCGGAGGTCGTCCGTGAGGTTCCCCTGCTCGTCGAGGGTGCTCAGGATGGTGGCCCGCCGTCGGTCGAGCTCCACGAGTCCGTTGAGCCGGTCCCGTATCGCGGTGATGGCCACCTCGTCGAGGGATCCGGTCGCCTCCTTCCGGTAGCGGGCGATGAAGGGGACCGTGCCGCCGCCCTCGAGCAGCTCCGCGGTCGCCCGGGCCCGCGCCACCGGAATCTTCAGCTCCTCGGCGATCCGTCGGACATGGCCGTCGTTCGGCATGGCTCCTCCTGAGCGGACGGCGAGCGGCCGGCTGGCTCGCATGGCTTTCCTCGTCGTCGGGCCGATCTTTGAAGATGCGGGAGCGTGGGCCAAACGGGTCGCAGCGGTCCTCCCCGGGCGCGTGCCGAGCTCGAGGCACAGAGGTCGCGCCTGTGCCCCGGAGCCCTGCCTTGGGGCTCTGAAGGCCCAGGGGAAGACGGTCGACCTGCCACCGCTCCGAGCTCCTTGGCCAGTGAAGGCGGATCCCTACGGCGTTCCAGAATATCCGGCATACGCTTGAGGATTTGCAAGGATGAGTCTTCTGGATCGGCCGCGGGCCCGTGAGGCGGTGGAGCAGGCGCTGAGCTGGCGACCCGGCGCTGCGGTGCTCGGGCCTAGACCGTGTGGGAAGACCACGCTGGCAAGGATGGTGGCGGAGCGCCGGCAGGCGACCTTCTTC
>CAZQQP010000141.1:10386-11260 GCA_964595475.1 uncultured Planctomycetaceae bacterium | reverse complement strand
CCCGCTCCTCGCTTTGGCGTATAGGCTCAACTTATTCTTTTCCGCCTCCTTACGGAGTTGGTTCACGGCGTTGCGTGGCACCCGAAGCGCGAACGCGGGACGGCCTCGCCAAGCGGTGTCGTTCATTGGGTGGCACGGACAAGGCCGTCCGCGGTCTTGTCCGTGCTGGCCGCCCGGCTTGAGCCCTCTCGCCGCGCCGCCTCGCCGACGATCGCGACCGCGGAACCTTGGCCTTCGTGCGGCGGCCCCCTCGGTCCAACCGTCCCGCGCACTTCCCGCAGCACTGTGGAACCGCATCCGGTCTCCGTTGACAACGGCCGCCGCCCTTCCGATATTCCACGCCCACGTCGAGTCCTCAGGGAGCCCTCCGATGCGTCGCCTGCGACAGCGAGCCCTCCTTCCGGCCCTCGCGCTTCTTTTTCCGGCGGCGGCGAAGGCCGAGCCGTATCTCCAGCTCGGCCCGATGGTCGGTCACGTCGCGGCCGAGAAGGCCCGGATCTGGGTGAAGGCGTCGGAGCCGGCGAGGATGAGCGTCCGCATCGGTAAGCGAGCGGACCTCGCCGACGCCCGCGTGGTCCGCGGGCCCCGGCTCACCGAGGAGGACGCCCACATGGGCGACATGGCGGTTCCCGGCCTCCGGCCCGACACGAAATACCACTACGCGGTCCTCCTCGACGGCGAGCCGGCCATGGCCCGGCCCTGGCCGTCGTTCCGGACGCCGCCGGCGAAGGGAGAGCCCGTCTCGCTGCGATTCGGGTTTACCTCGTGCGTCGGGGGCAGCGGCGCCGACTCCGCGGCGGGGTGGGCGGACCTCGCCGCCCGCGCCGACGTGGACATGGTCCTCGAGCTCGGCGGCAACCAATCCGCCGATTCC
>CAZQQP010000141.1:2013-10376 GCA_964595475.1 uncultured Planctomycetaceae bacterium | reverse complement strand
GGGCCCCAGCGGAAGGCCTACTTCTCCCAGCGGAAGACGGCGGGCTTCGTCGCCGCCACCTCCACGGCGGCCACCTACGGCATCTGGGACGACCACGACTACGGGCCCAACAACAGCGACCGGACCGCGGAGGGGAAGGCCCGCTCGCTGCGGACCTTCAAGGAGCACTGGGCGAACCCCGCGTACGGCGAGCCGGACAATCCCGGGATCTACTTCACCTATCAGTGGGGCGACGTCCAGTTCTTCATGCTCGACGACCGCTATTACCGCGACCCCAACGACGCGGAGGCGGGGCCGGAGAAGACCATGCTCGGCGAGGAGCAGAAGGCGTGGCTGAAGGAGCAGCTCCTCGCCTCCGACGCCACGGTCAAGTTCATCGCGTCGGGAAGCGAGTGGCAGACCCACGGCCACATCGACTCCTGGACGAGCTTCGCCCACGAGCGGCGGGAGATCTTCCAGTTCATCGAGGACCACGGCATCGAGGGGGTGATCCTCCTCTCCGGCGACCGCCACTTCACCGCCGGCTATCAGATCCACGGCGAGCTCGTCGAGGTGACGGCGGGCCCGATGGGAAGCGGCAACGCCACCACGGGCATCGTGCCGGATACCTTCCTGAAACACGACGACGGCAAGATGTACGCCGTCTTCGACGTGGACACGACCGAGGAGCCGCCGGCGGTGCGGGTGGAGGTCTACCGCGCCGGCGACGGGCTGCTCGAGAAGAAGCGGCTGAGCTGGGGCGTCATCAACGGCGAGGAGCGGATCGACACCCTCGAGCCGCGGCCGCCGGGCGACCCCGACGCCTACGAGCTCACCCGGCGGGGCTGGGTCCGCCAATCCGACGAGTGACGGCCGGCTCCGAGCCCCGACGCCGGGCGTGAGAAGCTCTTGTCTTGTCTCCCCCACTCCCTGTTGCCGTGTCTCCTTGTTTCGCCCTCACCCTGTTTCCGCATCTCCTCGCCTCGCCACCTCCTTGTCTCCCCCGCTCCTTGTCTCCGTGTCTCCTTGTATCCCCTTCTCTTTGTCCACCTCCACCCGCTCCCACGCCGCGTAGAGGTTCATTCGGTTGCCGCGGAGAAACCCGACGAGGGTCTGGTTGCTCTCCCGGGCGAAGTCCACCGCCAGCGAGGAAGGGGCGGAGACGGCCGCCACCATCGGAACGCCCGCGGCGAGCGCCTTCTGCATGATCTCGAAGGAGGCCCGTCCGCTGACCATGAGGATGTGACGGGACAGCGGCAGAAGGCCGCCGAGGTACGCCCAGCCGAGCGCCTTGTCCACCGCGTTGTGGCGGCCGACGTCCTCGCGGATCGCGACGAGATCACCGCGGTTGTCGAAGAGGCCCGCCGCGTGGAGGCCGCCCGTGCGGTCGAAGACCTCCTGGGCGGCGCGGAGGCGGTCGGGGAGGGCCGAGAGCGTCTCCGCGGAGACGCGGAGGAAGGAGGAGGCGGGCGGGAAGTGGCAGTGGACCTGCTCGATGGACGCCTTGCCGCAGAGGCCACAGCTCGACGACGCGAAGACGCGGCGGGCGTGGCGGTCGAGGTCCAGCTCGATGTGCGGGGCGAGGAAGACGTTGATGATGTTGCCGTCGGGGACGCGGAGACAGGGGTCGATCCGAAGGATGTCGCGTCGCTCGCGGACGAGCGACTCCGTGAGCAGGAAGCCCGCCGCCAGCTCCGCGTCGTGGCCCGGTGTCCGCATGGTGACGCTGAAGGAGCGTCCGCGGACGCGGATCTCGAGCGGCTCCTCCAAAGCCACCTCATCCGGGGACTCCGTCGGCTCCTCGCCCCGTCGCCAGCGGACGACGCCGGTCGTCCGGCTCGTCGCGGCGTCCGCCTCGGGCGAAGAGGTGTGCGGATCGTCGGCCATCCGGTCGGGTTCCTGTCGCCTTCGACGGCGGGCGTGCCACCGCCGACGAGCTTGCATCGGGGCGGGCCGCGGAAGTCGCACGGCCGTAACCACGCTCACAAGCGCGAGGTTACGGCCCGGGTGCTCGACCGTCCATGGAGCCGCTCTCGTGGGATCGAAAAGCGGTCGCTCCTTGACACGCAAGAGTCGGCTGATCGATGTCAACGTCAGTCTGCGTGAACCACCGCGGACGTGTCGCCCATCGACCATGGCTCTATCATCTCGAAATGAGGTTGCTCAGCCAGAAAAAGCCCGGCAAGCTGTCAGACCTGTACCGTGTCTGGCCGTGGTATCGCCTCTTGGACTACGTCGGCACCTACATGCTGCGGAAGTGGCGGCTCGTGGGTCTCGCGTCCGGAGGTTTCGGAATATTCGGCTACGGCGTCCACGCGAGAGAAACGGGGCGGACGGCGTCCCCGCAAACGCGTTGACGAGTCCGCGACTCAACCGCGGCGGCGGCGAAAACGGCGTGTCAGGCCTTCTCGAGCACCTCGACCCGCGCCTCCGCGTTGTAGTCGGGCACACCGCCGACGGGATCGAGGTTCATCCGCTCGACGAGACAGTTGCCCTCGGGCCAATGGACCTGGAGGCTTCCCCGGGCCAGCGGCGCCGTGTGGATCCGACCCTCGAAGCGGCCCATGGCGTTGACCAGCGCCACGCGGTCCCGGTCCTTGACGTGGAGGTCCGCCGCGTCGTCGGGGTTCATGAGGACCGCGTCGCGTGTGGCGTCGGTGATCGGGTCCACGTCGCCGTAGATCATGGAGTTGAACTGCTTGCCCCGTCGCGTGGTGACCGTGAAGTGGCCCGCCTCCTGCCGTCGGGTGGGCAGCGGCACGGGGCGGAAGTGGGCCTTGCCGTCGGGCGTGGGGAACCTCCACCCGGCGCAGAGGTGGCGGCCGCCGTACTGGAACGCGTCGCCGGTGCTCTTCAGGTGCTGGATGCCGTCGTACTTGGGGACCACCCGGGCGATCTCCTCGCGGATCGCGGGGTTGGTCTGACAGCCGAGCGTGGCGGACGCCCCCGGATACGCGGCCTCGGCGAGGTTGAGGTAGATCCGCCACTCCGACGCGGCCTCGCCGACTTCCCGCGGGATCTCCGGGCTGTACATCACGCGTCGCTCCGTGCTCGTCTGCGTGCCTCCGCCCTCTTGCTCGTAGCGGGTCCGCGCCGGGAGGAGGATCACCTCGCCGTCCTCGCGGGCCGGTTCGACGAGCATCGGGTCCGTCACGACGAGGTCCGTGTGGACGCGAAGCGGGACGTTCGCCATGGCGGCGCGGACGTAGTCGGGGTCGGGGAGGGTCTTCACGAAGTTGCCGCCGCTGCAGTAGAGCAGGTCGAGCTCGCCGCGGGCGGCGGCCTCCACCATGTGGGGCGCCGAGAGGCCGGGGCGGTCGGGCACGCCGAAGCCGTAGTGGCGGCGCATCTCCTCCGCGTGGGTCGCGTCGACGGGGCGGCCGCCGGGGAAGCGGGTGGCGTAGGCACCCATCTCCGCGCCGCCCTGCACGCCGGAGTGGCCGCGGATGGGCATGAGGCCCGAGCCGTGGTGCCCGACGAAGCCCTTGAGGAGGGCGAGGTTCACGATCATCTGGACGTTGTCGCCACCATGGGCGTGCTGGGTGATGCCCATCGACCAGACGAGGACGGCGCTGCGTGCGGCGTGGAGACGCTCCGCGAGCTCCACCATCGCCTGGCGGGTGGCGCCCGACTGGGCCTCCAGATCCTCCCACGACAGCGACGCCGCCGCCTGCCGAAGCGCGTCGAAGCCCTCCGAGTGTTCCTCGACGAAGCGGCGATCATACCAGTCGTTCTCGATGAGAGCCTTGACGGTTCCGTAGAGAAAGCCGACGTCGCCGCCGACCGTGACGGGAAACCACCAGTCCGCGATGTGGGTTCCGAAGAGCGCGGAGCGGGGCGTGGAGGGGACCCAGTAGCGCTCCATGGCCGGCTCCCGATACGGGTTGACCAGCGCCACCTTGGTCCCCTGCTTCTTCGCGCCGTCGAGGTATTTCATGGCGACCGGCTGGTCGTTCGCCGGGTTGGCGCCGATGAAGACGACGAGGTCCGCCTCGTACCAGTCGCGATAGCTGCACGTCGTCGCGGCGACGCCGAGGGAGCCTTTCAGCCCCGCGGTCGACGGCGAGTGGCAGATGCGGGCGGCGTTGTCGATGTTGTTGGTCCCGAGGTAGCGGGCGACCTTCTGGGCGACGTAGTAGACCTCGTTGGTCATCCCTCGGGAGGTCATGTAGAAGGCGAGCCGGGACGGGTCCGTGGCCGCGATCCGCTCGCCGATCCGGCGGTAGGCCTCTTCCCACGGGATCCGGGTGAAGCCCGCCTCGCCGTGGCGGCGACGCATCGGATAGGCGAGCCGTCCCATACCCCGGAGAGCGCGGTTCGACTGACCGCGGAGGCGGGAGACGTCCGCGAGGGCGTCGGGGTCGAGCGGCCCCATCGTGTTCAGCCGAAGCAGGTTGAGACGGGTCATGCACAGGTGCACGTCGTCCATCGTCCAGTCGCGGAAGCCCGCGACACCCAGGGCACACCCGTCGCAGACGCCGTAGCGGAGCACCCGCCACCCGTAGCGAAGGTTGTCGCGGTTCTCCCACGCCACGCGGAGCATGTCGCGGTAGTGGCGGGGCTTCCGCTGGCCGAGGCCGAAGGGAACCAGCTGCTTGAGGCGATCCGCCCAGGTGGGCTTCAGCTCGTGGGACATCGGTCAACCGCCTCCTCGAGCGGCGCGGGCGAAGGGGAGACACCGTCACGAGCCGCGCTTGATCCGCGACAGCTCCTTCTTCAGCCGCTTCACCACGTCGGGCTTTTCCTCGTAGAGGTTGTTCGTCTCGCCCGGGTCCTCCTCGAGGTTGTAGAGCTGACCCGGCGGGGCGTCCTCCGGCGGCCGGGCCGACGGGCGGCCGATGAAGCCGCCGCTGCCCTGGGTGGGGATGAGCTTCCACTTGCCCATCCGCAGCGCGAGCGTGCCCGTCGCCTGATGGACGGTCGTCCGGCGGAGGGGCTCCTCCGCCTCGCCGAGCATCGCGGGGAGCATGTTCACGCTGTCCCGGCCGGCGCCTTTCGGGAGGTCCTTCCCCGTCACCGCCGCGAAGGTCGCGAGCATGTCCGTGAAGGAGAGGGTCTGGTCCGTGGACGTGCCCGCCGGCACGTGGCCGGGCCAGCGGACGAGGAAGGGCATCCGGTGGCCGCCCTCCCACGCGTCGCCCTTCATCCCGCGGAAGTGGGCGGTGGAGGAGTGGCCGAAGCGCTTCGTGTCCTTGGGATACCAGACGGGCCCGTTGTCACTGGTGAAGACGACCAGCGTGTTCTCCTTCGCCCCGACTCGGTCGAGGGCCGCGAGGACGTCGCCCACCACCGCGTCCACCTGCATGACGAAGTCGCCGTAGCTCCCGGCGCCGCTCTCCCCCTGGTACGACGGCAAGGGCAGCCAGGGCGTGTGGGGCGCCGTCAGGGCGAGGTAGAGGAACAGCGGACGGTCCGCCTTGCTCCGCCCCCATCGCTCGATCCGGGCGACCGCCTCCTCCCGCCACCGGGGGAGGACGTCCTCGTGGTGGAAGCCGGGCGACCGTCCGCCCGCCCGCCGGAAGGGACCCTGGATGCGCGTCCAGTGGTCCGCCTCCGGCCCGCGGTCGTCGGCCTTGTTCGTCGGGGCGGCGAGCGGTCTGTCCCCTTGGATGTAGAAGTAGGGCGGGATGTCCAGCGACGCGTGCATGCCGAAGTACGCCGCGAAGCCGCGGTCCACGGGACCGCCGCGGAGCGGACGGTCCCACTCGAAGCGAATGCCGCCCTCGAAGCCGAGGTGCCACTTGCCCACCATGGTGGTCTGGTAGCCGGCGTCCCGGAGGAAGGAAGCGAGGGTGACCCGGTCCTTTTTGATCACCGGCTCCTTCTTCCACGAGCGGTCGTTGCGGAGCGGGTAGCGGCCGGTGAGGAGACCGTACCGCGTCGGCACGCACACCGACCCCGGAGCGTGGGCGTCCGTGAAGCGACGCCCTTCCTCCGCCAGCCCGTCGAGGTGGGGCGTGGGGATCTTGGAGTCCGGGTTGTACGCGCCGACGTCTCCGTAGCCGAGGTCGTCCGCCAAGATGAAGACGATGTTGGGCTTGGCCGCCCCCGTCGCCGGGAGGGCGAGAAGACAAGCGGCGAGCAGCGTGAACGAGAAGAACCGTCGTCGCATCGAGAAACTCCTGTCAGCTCCAATGCCGGCGTAAGCGCCGTGACGGCCCAATTCTCCGGACGGTCCGTCGACGTGCAAGGGCGAATCGCTGCGATCGCCGCGGCCGGAAATGACTTCGCAAGCGCGAAGGAGCTCCCGGGGGTCTCTCCCACAACATGGCGATTCCTGCGCCTTATGTTCTTGGTCATTGGTCCGGCCTACGCATCGGCCCTCAACCCCGTGACGAAGGTCTTCTCCCGTCTCGCACACGCGTGTTCCCTGGGGCGGGCTCGACGGGCGCGTGGTGCCGCTCTGAGCCGGCTCACACGGACAAGGCCGCGGACGGCCTTGTCCGTGCCACCCGAGCGAAGACCACGCTTCGCGAGGCCTCCACGAAATTCACGCGTCAGCTGTGCCTCCACGCCGTGAACCAACTCCGTGTCGTCGGCGTCGTCTTGGCTTGGGTGGCACGTCTCCTCGGGTGGCACGGGCAAGTCCCCGCGGGATGCCGCCGGTGCCCGTCCGCGGGCTTGCCCGTGCTGCCGGCCGGGTAGCACCCAACGCCGTGAACCCAGTCCGCATCATCCCCGCGGCCCGGCGCTCCCCCTCCCGGCGGGCTGTCTCTTAGCCCCATCGCATCGCGTGGAATCAACCCTCAAAGGATTCGGAGCATGAACCACCGAGGACTCCGAGGGACGCAGAGGGGAAGGAGGCGTCCGCGTACTTCACACGTCCAAGGCACACACGGGTGGCTGGGGCGGAGGCGGCAGAGGGCGTGGAAGAGAAGGCCACCATGCGACCATGGACGAGACTCGGATCGAGAATCGGCCTTCTCTTCCACGCCGTTTGCCGGCCTCTGCGTGGGGCCTTCTGAGGCCCCCCGTGGCGTCTGGTGAAGGACGGAGGGAAAGAACACCCAGTCGACGCCCTCGCGGGTCGACTTGTTCTTTCCCTGCGGCCCTCACCAGACGCCCGCCGCAGCCGCCCCTTCTGTCGTGGCAATCGATCTCTTCCTACGTCGCTCCTGGTCCTCTTCCCTCTGCGTACCTCTTCGGCCTCTGTGATTGGTTTTTCTCCGGTCCGCCGCCCGGGAAGCGTGGCGTACCGTCCGAGAAAGCGGCGAGGTGTCTCCCACTGGCGGAGACTCCATAGCGGTAACGCTCCCGAGCAGCCGATTGAGCCGCTGGGCCCGTAGCAGACGACGGCGGGCCGATCCACGCAAGGCGGAAGGCGGCCGGCCGAGGCCCGAGCGTGGAAGGGATGAGCGTCGAGCTGTCAAAGAGCTCGTGAAAGAGCCGAGACGATCCGAAGAAGGAGCGATCGACTCCCCGCCCCGACGGCGCGCAAGGAAGGCGCCTCCCCGCCAGCGCTCACGACGGCGTCATGGATCGCGAAACGTTGTCCGGAACCTCCGTCCGCTCGACGCGCTCCGCGTCCACGCAATGGCCCGGCCGGGTGTGCTTCGCCTCGTACATGGCGCGGTCCGCCTTGGCGTACAGCGCCTCGAGCTCCTCCCCGTCGCGTGGGCAGATCGCCACACCTGCGCTGAAGCCCGTCTCGACCCGCTCGCCGGCGAACGTCAGCGGCGGAAGGCTGGACAGCAGCCGGTCGACCACGCGGATCGCGTCGTGTCCCCCGGCGCCGTAGAGCAGCAGGAGCATCTCGTCGCCGCCGAGGCGGGCGATGTGGTCCCTCGGCCGGAGCTGACGGAGGAGCGACTGGGCGATCGCCTCGAGGGCCGCGTCGCCGGCGGCGTGGCCGTAGCGGTCGTTGATCCGCTTGAACCCGTCGAAGTCCAAGAGCACCACCGCGAACGACGTGTCCTCCCGCCGCCGTCGTTCGGTGGCACCGCGGAAGAGGTCCTCGAAGCCGAGGCGGTTGGGGACCTTGGTCAGCGGGTCCTCCCGCGCCACCCGGTCGAGCCGTCGGGCCAGCTTCTGGCCGTGTATCGCCGCGACGCCCCACGCGAGCGCTCCGGAGAAGAGCACGCCCTCGAACATGCCGACCGTGTGGAGCGGGCTGGGGTCCACCCAGTCGGCGACCGCCCGCTCACTGGCCATCTCGACGCTCACCGCCCGGCCGAGGAGGAACAGCGCGTGGAGGGCGAAGAGAACCGCGAGCGTGATCCGAGCGCCGGCCCATCGCTCGAATCGCGCGTAGTCCGTCGACGGACCGACCAGCGTCGCCACGAGCGCGGCGGAGGGCACGGACGTGGCCGCGGTGTAGACCCAGACGCGTGCGGCGAATGCGTCGCCGGCGAGCCAGACGCCGAGAAACGCGAGGGCGGCGGCAC
>CAZQQP010000141.1:0-2003 GCA_964595475.1 uncultured Planctomycetaceae bacterium | reverse complement strand
GCCGAGGGCAACCGCGGCGAGGAGGAGGGCGTGTCTGCCGCGCCGGTCGAACAGCATCCGGAAGCCGATCCACAAGGCCGTGTGGTCCGCCACGAGCAGCAGGTTGGCCGCGATCCGCGGGCCGACGGGCCGCGGCGGATCCATGGTCCAGAAGCCGAACAGGCCCACCGTCCCGCTCACCGCGCCCGCCACGAACCACCACAGCGAGCGCTCCTCGCGGTGGCCGACCGCGAGCAACGCGATCCAACCGCCCGCGAGCAGCGACGCCGCCCCGGCGCAGAAGGCCATGGTCGCAAAATCGAGCTCCATCGTTCGCTCCGAGCGGACGGCGACCGGCTCCTCTTCGCATCACCGGTCCGTCCGCGTTGTCACGACCCGTCACCGTGGGCATCGTAGCCGGCACGGCGACGCGCGACGGCTCCACGAGCCTCCGTGTCCCAAGCCGGCGGCGCCCGCCCCGCCGGCGCGGACCACCCCGCTCCCGACGGCCTCTGTTGCCACAGGAGCTTCTGCCCCACCGTCGGCACCATGCGGTCACGGCCATGCGGGCCTTCGAGCTGGACATGGCGGGGCAGCTGTGGCTCTACACGCCGAGTTCTCCCAAGGCGGAGCACCATGAGAGGGCGCGGGCGATCTGCCTCGGGCCCAAGCGCAGGAGCTCGTTCGAGCGGACGCTCTCGGTCGGGCCCTCCGAATCGGCGCCATCGGCGAAATGCGTGGGGCTTCCGCGATGAGCGAACCCGACGGGACGCGACGGGGGAGGCCGAGCCCCGTCGGACGGAGCCCCCGACGACGAAGGACGTGCGGCGAAGGGCAAGGGGTGGAGACTCGACGCCGGACCGTAGCGGAGAAAACCTGAGGGAAACGATTGGGGGCTGCGTGACCGAGCGCCGGAGGAACCGAATGACTGTGGAAGGAATGGGACGCACCCGTCCGGCGGTAAAAGGCGGCCGTCCCCTCGCGTCCGGAGAGAGCCCTCGTGGTTTCAGCAAGCGCCCGAGCCGAGTGAATGACGGTCTGGTGACCCGCGACGCCAAAGGCCCAAGCGCTCGCCGGGGGGACGGTCTGGTACCCTCCTCCGCAGTCGACGAATCGAGACCGACGAGCCCATGACGACCTCCATCAAAGACATCCTCGACCTGCCCGACCGCGTCCACAAGGGCGATTTCGTCCTGAACCTCTCCACGGGTGTCGACCGGCCGAAGGAGACCCTCGCGGAGTACGTGGTCACGCCCCAGCTCGTGTCCTGCTTCGACGACGCGCTCAGCTTCATCCGCGGGGCGGTGGAGACCCGATCGAGCAAGGCGTGCTACCTCCACGGAAGCTTCGGGAGCGGAAAGAGCCACTTCATGGCCGTCCTCAATCTGCTCCTCCAGGGCAACCGCGACGCGCGGGCCATCCCGGAGCTCGCGGAGGTCGTGGCCAAGCACAACGACTGGACGGAAGACCGGAGCTTCCTCCTCGTCCCCTACCACATGATCGGCGCCCGGAACGTCGAGTCCGCCCTCCTCGGCGGCTACGCGGACTTCGTCCGGCGAAACCATCCGGACGCGCCGATCCCGGGGATCTATCAGGCGGAGGGGCTCTTCCGCGACGCCGAGCAGCTCCGGCAGCAGATGGGGGACGAGGTCTTCTTCGCCCGGCTCAACCACGCCCGGCCGGGCGGCGATCGCGAGTGGGGCGACCTCGAGACCGGATGGGACGCGGCGAGCTACGAGAACGCCCGGAACGCCCCGCCGAACGACGAGCAGCGGACGAAGCTCGTCGGAGATCTCGTCAGCACATGGTTCCAGGCGTACCACCAGATGGCCCAGGGCACCGACGAGGCATATCTCCCGCTCGACCAGGGTCTCTCGGTCATCAGCCGCCACGCGGCGGGCCTCGGCTACGACGCGCTGATCCTCTTCCTGGACGAGCTGATCCTCTGGCTCGCGAGCCACGCGGCGGACCTTCAATTCGTCCACCAGGAGGGGCAGAAGCTGGACAAGCTGGTGGAGTCGCAG
>CAZQQP010000140.1:0-11288 GCA_964595475.1 uncultured Planctomycetaceae bacterium | reverse complement strand
GCTTTGGAGCCGACGCGTCCCGACGGAGTGCCAACGCCTGAAGTTAAAAAGACGTGGGAAGATCTTCTCCTTTCGGGTCGCCGCCGAATAAGCGGCGGGTTTGCGAATCCGGGATGTGGGCAAACATGCTCGTCCCAACAGCTCGCTCGACCCGCATCATCCGCCTGAGGAGCTCGGCCTTCTTCCCGTCGACTCGGCCTCACGGACGAGCGACGGGCACTCGGGAAACAACAAGCGGCTCTTGAAACCACACGAGTGGAAAGGTTTTCGATGAGACTCGAGCGTCGCATCAACATTGAAATGGGCGGAGTGCGTCAAGCCGCGACCGTGGTCGTCGGTCCGATCGAGCAGGCAGGAGACGATTGCGTATGCCATTACTACCTTCCCGGTGTGGATATCGGCCACGGGAAATGCTACGGAGTCGACGCGATCCAGGCACTGGAGTTGGCGCTTGGTCACATCTCAAGTGTCATCGATGGTGCAATAGACGAAGAGGGCGTGCGAGTGTGGTGGCTCGAGGAAGGCGATCGAGGCGGCTTTCCTGAGATTCGATCCACGTGACACGTGGAGCTCCCTCGGAGATGCCATCGGAGCGGGACGGGGAAAGCAACGCAGCATCGGACGTCTCAATGCCTGAGCCTTCGCCCTGCGCTATCGACCCTTCTTCGTGTGGACGCAGTCCGAGAAGTCGAGCGGCAGGAAAAATTGCAGCGGGAGGACACCGACGAAGAGCACGAGCGTATGGAGCAGCGTCCCCGGCGTGAGGGAGAGGAGCGCGAGCATGGCTCCCCACCCGAGCCAGAGGAGCGCATTCCTCCGATTCATCCGGGGCAGCGTCGCGAACCGGACCGATTGTCGGGTGTGTCTGTCGAGGATGTCTGCCATGGAATCGGCCCCTCCCATCGTCGGCGTTTGGCGGACGCTTTGTACTCCCATCGCCGGCGAGCCGCTCACTCGTTTTCGCTCCGGAGGTTCAGGGAGAAGTTGTCCACGTAGTAGGCGGCCTTCTCGTCGTCCTGGCTGGAGAAGCCGAACCAGGTGCAGACGGCGAACTGCTCCTCCCAGAACGGGAGACCCTCCAGCGTTTGCGTCTCCTCGCCCTTCGGCGTCAGCCGGAGGGTATAGGTGTCGGGGGCGTCCGGCCCGAACGCGAACGCCATCTCCACGTGGGTCCACACACCCGGCTCCAGCCGCGCCACGGGCTTGCCCGCGGAGATGACGCGTCCGTCCGGCTTGATGCGGAGCATGGGGCCGCGGTGCCAGTCGCTGCCGGACCAGTCGCGGAACTCCACGTCGACGCTCGCCGGCGTCTGGTCGTCATTGCGGAGGTCAAAGGAGAGCTTCACCCGTCCCGATTCTCCCCGCTGTTCGAACCGGATGGCCCAGTGCGGATACCAGCGATGCTTCGCCGGCCCGTCGCGGAACAGGAGGCTCTTCTCCCCTCCGGCGGCGACGCGGTCGGTGACGCGCAGGCGGCAGTTCTCGTTTTCCGTGAGCTTGCCGTCGACCGCGGGCAGCTCGCCGTCGTCATATTTCTCGAAGTCGTACTCCCGCGGCGGCCGCGGCGGCGGAGGCGCGAACTCGTGCGGCTCGCGCTCGATGGACTCGGGCATTCGGGTCCACTCCTTCGGTCCCTGGAGGCCAGCTTTCCCGTGGTCGAAGCTCCGGAAACCGATCTTCTCCGCCGGAGAGCCCCGCTTCAGCCGGAGAGCGCGGGCCTGGAGGTCCGCGAAGTTCGGGTTGGCCACCAGCGAGTGTTCGTCCCGCCCCGTCATCCGCCACTTCTCGAAGCTCACCTCGCCGGTCTTCGGAACTTTTTCCAGATGCCGTCCGGACCAGTCGTTGAATCGCGGCTCCCGCTCGCCGACCGTCCAGTACAGATTGCGGTCGATGGAGGCATAGTGGTCGGGGTGGGACTCGCCGTTGATCATGAGGCCTTCACGCTGGACGAGAATGTTGCGCTTGATGGTGTGGCGCTCCGCGTCCACCTGCTTCGCGGGGGCCCTGGGTCGGACCCGGATCCCGCTTCGCTTGCAGAAAGCGAAGATATTGTCCCGCACCGTGTGCGGGTGACCTTTGACATTGGCGCCGTTGCCCATGATGTCGTAGGCCACATTCTGCTCGACCGTGTAGGCGCTGCTGTGGCCGTCGAGATAGATGCCCCGGCTCCAGTTGATATAGGGGTAGTGGCGGATGTGGTGCACGACGTTGCGGCGGATGACGCTTCCGGGGGAGTGGCCCAGCACGTAGATCCCTCCGTTGTCGCTCAGGATGTCCCCCACGTTGTGGTGGATGTGGTTGTATTCGACGGTGTTGTTCTGCTGGAAAATCTTCTTCTTCCGGCTCCAGCACCATCCCACGGAGATGCCGGTGTAGTCGAAGTCCGATATCTCGTTGTGGCGGAGCTCGTTCCGGGCGCTGGAGCCCACCCAGATGGGGATGGACCCGCCCAGCACGCGTGAGGTGTGGTGGATGAAGCTGTTCTCGACGACGTTTCCCGCTGTCGCGACGCGGCCGTTCGGCGGCATGTAGCCCACCTTGCCCGGCGGACCGATGTAGACGCCCCCACCTCCGCAGTCGTGGATGTGGCACCGCGAGATACGGTTGTCCCGGCAGCCCTTCGCCAGCCACACGGCGTGGGTGCCGACGTGGGCGATCTCGCAGCTCCGGAGCTCCGAGTGGTGCAGGCCGTAGGCCTTGATGGCCGCCGCCATCTTCCAGGCGTGGGCCTGTCCGTCGACCTTGCGCTCTTTCTCAAACCGCCAGTCCTCGTGCTGGAACGTCAGGCCCCGGAAGGTCAGGTGCGTTATGAACTCCCCCTGCTCCGGCCGCCCGTCGAGGACCATCAGGTCGTGCACGACGGGCGCGACCACCTGGGTCTCGTTCATCGTCTCCTCTTTGCGCGGCCAGTACAGGAGCGTGCCGGATTCCCGGTCCAGAAACCACTCGCCGGGCATGTCGAGCGCTTTGCGGTAGTTCTCCACGCGGTAGCGCTCGAACCTCTCCCAGTAGCCGACGGGCCAGTCCGACCGGTTGGTGAACCGCACGGTGCGGGCCTTCATGTCCAGCTCGTCGATCCAGTGCAGACTGGTGGTCCAGGAGTGGTAGAGCTCGACGGTCACATCCTCCAGGTTGTCCCACCGCTTCAGGTCCCCCTCCCGGAACCGAAAGCCTTTCTTGGTGGACGGGTCGCCCCGGGCCTTCCTCCGGTTGCCGAGCGGCTTCAGCGGTCCGGCGGTGCGGAGGTAGAACTCGTTGGGCGTGCGGGCCCGGATGGCTCGGCGGCCGCCCACGAAAAGCTGGCGAAAATACAATTGCCCCTTGGCCACCTGCGGGACCGTGGTTCGCCACAGCTTCCCGTTTTTCTCCCAGCCGCCGATGATCATGCCGCCGCTTATGACCGGCTCCTCTCCCTCGGCGGCGCGATAGGTGATCGGCGTCTGCTCCGTGCCGGAGTCCTGCGGCGTGAACCGAAGGGGCTCCGTCAGGCGGTAGGTGCCTCCCGCGATCACCACGGTCACGGGTTCCTCGAGGCCGCCGTCCTTTTTCCGTCGCCGGATCGCGTCGCGTGCGGCCGTCATGGAGGCGAGCGGCTCCGCGCGCGTGCCGGGGTTGGACTCACTGCCACCGGGCGAGACATACAGCCGCGCTCGCCCCGCGGCCGCCCCGCAGAACGCCAGCAAACTGAGGAGCGCGAGCGGGAAAACTCCCCGCTGTCCGAAGGGAGACAGGCCGTCGGTTCTCGCGCCGGCGAGGAGGTTTGCGGTCATCAGGCTTCCTTTATGGGACCCCACCATCGATGATCGGAATGCGGCCCATCGAGACAGCATGTCCGCATGCTAGCGTCGCCCGCCGTTTCCGGGCTCGATCCGTTCGATCCGAGCTCGGAAGCCGGAGACCGCTGGCGACGCTGAAGGCGTCACCGGCGGCCGGCCCTCGCGGGATGCGGTGGAGTCCCGGCCTCTACCGCTTGTCGATTCCCGCTCGCATTTCGAGCACGACCTTTCCTCCGCCCGTCACCACCTTGATGGCCCCCACGGTTCCCTCAGCGCCTCTCCACCGAGCCGCCTTGTCCACTGTATGGGTCGAAGTCCTCGAGCCAGCGGCCATCCGATGACGTCCGACGGCGAGCCGGATACGTCGTCGAGGACGTTCGCCGCCCAGAGGTGCAACGCGAGCGGACGCGGGCGGAATTGGCTTTCCGAGTGTCGGGTGCCTTCGGAGAACGCGACCGTGGCGTGATCGAGAGGCGAGGCGATTCCCACCGCTTCTTGGAAGCGGCACGCCCGGCGGTGGGCTATTCACCGGGTTCGGCCGACGGTCTTGAGGATGTCGAACCGTTCGCTCTCGTCCTCGGACCCGTCGTCGTGGAGGACGGCCTCGATATGGTCCCACGCTCGGGCGGGGCTCGTCCGGGAGCTCGCCGCGGCGAGCGCGTCGACCCGGTCGAGGTCACGGAGACCAGGCGGGCCGAGGCGGTTGCCGCCAGTGGAGGTCCCCGACGTTCCGCCCGATACGACGCTGGATTGAGTTTCCGAGCCGCTGGGGAAGTTGTAGTAGTAGTCGGGGTTCTCGTTGTCGAGGCTCGAGTCCCACGTCAGCGTGTCGTGGGTGAGGTCCGTGACCTCCCCCTTGTAGTCGCCGGCCGGGGCTTTCTTTAACTCGAAGGTGACCTGTCCGTTGGAGTTCGTATCCGCGGTCGCGGACCAGGAGTCGTCGTCGAAGCGGTCGTCGTCGTCGCTGTCGAGCTTAAGGCTGAAGTCGGTGGTCACGTTGGCCGCGGGATCGTCTCCGCTCTCGGCGCCGTCGCCGTCGACGTCCTTGTTCACGTCGACGGTGACGAGAAGATCGGTCCACGGCCCGTGGGCCTGCTCCTCCCAGATCATGTCCCAGACATACATCTTCTCGGAGCTGCTTCCGCTGTTGTCCACGGTGACGGTGATCCGCTCCTCGCTGCTCGTGTTGCTGCCCGTGTCCGTCGCCTTCGCGTCAAGGTTGTAGTCGCCGTCGGATTCGGTCGTAGTATCCCACGTGTCCTCGTAGAATCCGGTCTCCGAGTTGTAGCTCGCCGTCATCCACGTTCCGTCGTCGATCTGCCACTTGACAGTCAGGTCGCTTCCGCTGTCCCGGTAGTCGTCCGCGTCGATCTGAACGGTCACCGTGTCGCTGACCGTCTCGCCATCGGAGGGGTTGTGCCAGCCGACGACGGGGGCGTTGTCGACGTTCTCCACCGTCACGCCGATCGTATCGGTGGAGGTCTTGCTGTCGTCGTCCGTCGCTTCGGCGGTGATCGAGTGATCCCCGTCCGAGACGGAGGTGGAGTCCCAGACGGTGCTCCATCCGTCGGACCCGTTGGTGTCCGTGGCGATGGACTCGCTGTCGACGAAGAACTCCACCTGGGTCACCGATCCGTCCGGGTCTGACGCATCGGCTTTGATCGTCACGTCGTCCGAGACCGTATCGCCGTCGTTCGGGCTCGTGATGTCGACCGTCGGCGCCCCGCTCGCCGCCCAGCCGATGTTCTCCCAGTTGGCGTCGGGGTCGTCCAGCGTGGCGAGCCCCTCGGAGCTGTCCTGGGCCACCCCGCCGTCGATCAGCGACTGGCGGACGTCGTGGACACCCGAGGCGCTGGTGGGATCGAGACCGTTCGCGGCCATGTGCAGCGCCGCGAGCCCCGCCGCGTGGGGCGAGGCCATGCTCGTCCCGCTCTTGGTGGCGTACTCGCCGTCTTTCCAGGTCGAGCGGATCTCCACCCCGGGCTGGAGGAGGTCGATCGCCGCCCCCGGCGAGTCCACGGGGTTGGTGCTGACCACGGACTCGCTGTAGTTGGTGAAGGACGCGAAGGAATCGTCCGAGCCGTAGCTGGTATCCGACCCGTTGCCGCCCGGCTCGCCGTCGGAGTCGGCCATGGCCGAGATTGTGGCCACCTCGGGATAGGCGGCGGGGACCACCTCGTTGCCGTCGCCGATGGACCCGTCGCCCCCGTAGATGTCCACCGAGTCGTTGCCGGCGGCCACGGCGTAGACCACGCCCGCGTCCACGGAGTTGGCGATCGCGTCGCGGAGCGTGCTCGACCAAGTGTCGCTCGCGCCGAGGCTCATGTTCGCCACGTCGATCTCGTCGGCGTTCTTGGTCACCCAGTCCACGCCGTCGATGACATCCGACAGCGAGCCCGATCCGTCGTCGTTGAGGACCTTCGCCGCCCAAAGGTCCGCGCCGGGCGCCATGCCCACCACCCCTTCGCTGTTGTCCAGCGCGGCGGCCGTCCCCGCGACGTGCGTGCCGTGGCCGTTTCCGTCGTCCCACTTCCACGAGGGTCCGTTGGAAAAGTTCCTCCCCGTCTGGACGTCGAGGTCGGGGTGACCCTTGTCAATGCCGGTATCGAGGACCGCGATGTCCTTCGCCACGCGCTCGTCGGAGCCGTCGATGTTCGCGGTGTCGTTACGGTCGGCCTCGATCCGGTCGACGCCCGTGGGCAGCGTCTGAGCCGACGCCTCCAGCGCGAAGTCCGGCTCGATCGTCTCGATGAGCGGGCTGCTCGGGTCCAGGGCCGGCCCCTGGTACGCGAACCCGTTGAGGGCGTGGCGATACGTGGTCTCCACCGCGAAGCTCGGCCGGGCGTCGAGGTTGTCGGCGACCCTATTCGCGTTCGCCTCGGGAGAGAGGCTGACCACGTAGGACTGCTCCGGCCCGCCCGGACCCGCGTCCGGCGGACCGGGGAGACCCGAGCCGGCGGGTGCCAGGTCGACGCTGAGGAGCAGACGCGGCTCGAGCGGCTCGAGGCCGCTTGCGGGCATGGGGCTCGGATCGTCGCGCCGCGACGCGAAGAGCCGCCGAACGAAGGACTGCAGACGCTGCACGAAGTGAGATCGGTTAAACATGGTCGCCCCCATACTGGAAGACGTGCGAATCGGACGAAGTAAAATTTACTTCGGCTCGGAGAGCCCGTCAAGGGTGAGTCAATGGGGGTCATTTCTCCCGGCGCCATTGCGATTCGGCGCCGAGGCTCCTTGGAGGAGCGTCAGAGGAAATCGTGGCCCGGACCACCAATCGGGGATCCGGAGGCGGGCCTTCGCCGATGTCTCGCGGTTCAGTAGGGCGGAAGCGAAGGGATAAAGCCACCTGTGGGATTCGAACCCACGACCTGCGCTTTACGAAAGCGCCGCTCTGACCCCTGAGCTAAGGTGGCGTTCGTGAGGCCGCTCCTCGGGCGGCGGAGAGGTCGAAGGACGCATCCCCCGCCTCGAGGACGGCGACCCACGTTACGGGCGGTGCCTGCGGTGGGCAATCCCCGGCGAGCGGCCTCGCGGCGGGTCACACGGGCCGTCGCCCTCCGCTCGCGGCTACAGGTCGAGGAGGCGGGCGGGATTCTCGCAGATCATGCGCCGGATCTCCGCCTCGCCGAAGCCCTCCGCCTGCATCGCCTCCGCGAAGCTCCGGAGCATCGCCGGCGGGTGAGGGTTGAACGTCTGCCCTCCGTCCGTCGCGAGGACACAGTGCTCCGGGCCGACCGCACGCACGCCCTCGGCGGTCCGCGACGGCGGGACGGCCCCGTGCCAGTTGGGGCTGCACGCGAGGTAGTCGAACTCGAGATACGCTCCGAGGTCTACCGCGGCCCGCATCTGGTCCAGGGTGAACCGCGTGAAGCTCATCATGGGGTGGGTGGCGAGGAGCTTCCTCAGGCCCATGTCCGCGGCGATCTGGAGGAGGTCGAGGCTCTCCGCCGGCGCCAGGTGGCCCGTCCCCAGGACGATCTCCGCCTCGCGGATCTGCTCGAGGATGGGGCGGATGGCCGGGTGGAGCCGCCCCGAGCCGTCGCGGAGGGTCAGCCCCTCGCGTCCCTTCCGCGCCTCGGCGCGAAACATCTCCGCCTCCGCCACCTCCATGCAGTGGCGGGCGTGGAGGGTGGGCATCCAGATCTGCTTGGCGCCGAAGGCGATGGCCGTCTCCACCGCGATCGGGTTCAGCCCGCCGACGGGCCAGTTGAGCGCCAGGCCGCCGAAGACCTCGATGTGCGGACCCGTCCGCGGTCGGGCGAGGGCGGCGCGGTCCGCCGTCAGGGTGTGGTGGCTCTTGAGAAGCAGGGCCCGCATCCCCGCGTCCGCCGCCTCCCGGACCAGCTCGTGATCGTCCACGGAGCGTGGGTAGGCGTCGGGCGCGGTGTGGACGTGCATGTCGACGGCGCCGGTCAGGTCCATCGGCGGCTCCTACGCGTCGGTGATGTTGTCGCCCACCTTCACGTTCGCCTCCTCCGCGAGCGCCAGCGTCGCCTCCGTGCCCCGTCCCATGGTATTGGCGGAGAGCTGGTTGGCGCGGCCGCTTCCTTGAAAGCGCACCGCGGCCCGCCCCGCCTTCTCCCGCCGGGTCTCCATGACGGTGCACCCCGCGACGTTGACGTGGGAGCACGCCTCCGCGTCGACGCCGTAGGGCACACCGTCGAGGAGCTGGGCGCCGCTGACGGTGATCCGATCGCATCGGACGAGCTCGAGGAGGGAGGCTCCCGATTCCTGTCCGCCTTCCGATTCGTCCTGGATCTGGAAGCCGCTGAGCGTGCAGTCCGCGCACTCGACGAGGCGAACGCCCGTCCCCAGCCGCGGGGTGTGCCGCCGGAAGCTGTTCGGCCCGACGACGATCTGTCGGGAGCGCTCCACGAGGAGGTTCCGCTTCTCCGCGGAGTAGATGAAGTTCCCGCTGACGGTCACCGCGTGGGCCGCGGTGATCCGCACGCCGCAGTCCTGATTGCCGATGACGTTGCCGCTGATCGTCCAGAGGCCCGGCGGGTGACGACGGTCGAGGTCCGTGCCGATGATGCGGACGTTGGCGCCGTCGGGAGAGGGCGTCGCCTGGAGCGTGTTCGAGGCGATCGTGAGCTCCGCGACGCTGGCGCCCTCCGCCGAGGTGTCCACGTACACCTCGGCGGTGGGAGCGGGCTCCGTGCCGTGGGGACGGTGGTTGTTGTACTCCACATCGTTGCCGGTGATCTGGAGGTTGCGGACCTCGGAGCCCTCCACGCGGATGCCGCCGAGGCGATTGTAGCTGATGTGGCAGCCGCCGATGTTGACCTGGTGGAGGTTGACGCGGTCGAAGTAGATGCCCACGCCGCGATTGTGGTAGACGTGGCAACCGTGGATCAGGACGTTTCGGTTGCGCTTCCTCAGGCGGATGCCGTGGCGGACGCCGCGGATGAGGACGCCGTCGAAGCGGGCCTGCATGGCCCGGACCAGCTCGAAGCCGTCCGCCTCGTCGTGCTCCGCCGTCACCTCGATGTTCGTGACCGTGGGAAGCCGCTGCGAGGCCCAGACCGCGTCGTCCACGCTGCCCGGGTTGCCCGTGCCGTCGTGGGTTCCGACGAGGCGGAACGCCGGACCGGCGCCGGCCATCACCACGGTCGCGGTGCCGCCGGAGCCGTCGACGGCCACGGGGCCCACCCGCTTAAGGGGAATCTCGATCGGCCGGCGGACGCGGTAGGTTCCCGGCGGAAACCAGAGCCGCCCGTCGCCGTCCGCGACCGCGTGGCGGATGCTCTCGGTATCGTCCGTCTTCCCGTCTCCCGCCGCGCCGAAGCCTTTGACATTGCTCATGGTCTTACGCTCCGCTTGCACCGAGAGGCGCCGTGTCTCGCGACCGAAGCGCCTCCATCGGACGTCACCGTCCGAGCAGTCGATGCGCCGACCGGGCGGTCTCGCCGTCCGACCGTCTTGACCGTTCGACGTCGGCCCGTCCTCCCGGCTAACCGCCTCGCGGGAGACACCTTCACCCCCGCGGCCCAATAATCCAAGCTATGACGGACCAGGACCCCACCGAGTACTTTCCGGACCGCCTCCCCCGCTTCGAGGTCGGCCAGCCCGTCCGCCACCGCCGCTACGGCTACCGCGGTCTGGTGGTGGACTTCGACATGCGTTGTCAGGCGGACGACGACTGGTACTACAGCAACCAGACCCAGCCGGACCGCGACCAGCCTTGGTACCACGTCCTCGTCGACGGCTCCACGTCCGTGACCTACGCGGCCGAGACCAGCCTGGACGCGGACGAGACGGACCAGCCCGTCCACCACCCGCTCGTCCCGCACCTCTTCCGCCACTTCAAGGACGGCCGATACGAGCGGAACGAGACGCCCTGGCCCGGCCTGTGAGCCTACTTCCCGCTCGCGAGCCGCCTCGCGATGAACTTGCGGATCTGGGGGATCTTCGCCTTGGCCGCGAGCGCCGTGGCGCGGGACGGGCTCGCCTCGACCATCGGCTCCAGCCCGTACCAGATCATCCGCGGCAGGTTCTCGTCCTCCGCGTCGCCGGCGTGGCCGACGAGCCCCTCGACGATGGGCCACCGCTGGTCGACGGGCAGACGCTGCAACGCCGACGCGAGGTAGAGACGGACCACCTTGGAGGGGTCGTTCCGGCTGAGCTCCGCCATCCGCGCCCGCAACGCGGACGACGCCTCCCTGTCCTCCAGCGACAGCTGGATGGCCCACCCGCGGACGTACGGCCGGTCGCTGTTGAGCAGCTCCACCGCTCGCCCCTCGTCGATGCCGCCGCTGACATGGAGAGCCCACATCGCCCGGAGCTTCACCGGGGTCTTCTTCTCGCTGCGGAGGATCGCCCACAGCCGCTCGCGGGCCGCGTCCGCGACGCCGCCGTCCGCGGCGCGGCGCTGGAGGAGCCGCCTCGCGTGGCGGGCGTACCAGGCGTTGTCGTGGAGCTGGAGCTCCGCGAGCGCCTTGTCGGATCGCTGCGTGAGGTCCACGTCGGCCGGCTCGGCCTCGCCGTGGCTGATCCGGTAGATCCGCCCGTTGCTCCGGTTCCAGACCTCCACCCGCTCGCTGTGGCAGTGGCGCTGGTCGTACCAGTCGAGGAGATACACGGCGCCGCTCGGCCCGGTCGTCATGTGCACGCCGATGTGGCGGCGATCGCGGGCGAAGAGAAAGTTGTCCATGTGTTCCACCCGATAGCCGGAGCCCTCGCGGAGGATCCGCTCCTGGTTCATGCGGTGGCCGAAGACGTTGTTGGTAAACAGACGGCCGCGGTACTTCTCCGGCCAGTTATCGCCGCGGTAGATCATGGTCCCGCAGTGGGCGTGGCCGCCGTATTTCGCCTTGTTCCCGCCGGCGCCGCCCGGCCCGTGGCCCGTCTCCGCCGCCGCCTTGAGGAGGCTGTAGAGGTGCTTCCGCCGGTGGCTCCCCGACTGACGCCAGTAGTAGCCCCCCTGGATGACGTGCGTGACGGGCCCACCGCCGTTGCGGCTCCGGCAGGTGGCCATGAACGCCTGCCCGAACCGGTTGAAGTCGATGCCCC
>CAZQQP010000139.1:10083-11358 GCA_964595475.1 uncultured Planctomycetaceae bacterium | reverse complement strand
GGGGTCGGCCGTGGTGGACCGCGGCAACCCCTCCGGTTGGCAGACGGGGAAGCGCCCGCCGATCGTCGCCTTCTACACGGCGTCGGGCGGGAAGAACCGCTGGTCCGAGGGAGAGCCGTTCACGCAGTGCGTGGCGTACTCCCGAGACGGCCGCACGCTGACCAAGCACGCGGACAATCCCGTTCTCGGCCACCGCGTGGGGAGGAACCGCGACCCGAAGGTCATCTGGCACGAGCCGTCGAAGCAATGGGTGATGGCGTTGTATCTGGAGGACAATCGGTTCGCGCTGTATCGCTCGCCGAACATGAAGGACTGGGAGAAGACCGACGAGCTGACGGTCGCCGGGGGCAGCGAGTGTCCGGACTTCTTCCCGCTCCCGCTCGACGGCGACGCCGGCGACCGTCGGTGGGTCTTCTGGACCGCGGACGGCGTCTACCTCGTCGGCCGCTTCGACGGCACAAAGTTCACCGTCACGAGCGGTCCCCACGACGCGACGTTCGGCAGCAACGACTACGCGGCGCAGACGTGGACGAACACGCCGGAGGGCCGCCGCGTGCAGATCGCGTGGATGGCCGGCGGCAAGTACCCGGAGATGCCGTTCAACCAGCAGATGTCCCTCCCCCGCCGGCTTACGCTTCGGACCACGCCCGAGGGCCCTCGTCTCTTCATGGAGCCCGTCCGCGAGGTGGAGACGCTCCGAAAGGAATCGCCGGCTCGACGGAGCGACCTCCGGCTCGCCGACGAGGCCGAGAAGGTCGACGTGGCGGGCCGTCTGTGGGACATCGAGGCGACGCTCGACCCCGGCACCGCCGCGTCCGTGGGCCTCGAGATCCGCGGCCATCGGGTGATGTACCACACGGATGAGGGAGAGCTCGAAGCGCTGGGGAGCCGTGCCCCGCTGGAGCTACGGGACGACCGCCTGACGCTCCGCATCCTCGTGGACCGGACCTCCGTCGAGGTGTTCGCCGAGGAGGGCCGGGTCCAGATCGCCGAGTGCTTCCTCCCCGACCCGGGCGACCGCACGCTCCGCGCCGTCGCGGAGGGTGGCGACGCGACACTGGTTCGGCTCCGGACATGGCCCCTCACCGCCATCTGGTAAGGGCGGCATGACCGACTTCTACCACGAGCTGAAGAGCTTCCGCAACTTCAAGGAAGTGACGGAGGAGGAGCATTTCCGCTCCGTCCCGCGGGACTGGGTCATCGTGGTGACGGACGTGGTCGACTCCACCCGCGCCATCGAGGAGGGGCGGTACAAGGACGTCAACACACTCGGCG
>CAZQQP010000139.1:0-10073 GCA_964595475.1 uncultured Planctomycetaceae bacterium | reverse complement strand
TCGCGGCCGTCCACGAGGCGGTCAAGGGCCGCGAGTTTCCCTTCGCATTCGGCGGCGACGGGGCGGAGCTGGTCCTCCGCCCCGAGGACTACGAGCGGGCCCGTCCGCACCTGGCGGGCCTGCGGACCCTGGCGGAGCGGCGCTTCGGCCTCACCCTGCGTGCCGGGGCCGTCCCCGTGCGTGAGCTGGAGGGGACCGACGTGGACCTGCGGGTGGGCAAGCTCGAGCTCGCCGCAGGGCGGTGCATCGCGGTCTTCCGCGGCGGCGGCCTCTCGCGGGCGGAGCAGATGGTCAAGGGCCGGCCGGACTTGTACGAGGTCGCGGGCTCCCCCTCCGGCCCCGCCGAGCTGACCAAGCTGTCGTGTCGGTGGCGGCCCATTCCGAGCGAGAAGGGCACGGTGCTCACAGTGCTCGTCGGTGCCTGCACCGACGACGCGAACCGGGTGTATCAGCGGGTGCTCCGGTCGCTCGACGAGAGCCTCGAGGGCGGGCTGGAGCAGGCCAACCCCGTCAAGCTGTCCCAGATGTCCTATCGCACCATCGGAGAGTGCTGCCGCGACGAGGCGCGATACCACGACTCGCTCGTCTCCATCCGCTTTTTTCTTCGTGTCCTCGAGATCCTCGCGGCCGTGGCCGTCTTCCGCCACGGCGTGAGGCCGCTGGTCTTCCGCCCCGAGGACTACGCCACGGCCATGGCCAGCCACTCGGACCATCGCAAGTTCGACGACGTCCTCCGGATGGTCGTCGACTGCAGCGAGGAGGAGTGCCAGCGCATCCTCACGCTTCTCGAGGAACTGCACCAGCGCGGGGAGATCGTCTACGGCGTGCAGCGGTCGTCCATGTCGATGATGACGTGCTTCGTCTCGAGCCTCGACGAGGGCGGCCACATCCACTTCATCGACGGCGGCGACGGGGGATACGCCCAGGCGGCCCGCCAGCTCAAGGAGCAGCTCCGGGAGAGGGCGAACCACGCGTCCGCGTGACGCGTCTTTCCCCTTGACGGTGCACGCCGGGATCGGTCGAATGCGTCGTCGTGGGGCACTTGCCTCGCTTTTCCTCGGAACGACAGGCTCGCGGTGGCGAGGGCGCTGACGAGAGCGTGACACGCGCCGCCGCGAACCGAGGAGAGACCCGATGCGACGTGTGGCACTGGTCCTCGGCTTCCTGCTGATCGCCGTCGGTCGGCCCGCTTGGTCCGCGGGGATGATCCACCGCGGCGACCGCATGGCGATCTGGACGGAGCACAGCCTCCGGAAGATCCCCCGCGAGGCGTCGGCGGAGAAGCTCGCGAGCATGGACGACGCCAACGCGGCACGGCTCCGGGTGGCGGCGAACGAGCGGGGCTCCTTCCAGATCGTCGTGACGCCCCGGGAGAAGGCCCTTTCCGTAGAAAACGTGGCCGTCTCCGAGCTGACCGGCCCCGAGGACGCCGCGATCGGAAAGGAGGCCGTGACCGTCCAGCAGGTGGGCTACATCGACAAGAAGCATCCCGACGTGCTCTATCCCGGCATCGAGGACGCGAAGGCGGTTCCGGGAGAGAACTGGAACCTCTGGGTGACCGTCGCGGTGCCCGCCGACGCGGCCGCGGGACGCTACGAGGGGCGGCTCACACTCACGATCGACGGGCGGAAGCGGGCCGTGCCCGTGGCGGTCCACGTCTGGGACTTTTCCCTGCCCGAGCGAACCCACGTGGAGACCCAGCTCTTCACGCTCGGCGGTGGGGGCGGCGAGCTGACCACGTTCTACGAGCCCCGCGAGGTCAAGCAGGTCACGGTCGACGCGTTCAAGCTGTACGCGGAGCGGCGGCTCAGCTCCGAGGTGACGACGCCGAAGGAGCTCCACGATCGGTTTCCCCTGCCGCCGACCACCGCGAAGGGCCGTCGCGGCGACGCGCTCGGCTGTCGGGGAGGGGGCCTCGTCCTGGAGAAAGCGGACGGTGTCGGCGAGGTGCCGTCCACCGTGAGCGTCTGGGTGAAGCCGGAAGCGAAGGAGGGCCACCCCGTGGTTCTCGGCGAGCGGCCCTTCGGCGCGGGGGTGGATCAGGGCGGGCGCGTTCACCTGGCGGTCCAGCCGGACCAGCAGCGCGTGAAGCGGGTGCGATGGGACCTTCCGCTCAGCGACGGCAAGGCGGTCGAGCTCTCCGGAGGGAGCTTCCCGACCGGCGAGTGGCACCACCTCGCGGCGGTTCGCCAGCGGAAGAAGGCCGCCCTCTACGTGGACGGCGAAGAGGTCGCCTCGAAGCAACTGTCCGCGACGCCGGCCGCCACGGACGGACGCGTCGGGCTGGGCACCTACGGCGGCGTGGACGCGTATCCCAAGAAGATCTGGTCGGACGGCTACTTCTACCACGGCGGCCTCGACGAGGTGCGGGTGTACACGCGGGCCCTCTCCCGCGACGCGATCGCCAAGGACATGGAGAGCAAGGAGCCGCTCGACGGGGTGTCCTTTCGCCGGAGCTTCGACACCTTCGACGACAGCATCGACGCGGTGAGCGGCTCGCTGCCGAAGGGCCACCTCCTCAGCCGCCACGCCCGCGATTACTTCTTCAAGTGGGCGGAATGGTGGGTGGACCGTGGGCTGTCGCTCGGCCGGCTGCCCTTCCGCCGCGTGGACGCCGAGCGGTCCCGTCTGTTCTTCAAGACCTACGTCGCGGAGCTCCGCCGGCGCGGCTGGCTGGACCGGACGTATCTCCGGCTTCCCGGCGACGAGGGTTTCTACGAGGGGACAAAGCGGAAGATCCGCAACATCCGGGCCGGGCTCCTCTGGAACCGGCTGGGCCCCGACGTTCGCACCCACATGACCTTCGACGGCCTCTACTTTCGCCACTCGGACGAGGAGCAGAAGCTGCGGACGCTCCGCGACTTCGACCGGGCGGTGGACATCTGGTCGCTCTACCCCGCCATCTACCTCCCGTACGAGCGGGTGACACGGTTCCTTCGCCAGCGCACGCCGTCGTGGTACATCCACCACGACATGGAGATCGACCAGACCGCGCTGCGCAACCGGCTGTTCTTCTGGAGGATGTGGCAGGAGGGCGTCGCCGCGTGCACACTCTGGTCCACCACGCTGTGGAAGCGGGGCGACACGGAGACCAAGCGTCAGCCGCGGGGCTTCACCTACGACTCGCGGTGGTTCGGCAACGCCGTGCTCTTCTGGCCGGGAGAGGACGGGCTCCTGCCGTCCATCCGGGCGGACCTCATGCGGGACGGCATCGAGGACTGGGAGATGCTCCGGCTGCTCCGCGAGCGCTTCCGGGCCGCCGACGACGAGGAGCTCGGCCCGTCGCTCTACCGCAAGATCTCTTACGCGCTGGATATCCCGGGAAACATCGTCGATCGCTTCCGCCACGCGACCGACGATCCGAAGAAGCTGCGGGAGCACCGGAGGAAGGTGGCGAACCTGATCGAGACGCTCGCCGAGCGGACGGGCCGCGGCGAGGAGTGACGGGGTTTCCTTCCGGGCTCGAGCGCCCCGACCTTGCGGCGGACCGACGCGAGGCTCTCAGCAGAACCGGCCCGCTTTTCTAGAATAACCATCCCTGAGGGTCGCGAGTGAGTAGCCGGACGGGTGCCACTGGCGGCTCGACTGCCAGTGCTCGACAGCGGTGAACACGTCAGCGGTCGATTGGATCCATTGCTCCGGCATCGGCGGAGAAAGCGATATGAAACGGGCCATCTCGTGGACGATCGCGTGTGCCGCACTGGTCACGGTCGGCGTCGGCTGCAGCCCGAGCCGTTCCGGCGCCGCGGAACCGCTGGGGCACGACCCGGTCGAGCGTCTCATCTTCGACCCGCCGTTCGAGCAGGAGGATGACGAGGAGGCGCTCCCAACCAAGGTGCTGATGCACCCGCTCCCGACCGACGAGGGTGTGGTCTCCGCCAGGACGTTGCTCCGCCCGTTGCCCGACGACGCGAGCCCCTGACTCGCCGACGCCCTATTTCAGCTTCTTCAGCGTCCGCTCCGCTCGTTTGCGGAGCTTCTCGCGAGAGGTGAGCTCCACCACTTTCTCGAGGCTGCGACGGACGAGGTCGGCGTGGTCCTTTCCGAGCTTCTCGCCGAGCGTCACCACGGCCAGCGACGCCTCCACCCGGAGGGCCTCGTTCTCGAGGTGACCCGTGGCCAGGCGGAGGGAGCGGGGGTGGGCGACCTCGGACGCCGCGCTGAGGACCAGCTTCTTGTCCTCCGCGGTCTCCGCCGCGTCCATCAGCCGGCGGACCCGCCCGGCCGCCTCGGCGGGGTCGCTCCCGCTCTTCTTGAGAAGGCGAACGGCGCCGCGGAGGGCGAGCGTCCGGTGCGACGGCTTCTCGGCATTTTCCACGAGGTCCAACAGACGGGGGAGCGCCCGCGGCGTGGGCCACTTGGCGACCCGACGCACCGCCGCGTCACGGATGGCCGCGTCGTCGGCGCGGGTGGCGCTTTCCACCGCCTCGTAGGACGTCTTGCAAGGGAGCTGGGCGAGGGCCGCGTAGAGCGTGCGACGGTGCCACGTCGTCTTCGCCCCGTCGAGGGCGGACCGCACGGCCGGGGCGTGGCGAGAGGGGTTCTCCGCGCGGGCCGCGACCGTCGTCAGCGCGGCCCGCGCCGGCTTCCGCACCGCCTCGTCGTCCACCGCGGTGAAGCGGGCGACCATCTTCTCGATGTGCTCGGGCCGTCCGAGCGTGCGAAGTGCCTCCCACGCCGCGACGCGGGGCTCCGTCTCCTCCGCGGCCGTCTGCTCGAGGAGCGCCGGGATGGCCGCCTGAGATCGGCGGTCGCCGAGGATGCGGGCGAGCGCCGCCTGCCGGTCGGGCCCGACCGCGTCGAGGCGGTCGAGGAGGGCTTGTTCCACGTCGGGTCCCTCGACGCTCCGCAGCGCGTCGGCGGCCGCTTCCCGGAGCGGTGACCCGCTTCCGAGGAGCTCCGTGAGCCGCGCGACCGAGGAGGCGTCCCCACTTCTCCGAGCGCTCGGACGGCGGCCGCCCGCACCTTCTCCGGGCCCCGTCGGGTCTCGCGGGTGACCGCCCGCCGGGCGGCCGCCCCGCCGCGATCCGCGATCGCTTGGTTCAGGAGGATGCGGTGGCGCGGGTCGAGCGACGGAAGCGCTTCCGCGGCGGACGCCACGACGCCGTCACCGGGCATGGTCGAGACGGCCGCGATCGCCGCCGCCTTCAGCGGCGTGTCCCTCCGCAGCGTCGAGGTGAGCGCTTGGATGGCCTTCTCGCCGCCGAGGCGGAGACGGCCGAGCAGTGCCCCGCGGCGTATCGGAAGGGGCTGCCCCTCGTCGGAAAGGGCGCGGTAGATCCGCCTCGCCCGGTCGGCCTCGCCCGCTTCCGCGAGCCGCTGAGCCGCCCGCAGCGACGCCCGGGCCGCGGCCGCCCCGTGGCTCGCCTGCTCGTCGGCCCGGACGTCGGTAAGGGCCCCCACCGCTCGCTCCGTGGCGATCCGCCCGAGCGCGTCGATCGCGGCGCGAGCGACGACGGGCTCTCCTTCGGACGCGAGCCGGACGAGCGTGTCCACGCTCTTCGCATCGTGGCGACGGCCGACCAAGCGGATGATCGGCACACGGGCCGCCCCCTCCTGAGAACCGAGCGCGGACCGCAACGCGCTGTCGACGGCGGAGGAGGAATTGGTCGACAGCGCCCGGCACGCCGCCTCCACGACGCGCTTGTCGTCGCGGGCGAGCAAGGGGGAGACGGTTTCCACGGTGTGGCCCGTCCCCAGCCGGGCGAGCCGCTCCGCGAGGAATTGCTTCGCGGCGAGGGAAACGTCCGAGGCCATCTTCTCCGCGAGACGCTTCTCGAGGAAGGTCCGGAGCTCCGGATGGCCGTGTGTGCGAGCGTGGAGGGCCTCGACCCGCTCGAGCGGTCCGCGGGGCTTGCCGTAGTCGTAGGCCTCGACGGCGTTCACCGCCTTTCGGATCTCCGCCTTGGACGGCGCCGACGACGCCGCCGGGGCGGCACCGAGGATCGCGGTCGCCAGGATCGCAGCCGTTGCCGTGATCGGGCCTCGCATCGGGTTCCTTTCTCGCTCAGATCCGCCACGGCGTGCGGCGGGTTCGTGAAAGCATGCGGTTCGCTTCCGCGTCGTCGACGAAGCGCTCCGCTTCGTAGTCCCACCGCACCTTCCGGCCGAGGCGGAGGGCGATGTTGATCAGGTGGGCGATGGTGTGGCCGCGATGGGCGAGCTCCGGATACGCGTTGGTCCGCCGGCGGCTCTTGACGGAGTCGACGAAGTCGCGGATGTGGTCCGACATGTGGCTCCACGCCGTGCCGCCGACCACGCGCTCGCGGAGCGCGGCGGACGACGCCCGGATGCGGCCTCGCTCGTCGATCTGGGCGTAGCCGTCCTCGCCCTCGAAGCGAACCGCCTTGCCCTGGAGATAGCCGGGCAGCTTCTCGAACTCCGGGCCGGGCGGCCCGTTGACCGCGTGGATCTCCACGCCGTCCTCGTAGCGCGCTCGTGCGTCCACGCGGCGGGGCACCTCGCTGAAGCCGCCGTCCGGCCACTCCGCCGTGCCGTCCACCTCCACCGGCCCCGCCATCTCGCTGCCGTGGGCCCACTGGGCGAGGTCGAAGTAGTGGGCCCCCATGTCCGTGACCACGCCGCCGCCCGTGTTCCAGTTCATCCGCCAGAGCCGCACGCGGACCGGCGAGTACGGCGCCCACGGCGCCTGGCCGAGCCAGCGGTCGTAGTCGAAGCGGTCCGGCTCCGGCGCCGGCTCGGGCGTCGCGGTGCCGTTCTGGCCCCACGTGCCGCCGAGGAAGGTGGTGATCCGCTGGAGCCGGCCGATGCCGCCGGCGCGGACCACTTCCACGATGGAGCGGAAGCTGGGGTTGCTCCGGCGCTGCATGCCGCACTGCCAGACCGTGCCGTAGCGACGCGTGGTCTCCACGAGCGACCGGCCCTCCCCGATGGTGAGGCTGAACGGCTTCTCGCAGTAGACGTCCTTGCCCGCTTCCGCGGCGATCGCGGAGAGCACCGCGTGCCAGCGTGTGCCGGTCGCGAGGAGAACCGCGTCCACGTCGTCGCGGCCGAGCACCTCTTCCTGGAAGCGATACGCCTCGCAGGCGTCGCCGCCCTGGGCCTCGTCCACGATGCGCTTGGCCTCCTCCCGCCGCTTCTTGAAGCAGTCGCAGACGGCGACGCACTGGACGTCCTTCTTGGTCAGGAAGTGGTTCAGGTCCGTCTTCCCGCGGCCGTTGAGGCCGATCGCCCCCAGTTGGACCCGCTCGGACGGAGGTGCCTTCCCTCCGCCGCCCAACGCGGAGGCGGGTATCACATGCGGGGCGACCACGCCTCCACCGACGGTCGCCAGCCGCCCGAGAAAGCGTCTTCGGGAGAGATCCGTCCGGGATGCGACAGGGTGGGGTCGCATAGATCGCCTTTCGTTCGAGGCCTAGCGCCGTGGACGGCCCGATCGACCGTGCCGCGAGGGACAGGCTCACCAAGATACGGATTGTTCACCCGTCGCGGAACGCTTTCCGCGCGATCCGCAACATGGAGCTGGACTCCGCCTCGCGCCTGTCGGCCGCCGTGTCGTGACTCGCGGATGGCCTCCCGTCCGCGCCGAACGGTCGCTCCCGCGGACGTGGGCGGAGGCGGCGCGGCGATCGACGGAGTGGCGTATGGATCGACGCGGTGGCATCGAGCCGAGCCGGCTTCCCCGGACAAGGCCGCGGACGGCCTTGTCCGTGCCACCCGAGCGCGCTCGCGTGCTGCGTAAAGGGAACGTGGGGGCCGCCATCTCGGTCGACCCGATCGCGAGGAAACGCTCGACGCCCTCGCACGGGCCCGAACCGCCGCCTTGACCCCGGAGCGTGCGGCCGTATGTTCGCGCCCGACCGACGTTGAAGGAGACACCCCATGTCCGAGCAGCGGCCCCTCACCCGGCGATCCTTTCTGCACCAGAGCGTGGCGATCTCCGCCGCGGCCTTTGCGGCTCCGTACGCGGGGCGACGGAGCCCCTCCGTCGCGGCCGCCGGCAGCAAAGCGAACAACCAGATCCGCATCGGCGGCATCGGCGTCGGCCGGCGCGGCGGCACGCTCGTCGACCTGTTCCGCCAGTTCGACGCCGCCAACGTGGTTGGGATCGCCGACGTGGACACGAAGCGGGCGGGGAAGGTCGCCTCATGGGTGGACGGCGACGTGTACCAGGACTACCGCAAGCTCCTCGACCGCAACGACGTCGACGCCATCGTGACGGCGACACCCGACCACTGGCGGGCGTTGGTGACCATCCACGCCTGTCAGGCGGGCAAGCACGTCTACGCGGAGAAGCCGATGACGTGGACCGTCGCGGAGGGGCGGAAGATGGTCGACGCCGCCCGCAAGCACGACGTGGTCTGGCAGACGGGGAGCCAGCAGCGGTCCAACCCGACCAACCGACGGGGGTGCGAGCTGGTCCGGAACGGGCGGATCGGGAAGGTCAAGAAGGTGATCGCGTCCAACTACGAGAGCCCGTGGATCTACGGCATGGCGGGGAAGCCCGTTCCCGGCCACATCGACTGGGAACGGTGGTGCGGGCCGTCCGAGGTGGTGCCGTATCACCCGCAGCTCGAGACGTCGCGGGGGAAGCCGGGGTGGCTGTCGTTCCGGCGATTCGCGGGCGGGGAGATGACCGGGTGGGGCGCCCACGGCTTCGACCAGGTGCAGTGGGCGCTCGGTATGGACGACAGCGGGCCCGTGGAGATCTGGACCGAGGGCGAGCCGTTCCACCCGCCGGTCTACGTCAAGCCGGAGTCGCGAGCACGCGGCAACAAACGGACGCGGAAGCCCAAGGTCTTCATGCGATACCCCGGCGACATCGTGATGGAGCTGGGCCGGGGGCCCGACGGCGGCGCCATCTTCGTGGGGGAGAAGGGGACGATCACCATCGGGCGGGGCTCGCTGAAGGCGGACCCGCCGGAGCTTGCGGAGGAGCCGCTGGAGGCCCCCGACGTGCAGCTCTACGAGAGCAATAACCACGGCGACAACTGGTTGCAGTCCATCCGAGAGGGGAAGCGACCCGTCGCGGACGTGGAGATCGGCCACCGGTCGGCCACGGTCTGCCACCTCGGGAACATCGCCCGGTGGACGGGCCGGAAGCTGAAGTGGGACCCCGACAGCGAGACGTTCGTCGGCGACGACGAGGCGAACTACTGCCTGGACCGCCCCCGGCGAAGCCCCTACCAGCTTCCGACCAAGGTGTGAGCGGACGCGGTCGGGGTAGGGCATCGGCGAAACACGTTCGGCGGATCGCGGCGGTCCTGCGGGACGTGAGCCGTGGCGCCAAGTGTGGGTTCCACCTCGCGGGCCCTCCCTCCGCCGACGGCGAGGCTTGGCGGTCATCGCGAGGGGTGGGCGGCGTTCACGCCGTGAATCGGGTGGAGCCGTCACGACGGCAGCGACCGTCCCTGTCGGGTGACACGGACGAGGCCGTCCGCTCTGTCGGTGCGGAGCGGCCTACTTCCCCGCCACACCCGTGCCGACCTCCTCGGCGAACTGCCCCATCCGCTTCCGGAGCCGGTCGACCAGACCCGGCTTGTCTTCCGCCCGGTTGAATCGCTCGAACGGGTCCTTCTCGAGGTTGAACAGCTGGGGCTTCCCGCCCGCGAGCCGAAGCTTCCACGCTCCGTCCCGCATCGCCTCGAGGTTGCCGCCGAAGTAGTAGTACCGCTGTCTCGGCGACTCGTCGGTCTCGCCCGTGAGAAAGGGGAGCAAGTTATGGCCGTCGAGCGGGCGGTCCGGTGGCTCCGCACCCGCCGCCTCGACGAGCGTCCGATAGATGTCGGGCATGCCGACGAGCTCGGCGGAGTCCTGGTCGGGCGGGATGTGGCCGGGCCATCGGATCATCGCCGGCACACGCGTGCCGCCCTCGTACGTGCTCCCCTTGGCGCCCCGCAGCGGGCCGGGCGAGCCCGCGTGCCACGGCTTGTTGCCCGCCTGCCGCATGCGGCCGGGGAGGTTCAGCCACGGCCCGTTGTCCGACGCGAAAAAAACGAGGGTGTCCTCCTCGAGCCCCTCCTTCTTCAGCGTGGCGAGCACGCGCCCCACGCTCCAGTCGATGGTCTCGATGACGTCGCCGTAGAGGCCCGCGTCCGACTGGCCCCGGAACC
>CAZQQP010000138.1:908-11397 GCA_964595475.1 uncultured Planctomycetaceae bacterium | reverse complement strand
TTCCGCCTTGGCACCGATGAATAGGCTCAACTTATTCTTTTCCGCCTCCTTACCATCAAGCGTTCCTACCACGGAGCGGCGTATGCAGGCAGTGGTTCTCTCCGTCGGAGACGAGCTCGTTCTCGGGCAGACCGTGGATACGAACGCCGCTTGGCTGAGCGCCCGCCTCGCGGAGAGCGGCGTCCGGACCGCGTGGCAACTGACCGTGCCCGACGACCGGGCGGCCATCGCGGCGGCGATCCAGCGAGCGGCCGGCGACGCGGCTTGCGTGGTGGTCAGCGGTGGGCTCGGGCCGACCGAGGACGACCAGAGCCGGCAGGCGCTTGCGGAGGCGCTCGGCGTGCCGCTGCAAACCGACGCGGCATGTCTGCAGACGCTGCTCGCCGTTTTCCAGCGGCGGGGCCGGCGGATGCCCGAGGCCAACCGGGTCCAAGCGATGCGGCCGGCGAGCGCCGCTCCCCTCGTGAATCCCCACGGCACGGCGCCCGGCCTTCGCGCGGAGCTCGGCGGGGCGACGGTCTGGCTCCTTCCCGGCGTGCCGAGCGAGATGCGGGCGATGTTCGATCAGCACGTCACGCTCGCGGCGAGCGAGAGGACCGGGCGGGCCGCCGCGTCCGTGATCCTCACGGACAAGCTCCAGACGTTCGGGGTGGGGGAGTCGACCGTCGCGGAGCAGCTCGGCGAGCTCACGGAGCGAGGCCGCAACCCGACCGTATCCACCACCGCCGCGGGCGGTGTCGTCTCCGTCCGCCTCCGGGCGGAGGCGCCGACGGAAGAAGAGACCCGCCGACGGCTCGAGGAGACCCGAGCGGAGGCGGAGCGGCGGCTGGGGACTCTGGTCTTCGGTCGAGGCGATGAGACGCTCGCCGGCGTCCTGGGGTCGCTGCTCCGCCGAGCGGGTCGGACCGTCGCCACCGCCGAGAGCTGCACCGGCGGATGGCTCGGCCACCTCCTGACAGAGCCGGCGGGGGCGAGCGACTACTACGCCGGCGGATGGGTCACCTACACCAACGCCCTCAAGCAAGCGGCGCTGGGAGTTCCGGCGGACCTCCTCGAGCGTCACGGCGCCGTCAGCGATCCGGTCGTCCGGGCCATGGCCGCGGGCGCTGCGGCACGGGCCGCCGCCGACCACGCGCTCGCCATCACGGGCGTCGCCGGGCCGAGCGGAGGCAGCGCCGAGAAGCCGGTGGGCACGGTCTGGGTGGGCCTGGCGGGCCGAGACGGGACGATCAGCCGCCACGCGGTCTTCCCCGGTGACCGGGAGGGGGTTCGCGAGCGCTCCGCACGGGCGGCGATGGACCTTCTCCGCCGGTCCCTCCTCGGCGAGACGGAAACGCCCACGGACGCCTGAGCCGCGACCGACCCGGGCGGGAGGGTTGCGGGATCTCGCCGGGGAGGAGACTCCCTCACTGGCGGCGATTCGACCCCGTCGTGGTCAGGTGCTGGTAGGGGGTACGGCGATCCCGGCGACGGGCCAGCTCGCTGGCGTATCGCCGGCCGAGCTCCTCCGCGTGAGCCCGAGCCCAATCGCTGAGGCGGGTCTGGCCCGTCGGCGGGGCGTGCGTGTCGAGCAGGCCGCGTTTCAGTCCTTGGATCTCGTCCCGGGTGAGGACCACATCCCTCGTGAGGACACCGACGGCTCGGGTGACCCAATGACCGACCGGCGTGGGGACCGAGACGATCGGCCGCGGCTTGCCGATCGCGTCCGCGATCGTCCGGACGAGCGATCGGAACGTGAACCGCTCGGGTCCGACCGCGTCGAGGATGGTGTTCTCGCGACGCACCGCGGATGCGGCCGCGAGCGTCGCGAGATCGTCCACGTGGATGGGACGGATCGGATACTCGCCGTCGCCGAAGACGCCGAAGACGGGTAAGCGGCGGAGCATCCAAGCGATGTTGTTGACCAGGATGTCCTCGTGGCCGAAGAGGGTCGCCGGCCGGAGGATGGCGAAGGACGGGGCCGTTTCCCGCAGCGCCTCCTCCACTTGGGCCTTGCCGCGAAAGTAGGGGAGGTCCGAGTCGGGCGAGGGGTTGGTGATGCTGACGTGGACGATGCGCTCCACGCCCGCGTCTTTCGCGGCGCGGAACAGCGTTCGGGAGCGCTCCACCGCGTCCGTGAGGCTGAACCGGAGATCGCGTCCGGCGTAGTCGAAGCGTACCCAGTATGTGTTGATCAGCGTCGTGGCGCCCCGCATCGCGTGAGCCAGCGTCTCCGGACGGTCGAAATCCAGCGGATACGCCGGCACGTCAACGAGAGCGTCCTCCCGTCGTGGCGAGTTCGTCAGCGTGCGGACCGCATGGCCCTGTGCAAGCAGCGCCTTCGCGATGTGCTTGCCGGAATAGCCATAAGCCCCGGTGACCACGTGGGTGTCGGCCATGGCCTTCCTTTCCTCGGCGATCACGCGGCGGAGCCCACTCCGCCGAGGGGTCCATCGTCGCGGACCACACGAACGATGGGAAGGCCCACCCGATCCGACCACAGCGACGGCGTACGTCTCACGCGGGAGCGAGCCGGCGTGCCGCTCCGATCGCGATCCACGGTCGCGGAAGGTTGATTCGGCCCGTCCTCCGCCAAGAATGCTCCGCTCGACCGAGACGACCAGGAGCACGGATCGGTATGCCCCATTCTCTGTCCGCGAAGAAGCGACTCCGGCAGAACGTCCGGCACCGGGCGCGAAACCGCTGGCGAAAGCGGCGGATCAAGCACCAGGTGCGGGCCTTCGACTCCGCCTTGCACGACCGGGATGTCTCCCGAGCCCGGGCCGCGTACACGGAAGTCAGCAAGATCCTAGACCAGGTGGCGGCCAAGGGGACCATCCACAAGAACACGGCGGCCCGGCGGAAGAGCCGCTTGGCGAAGCGGCTGAAGCAGCTCGAAGCGAAGCAGAGCTGAACCCACGCCGTCGTCCCTCCGCTCCCTGTTCGCGCGAACGCGGGTTCGACCGACGCGGACCGCTCGTCGCTGTTCCATTGATGGTCGCGCGTGCCGGTTGTAGAATCATCCGGAGTCCGCCAAGCGGCTTGGTGGCCTTCTTCCCTGTTGGTTCAGACATCCTCGTGCCGGGAAGACCTCCGAGGAATCATGCAGTGCGACCGCTGTGACAACTCGGCCACGGTGCATCTGATCGAGATCAAGAGCGGCAACAAGGTCGAAAAGCACCTCTGCGAGCAGCACGCCGTGGAGGAGGGAGTCTCCGCCTCCGTGACGAGTGCCCCGATCAGCCAGCTCCTCGAAAAGTTCGGCTCCAAGGAGAGCGGCAAGGCCGAGACGTCCACGGAGCTGCATTGCGATTACTGCGGGCTCACCTACGACGAGTTCCGCCGGAGCGGCATTCTCGGCTGTCCCCACTGTTACACCGCCTTCGAAAGCGCGCTGGAGCCGCTGCTCCAACAGGCTCAGGAGGGGGAGGTGCAGCACATGGGGAAAGTGCCCCGGCACGCGGGGGCGACGGAGGTGCGCCAGCAACGGCTGCTTCAGCTCCGGCGGGAGCTCGAGGAAGCGGTCTCCGCGGAGGACTACGAGCGGGCGGCGCAGCTCCGCGACGAGGTCCGCCAGCTGGAGGCGGAGAAAACATGACGCTCGCCGACCTCGCCGACCACGCCAGCGAATGGATGCGCGGGGACGGCCCGGAGAGCGACGTCGTGCTCTCCAGCCGGGTGCGGCTCGCGAGAAACCTCGCCGGGATGGCCTTTCTCCAGAAGGCGAGGGCGCGGGACGGCCACGAGATCCTCGGCACCTGTCAGCGGCACATCCAGGAGTCGGGCCTCACCGATCCGGACCTGTGGGTGGATCTTTCCGAATGCAGCGAGCTCGACCGGCAGTTCCTGGTGGAGCGCCACCTCATCTCCCGTCCCCATTCGAACGGCGTTACGCCGCGGGCGGTCGCGATCGGCGACCAGGAGCTCGTGGCGGTGATGGTCAACGAGGAAGATCATCTCCGCATGCAGGTCCTCCGCAACGGGCTGCAGCTCGGGTCCTGCTGGGAGCAGGGCAACCAGATCGACGACACGCTCGAAGAGCGGATGGACTTCGCGTATTCCTCCAAGCTCGGCTACCTGACCGCCTGTCCGACCAACGTGGGGACGGGCCTCCGCATCTCCGTGATGCTCCACCTTCCGGCGTTGAAGCTCACCAATGAAATCGAGAAAGTCCGGAAGGCGGCGAGGGATATGCATCTCGCTCTCCGTGGCTTCTACGGGGAGGGCACGGAGTCCTTCGGCGACTTCTTCCAGCTGTCCAACCAGACCACCCTCGGCCGGAGCGAGCAAGAGCTGCTCGACGATTTCCAGACGACCATTATGCCGAAGGTCATCGATTACGAACGGAAGGCCCGGGAGGCGCTGGTGGAGAAGCGGCCCGCCGTTCTCGATGACAAGGTGCATCGGGCGTGGGGGACCCTCGAGCACGCCCGCCTCCTCGGCAGCGAAGAGACCCTCCGGACGATCAGCTACCTCCGGCTGGGGCTGCACCTGGGGCGGATCGACGGGCTCTCGATCAGGAGCCTCAACGAGATCGGCCTGCTCACGCAGCCCGCCCACTTGCAGAAGCACGCGGGCCGCCGGTTCGAGGGGGTGGAGCGTCGGGAGTACCGAGCGCAGTTCGTCCGGGACCGGCTGGGGATCTGACCCGCGAGGCCGGGGCCACCCGAGAAAATTTCCGCCCCGCGTTGACAAGCGGTTGACATCCGATCGGCTCCTGATAAAGTGATCATAGAACAGCTTAGTCGCCCCCCGGAAGGGTCCGGTTCACCTATGGTGGGCCGGGCCCTTTTCTTATGGCGTCGCATCGGCGGCGCGGCCCACGCCCGAGACGATCCGGCCGTAGCGGAGCGGCTCGCGGCAGGCCGCGGCGAGGTGGCCGGCGTCGCCGAAGCGGTGGAGGCGACCGTCGGGGAGGGCCTCCGCGATCGCCCACGCGTCCGAAAGGGGGGCGACGCCGTCGTCGTCGCAGGAGATCACGTCAACGGGGACGCGGACATGCTTCGCCATCGCGGCGAGGTCCATGGTGACCAGACGGGGCCACCGGACGCTCAGACCGGCGAACGCGAGCTCGGCGAGCGGCCACGACGGCAGGCCGTTGCGGTGGAGCGTCCGGCGGACACAGTCGATCGGCCGGCGAACGGGGCTGTCGAGGATGACGCGGGCGGCGAGCCCGTCTCGGGCGGCGAGCACCGCCGGGACAGCCCCCATCGACAGGCCGAGGAGGACGAAGGGGTGGGCGGGCCAACGCTCCTTCAGGCTGTCGACCACGCGACGGAGGTCGCCGCTCTCCTCCAGCCCCCACGTGGACCGGCGGTGAGGCGACTCGCCGTGAGCCCGTAGGTCGAAGAAGACGGCGTGGGAGACACTCTCTCGGAGCGGTTCATACCACGCCAACGCCCCGTATCGGCTGTCACCCCAGCCGTGGACGACCACGACGAGAGGGCCGTCCGGCCGATCGCCGGAGAGCACCCAGAGCTCCAGCGGCCGTCCCTCGGCGCTCCCCGCGACCCGCGTGGTGAAGTCGGGGGGATCCACTTCCGACGGGTCCGCTGGCCGTCCCCGGGCGATCGCGTCGGCGGGCGTCCGTCGGGGCGGATGGACGAGAGCCCACGCGGTCGCCGCGGCGCCGAGGGTCAGAAGCACCACCAGCGCCACCGTGAACAGAATGAGCAGACCGATGGCGGAGCTCCCTCTCGCGAGGTTATCTCAACTCGATGCGGTGGCCCCGCGCCTCCTCGCGCTTGGGGAGCGTCAGGTAGAGAACGCCGCTCTCGAGCTTGGCGTCCCCGTGGTTCTCGTCGACTCGCCGCGGGAGCGTCAAGGTGCGCTCCACCCGATGGACTTGGTGCTCCTTGAGATGCTCCGTGTGGCCCTTCCACGGCTCCTTTCGTCCGCGGCGATGCGGACCACATCCTGACCGAGCGTGACGTCGATGTCGTCCTTCTCGAGCCCGGGCATCTCCGCCTCGACGCGGAGGGGGTCCTGCTCCTCGTAGAGATCGACCGGGTAGGCCGCGCCGCCTTCGCGGAGCCCCAGCTCGCGGCCGAGATGGCTCAAGAGCCGGTCGACCTGCCGTCCGTAGGCGTCGAGTGTCTCCCGCTGGGTCGGCCACCGCTGCGACATCGGATGCCTCCCTCTCAACGCGTAACACCCGTCTTGTAGCCGAAGCAGCGCGGGGTTGCAATCGACCGGCGGCTGCCCGCCGCAGCGACGGGCGACGGAGATTCCGGTGACCGCGGTCCGTCGGTCCGCGAGCGGAGGGGAACCCGACGGTCTCTCATCAGCCGAACCAGGTGCGGAGGTCCTCGAGCCGCAGCTCGTCGGCTCTGTCGACCACGCGGTCGGCCGCGTGGAGCGCCTCCGGGGAGTGGGTGTGGGTGAGGGCGAGGGTGTGGAGCCCCGCGGCGCGGGCGGACTCGATGCCGGGGGGCGTGTCCTCCACGGCGAGACATGCGGAAGGGGGCAGCGCCATCCGCTCCGCGGCGAGACGGTAGCTCTCCGGGTCGGGCTTGGAGCGGCGGACGTCGTCCGCGGTGACCACGGTGCGGAGCGACCCGCGGAGCTTCCCGCCGTCGAGGGCGGCGAGGACGGCGGTGACGTCGGCGGCACGGGCGCCGCTACAGATGCCCACCGCCAGCTCCGACGCGGCGGACGAGAGGAGGCCGACGACGCCGGGGTAGGGGACCACTCCCTCGGCGACGATGCGCTCGAAGGCTGCGAGCTTGTACCGGATCAGCCGGCGGAGCTCCTCGGTCGTGACGCGACGGCCGTGGTCGTGGAGGATCGCCTCGAACCCCTCACGATCGTCGAAGCCGATGTAGCGAGCGCCGTACGTCTCGTAGTCGAAGCGAATCCCCAGCGGCTCGAGCACCTCGAGGAAGGCGCGGTAGTGGAGCGGCTCCGTGTCGGCGATGACGCCGTCGAAATCGAAGACCATGCCTTGGAGCATCACAGCGTCCCTATCGGAGCACCTCGCGACGAGAACCCGCCGGTCCGCCGCGTCGAGAGCACGCACGGCCGTAGCGGCGGATTCTTCCCGTCGGAAGCGGCGAAACCACCGTCCGACCGGTGGCGAGGTGGCTGGGCGGTCCGGGCCCATCGTCCGTCGGGTCTGATTGACATCCGAACCGGAAGCAACGCCCCGCCGCGCGTCGGCGGGCGGTCGCGAGAAGTGCGAGCGCCCGGCCAGCCATAATGCGAGCGATGGCCGCGCTCATCCTCTTCGACGACGGGTGGCCGCTCGGCCCGCTGACGGACCTCCGCGGCAGTTTCGAGCTTCGGACGGGCGCCCTGACCACGGCCGAGAGGCAGATCCGACAGCTCGGGGTATCGCCCGCCACCCTTTGGGTGCCGCCGCGGCTGAGCCGCGTCGTCGCCGGGCGATACGCCGTCCCCACGAATCGCGTGCCGGAAGAGGACGCGTTCCTCCTTCTCAACGGACGCTGGACGGCGGTGGAGGAGACCCTTCCCACTTCGGCGGACCGGGCGCTGGTCGATCCCGACGGCGCCGTGCTCGCGGCCCGGCTCCGCCGAGAGAACGCCGTGGCGTTCCTGCAAACCGGTTCGCTGTCCGAAGGAGTGGCCGTCGCATCCGTCGACGGCACGGCCGTCCTCCGTCGGCCGTGGGACATCCTCGACCGGGCGGCGGCGAATCTCGAACGGGATCACGCGACGCTCGGCGAGCGGCTGGAGACGCTCGACCCCGCGACAGCGACCGGGGTGACGGTCAGCGGCGACCATCCGGTCCGCGTCGGGCCGGAGGCCGTCGTCCACCCGCACGTCGCCTTCGAGACCGCGGGCGGGTCGGTGACGATCGAGGATCACGCCGAGATCGGCCCGATGAGCGTGCTGGTCGGGCCGACGCACGTCGGGGCGGGGAGTCGGGTCGGCCCGCACGCCTTTCTCCGTGGGGCATGCGTGGGGCCGCGCTGCCGGGTCGGCGGCGAAGTGAAAGCGACGGTCTTCCAGGGCCGCTCCAACAAGGCCCACGAGGGGTACGTGGGCGATACCTTCGTGGGGGAGTGGGTGAACCTCGGCGCGGGCACCGTGACGAGCAACCTGAAGAACACGGGCGGGGAGGTTCGGATGGCGGTCGAGCCTGACGATCCGCCGCAACCCACGGGCCGCACGCATCTCGGAGCGCTCGTTGGAGATCACGTGAAGACGGCGGTCGGCACGCCTCTGCTGACGGGAAGCTGTCTCCACACGGGCTCCTCCCTCGCCGCGAGCGGCTTTCCGCCGAAGACCGTCGAGCGCTTCGCCTTCCTGACGGACCAGGGCGCGGAGCGCTACGCCTTCGAGAAGTTCTGTCGGGTCGCCTCCGCGGCGATGGGCGAGGCCGTCGGCGAGCCGCTCCGCGAGCGGCTGTGGGCGCTCTACGAGGGAGAGTCAGGCGACCTGGGAGGCATCAGGCAGGACCGTCGCGGGTCGGATCCAGGAGGACCTTGACCACGCCGGGTTGGCTTGCGACCTGGAAGGCCTCCACCCCCTCGCCGAGGCTCATCCGGCGGCTGATGAGGCTCCGAACGTCGACGGCGTCCTCCTCGAGGAGCGCGAGCCCTTCGTCCATCCGTCCGCATCGGCTTCCGACCACGTCGATCTCGTTGATGACCACCGGCGCGAGGTCCACACCCGACTGGCCCGCGACCGTGGTCTTGAGGACGAGCCGGCCCCGCGGGCGGACGAGGGCGATCGCCATGGACAGACCCGCAGCGGCACCCGTGCAGTCGACCACCACGTCCTCGTCCGCTTGGGGCCGCACCTGGTCCGTGCGCTCCGCCCGGAGGCCCCACCTCTCGGCGAGCGCCAGCTTCTCGGGGTGCTTGCCGACCACGCGGACGGGCACGCCCGCCGACGCGAGCACCTGGGCCACGAGCAGACCCAGCCGTCCGTCGCCGAGGACGGTTGCGGACCGACACGACGGGTCGACGAAGTGCTGAGCGTTGCACGCCGCCGCGACCGGCTCCGTGAAGACGGCCCGCTCGTCGGGAAGGTCGTCGGGAACCGCGAGGAGGTTGGACGCGGGGAGGGTGAACCGCTCCGCGAAACAGCCGTCGCGACCCACGATGCCGAGCACCGTCCGGTTGCGACAGTGGGTGGGGAGGCCGCGCCCGCAGAGGTCGCAACGGCCGCACGCGGCGTTGATGGCGCCGACCACGCGCTGGCCCAGGAGGCCCATCGCCTCAGGCGACGCATCGTCGGCGACCCCGTCGACCACGCCGACGAACTCGTGGCCGAGGACCCCCTCGTAGCCCATGTAGCCGCGGGCGAGCTCCAGATCCGTGGAGCAGATGCCCGCGAGGGTGGGGCGGACCACCACCTCGTCGCCGGCGGGCGTCGGCGCCGGGCGGTCGCGGTCGACACGAACCGATTGGCCGTCGAAGACGATCGCCCTCAAGAGCCCGCCCCCTCCGACTGCTTGGATGGCTTCGCTCCGGACGCGTCGGCGATTCCCTTGGGCCGCTTCGGCGACGGCTCCTCCGGCAAATTCCAGAACGCGAGCTTGTCGAAGAAGCTCGGCGGCGGCTTGTACGGCCGGTAGGTGTACTTCCGGCGATTCTTGAACAGTTGCTCGCGCTGCTTCGCCCACTCCAGCCATGCGGCCCCCTCCTCGCCGAGATCCTCCCCGGTCAGCGTCACCAGGCTGCGGTGGGCCTCCCGGACGACCCCGTAGCTGTTGTCCCGCAGCGCGGCGACGAGGGCCTGGAAGACGTCCGTGTCCGGATACTGCGCCAGCGCCTTCGCCGCGGCGATTCGGACGTCCGGGTCGTCCTCGACCTCCTGGTCGAGCCGCTGGATCAGCGGGTCCACCGCGTCCTTGTGATGCAGCTTCTGCAGCGCCGTCGCGGCCTCCCACCGGACGAAGCTCGTCTTGTCCTTCAGGTAGGGGATGATCCGGGGCACGTCCTCCGGCGTCCCGTGTCGGCCGAGAGCTCGGAGGGCCGCGGCTCGGACCGTCGGGTCGGGATCGTCGACGAGGAGGCGATACGTGCGGAGATAGGGCTCTTCTCCGCCCCAGTCCGCGGTGGACAGCAGGTTGAGCGACCGGCGTCGTTTATCCGCGTCGTACACGTTGAACGCGTCGCGCGCCACCTCGCTCGGCGGCGGCGGAAACATCGACGAGAAGTAACTGTTCACGGTGGCCTTCGGTCCCTGCTCACAGCCGGGGGAAGCGGCGAAGAGCAGGAGCATCGCACACCACTCGATCCGGTGTCTCACGGTCGTCTCCTTCCGCATAAACAGCGGACGCGGCACGGTAGCAAGGAGACCGATTGTAGACACGGCGGCGTGGGCTCGCGTGGGCTGTTCCGCCCACCGCCGCGACGCTACCGTCGGGCGTGGCGACGCGGTGTGTCTATCTCAACGGCGAGTGGCCGGCGCCCGAGGACGCCGCCGTCAGCGCTCAGGACCGCGGCTTCCTCTTCGCCGACGGCGTCTACGAGGTGGTCCGCTACTACAACGGGTATCCCGTCGCGATGGAGGACCACCTCGCCCGCCTCGACTTCAG
>CAZQQP010000138.1:0-898 GCA_964595475.1 uncultured Planctomycetaceae bacterium | reverse complement strand
GTCCCGTTACCACAGGGGTTCTCCGGGGGGGGGGGACCCCCCCCCCCCCCGCCTCGACTTCAGCCTCCGCTCGCTCCGCATCCAGCCGCCGCCCGAGCGGCCTCGCCTCCGGCAGATCTCCGACACGCTCGTCCGCGCCAACGCCACACCCGACGCGTCCGTCTACTGGCAGGTGACGCGGGGCCCGGGCCCGAGAGACCGCCGCTTTCCCGAGCCCCCGCCGCGGCCGACGGTCTACGCCGCCGTCACGCCGGCCGACCCGCTCGCTCTCGACGGACCGGTGGAAACGCTGCGGGCCGTCACCCACCAGGAGAACCGGTGGCCCCACAGCGCCATCAAGTCGGTGGCGCTGCTGCCCACCCTCCTCGCCCGCCAAGCCGCGGCGGAGGCGGGCGCCGACGAGGCGATCTACGTCCGCGACCGCGTGGTCACCGAGGGCACCTCCACGTCGATCGTGCTGGTGCGCGGGAGCACGCTCCACGTCCACCCGCTCGACGGAAGCATCCTCGGCAGCATCACACGCCAGCTCGTCCTGGGCCTCGCTCCCCGCCACGGGCTTTCCGTGGAGCCGCGGCGCTGCGCCGTGGGGGAGCTGTTCCGCGCCGACGAGGTTCTGTCGCTGGGAACCACGACGGAGGTCGCCTCCGTCGTGCGGATCGACGGACAGCCTGTCGGCGGCGGAGCGGTCGGCCCCGTGGCGAGGCGGCTCAGCCGGGCCTACCGCACCTTCGCGGCCGACGCCTGCGGTCTCGGCCCCGTCGAGCCGTGAGCCCGAGCCCGACGGACAGCCTCCCGCAGCGGCGGACCGGGCGAGTCGGCCGTCCGGCGCAGAAGAGCCCCGCTCCGCTCTACCTTCTTGGCCTTGTGCGACGGATGACCGTCCACGATCAGGTAAATC
>CAZQQP010000137.1:6039-11455 GCA_964595475.1 uncultured Planctomycetaceae bacterium | reverse complement strand
GGGAGCGGGTGACCACCCACCCCTCCACCTGGACCGTCCGCGACGGAAAGCTGATCTGCTCCGGCAAGCCGATCGGCGAGCTGCGGACGAAGCGGATGTATCAGAACTTCGTCCTGGAGCTCGACTATCGCCACATGAAGCCGAAGGGGAACGCGGGGCTGTTCGTCTGGGCGGACGCGATCACGGCGCCGGGGCAGCCGTTCCACCGCGGAATCGAGGTCCAGATCCTCGACGGACGGGAAGGCGCCGGCTACACGTCGGACGGCGACATCTTCCCCATCCACGGGGCCACGATGGTGCCGTTCAACGATCGCGGGGGCAGCCGCGCCTTTCCGACGGAGAAGCGGGCGAACGCCTCACCGGAGTGGAACCACTACCGGGTCACCGCGGTCGACGGGAAGCTCTCCCTCGCGGTCAACGGTCGCGTGGTCACCCGCGGCCGGAACTGCTCGCCGAAGAAGGGCTACATCTGTCTGGAGTCGGAGGGCGGTCTGGTCCACTATCGCAACATCCGCATCCGGGAGCTTCCCGATACCGCGGTCGAGCCCGAGCACGTCGCGGAACCGGCCCGCGGCTACGAGGCGATCTACCTCGGCATCGACCTCTCGCCGTTCGCGCTCTCCGACGCCGCGGCGGACCACTGGGAGGCCAACGATTGGAAGTTCACCTACGACGGGTGGGACGGCCCGCGCGAGAAGCGGGCGCTTCGGACCAAGGAGACCTATCGCGAGGTGGCGGCGATCCTCGACTACACCGTACAGGAGGACCTCGGCGACGACGCGCCGTCGCCGGTGACCCTGCGGGTCGGCGGCGAGGCGATCGAGCTGCCGGCGAACTGGCCCGACGCGCCCAACGGCCGGTCGGGGTGGAAGCGGGTCGAGGCCCGTCTGACGGGCGAGAAGCTGGTCGTCACGGTCAACGGCAAGCCCTTCCTCGATCGGTCCGTGGCCTTCGACGACGGCCGCCCGCCGGACCGCCCGATCGTCATCGTCCCGTCATCGCGCTCATTGGCTTTCGCGAATCTCTACGCCAAGCCGCTGGAGTAGAAGCGGCGGGCGTCGGCGCCTCCCTGCGGCACCATCGCGACGACCCACCGGGAGTCAGGGACACGGGCAGGCCCCGCGGACGGGCCTTGCCCGTGCCAGCCCACGTCCACCTCTGGATTCTCTGCCTGTGTGGCGCCTGACCTGATGGGTGGCACGGGCAAGCTTCCGAGCTTGCCCGTGGTCGGTCCGTTACCCCTGCGACTGCAACGCCTCGTCGATTCGGGCGAGCTCCTCGTCGGTGAGCGACACGTCGCCGGCGGCGGCGTTTTCGCGCGCCTGCTCCGGGTTCCTCGCCCCGCACAGCGCGTGGGTGAGGCCGGGCTGGTGCAGCGTCCAGGCGATCGCGAGCTGGCCCGACGTGATTCCGTGGCCGTCCGCGATGGGCCGGATCCGCTCGAGCAACGCGGCGACCCTTCGCCGGTTCTCCACGCGGAACCGCGGCGAGTCGCGGCGGTCGTCACCTTCCGGAAAGACGCGGTCCGGGCCCATCTTCCCGGTGAGCAGACCTCGCGCCATCGGCGAGTAGGCGAGGACCGCCAACCCGTGGTCGCGGCAGTAGGGTAGCTGGTCCGCCTCGATGTTCCGGTCGAGCATCGAGTACTTCTCCTGGTCGCTGTCGAGCTGGCCGACCTCGCGATACGCGGCGAGTTGCGACCCCGTGGTGTTGCAGACCCCGATGGCCCGGATCTTCCCCTCCTTCTCGAGGTCGAGCAGCGTCCCCATCGTGTCGGCGATCGGCGTGGTCCCCTCCTGCCAGTGGGGCTGGAACAGGTCGATGTGGTCGGTCCGCAGCCGACGGAGGCTTCCCTCCACCTCGCGGCGGATGGACTCCGGCCGGAGGATGATCCGGATCGAGATCTGGCCGTCGGGGTCGGGCCCGAAGGCGGTGGAGTTGAACTTGTGCTCGCCCACCTCGCGGTCCGTGCAGACCATGCTGCACTTCGTGGCGACAAGGACGCGGTCGCGACGGTCCTCGATCGCCTTCCCGACGATCTCCTCCGAGAGGCCGAAGCCGTAGATGGGCGCCGTGTCGATGAGGTTCACCCCCGCGTCGATGGAGGCGTGGACGGCCCGGATGGACGCGTCCTCGTCCGTCCCGCCCCACATCCAGCCGCCCATCGCCCAGGCGCCGAGGCCGATAACCGAGGCGTCGAGGTTGGAGGGACCAAGCGGTCGATACTGCATGAGCGTGTCCTTTTCGCGATCCAAAGGGCCGGACCCGGTCCGCCCTACGGCTCCGCGGTGCGTGGCCATGTTCCGCGGGGAAGCCCGTGTTCGGGTCAGAAGCCCAAGTGCGGGACTGGGTCGCGGTGCCCCGTGGCCGTCGAGACGCCCACCGTTCGCGATCGGGTCACCGGGGTCAACCGCCGACACGTCGCCCCGCGATGCGGTGCAACGCAACGACGAGGGCCGCGAGGACGGCGAGGCCCGGCAAGCCGCCGACGAGGTTCGCGATCGGCGCCTCGCCGACCATGACCGCCAGGACGTCGCGCTTCCCCGTCATCACGATGGGCACGGCGAGGAGGATTCCCACCAGCGCCTCACCGGTGATCAGGCCCGCGGCGAAGAGGACCCCGTCGCGGACCGACGGCTCCGCGGACGCCTCGTCGCGGTGGCGTCGCTTCGCCAGATACGCCACCACGCCGCCGACGAAGATCGGGACGGAGAGCTCGAGCGGAAGGTACGTCCCCACCGCGATCGCGAGCACGGGCGCCCGCCAGCTCGCCCCCTTCGCCTTCAGCCACTCGTCGATCGCGATGACGACGCCGCCGAGGACGCCCCCAATGGTCACCATCGCCCACGGAAGGCCGGCGCCGAAGACACCACTGGCGACGGAGGCCATGAGCGTCGCCTGCGGCGCCGGCAACGCATCGGGGCCGGCCGCCGCCCCGATGCCGTACGCCTCGTGGAGCAGGTTCAGGATCGGCGCGACCACCAGGGCCGCCGAGACGACGCCGACGCCCTGGACGACCTGCTGTTTCCACGGCGTCGCCCCGACGAGGTAGCCCGCCTTCAGGTCCTGCATGTTGTCCCCGCCGATCGCGGCGCCGCAGCAGACGACCGCCCCGACCATGATCGCCGCCGCGGCGCCGACTTGGGCCTCCCGCCCCATCAGCCCGAGGAGCATGAGCGCGGCGAAGAGGATGGTGGCGATGGTGATGCCCGAGACGGGGTTGTTCGACGAGCCGACGAGGCCCGCCATGTATGCCGCCACCGCGGAGAAGAGAAACCCGGCGACGATCATGATCCCCGTCACCGGCACGCTGATGCCGACGGTGATGCTCGCATCGATGAATTGATACAGGAGGAAGACCGGGACGACGAAAAGACCCACCGCGACGAGGACGAAGGGCATGGGCGTATCGCGCTCGGTCGCAGCCACGGAGCTCGTATCGCGCCGGGCGTATTGCCGCAGGCCGCTCCGGACGCCCCGCCAGAGGGACTTCCGCATCGAGATCAGCGCCCAGAGCCCGCCGACGACCATCGCACCGACGCCGATGTATCGGATGCGTTCACCCCACACCTTCCCCGCTGCCTCAACTAAGTTCTCCTGAACGTAAACAAGGTAGACTTTTTGAGCGAGCTCCGAGTCCGGAAGGAAGACGGCGCTGTAGACAGGCAGGATGACGAGCCAAGCAATAGCGCCACCAACGAAAACGAGAACTGCGATGTTCAACCCGACGATGTAGCCGACGCTCAGCAGCGCGGGGGAGACACTCGTTCCCACGTAGCCGATCGCCGATCCTCCGACGTACGCGGCCGTCTCCGTGGTCCCCTTCCACAGCCTGAGCCCGGTGGTCGCGAGCTTCGCGAGCCCGCCGGCGAGCCCGCCCCACGCCAGGAACTGAGCCCCGCCGCCGCGGCGATGGCCGACTCGAAGGACCTCGGCGGTCGCCGTTCCCTCCGGAAAAGCAAGCCCCTCCTCGACCACGAGGGCCCGTCGCAGCGGAATGGTGAAGAGGACGCCGAGCAGACCGCCCGTGCCTGCGATCAGCGTGACCCACAGATAGTCGAACCGCTCCCAATATCCCATGATGACCAGCGCGGGAATCGTGAAGATCACCCCCGCCGCGAGCGATTCCCCCGCCGACGTCGACGTCTGGACGATGTTGTTTTCCAGGATGTTGGCGGTCCGGAACCACCGGAGCAGCCCCATGGAAATGACGGCCGCGGGGATGGACGCGGAGACGGTCATCCCCGCGAATAGGCCGAGATAGGCGTTGGCCCCCGCGAGCGCGGCGGAGAGGAGAATTCCCAGGGCGACGCCTCGGGTCGTGAGTTGGCGGGGTTGCGAGCGCTCTTCCATACGTCCTCACGCGAAAAGCTGAAGCCACAGCCGCCATCCCGTCCGCACCGCGAAGCCGACCGCCACCAAGCCCCCGACGACGGCGACCCCTCGGATCCACAGCGGAATCCGCGGAACGTCGTCGCGAAGCGGCCGGAACGCGAAGTACAGCATGACCAGCGCCAAAAGGGGATTGCCGAGGACGGTCACGGCCTGCGCGAAGACGATCACTCCGACGTATCCCGACCCTCCCGGCTCCGTGGTCAGCGCCACCGACATCCCCACGAGCAGGGCGAGCGTCGTGAACAGCTTCGACGCGATCCGGTCCATCGAGCTGTTCAGCCCGACCCCATCCGCGAGGACCGCCCCGCCGATCATGGCGTTGATGAGAAAGGAGCTGAACGCGCCCGCGAAGATCCCCAACCCGAACAGGATCTTCGCTCCCGGCCCAAACAAGGGTTGGAGCTGGCTCGCGACGTCGGTCACGCTCTTCAGGTCGTCGGCCCTCACGCGGCCCGAGAGGACCGCGGCGGAGGTCACCATCACGACCATCGTGATGAGGCCGAGAACCGTCATTCCGGCGACCGAGTCGGTCAGACCCCGCTTGACGTCGGCGATCTGCCAGCCCTTCTCCCGGACGAGGTACGACTGATAGAAAGCGCCCACCACGGAGAAGGTGGTCCCGATCACGCCGGTGACCGCCCACAGCGGGTCGACCACACCCTCCTTTCCCATATACGGCACGAGGCCTTCCGCGGCGCGCTCCGGGAGAGTGGGAAGCAACCCCCCGACCACGTCGATGACGGAGATCCGGGCGAAGACGAGGTTTCCGAAGAAGCCGGCGATCATCAGGAGGACGAGGACCATCATCAGCCGCTCGATCGGCTTGTAGAGCCGCCGGAAACCGAAGAGGACCGCGATCACGAAGCCGTTCAGCCCGACCAGGAGGAGGTCGTTGACACCGATCGACACCTCCCGCCCGCCGATCGCCACGGAGCGACATTGTCGACCATTTTCCCTCGGGGGTAAAAAGGCTGGCCGTCGCCGCCCTCCTCGTCGTCCGCTTCCTCGACGACCTCCGGGT
>CAZQQP010000137.1:0-6029 GCA_964595475.1 uncultured Planctomycetaceae bacterium | reverse complement strand
ATCCCTGCCATATAAAATAAACCCCGCCATCCGGCGGGGTTTATTTTTCTTAAAAGGAGCAGAAAAAATTCTTACCCGCTGAAAAGGGTAAAAAGCAACATATTCACCGCGACGTTGTTGCTCGTCTGAAAGCAAGCGACGATCAGGAAGGCTGTCAGCCCGACGACCACGGCGGCCCACCGCCCGACGCGGGCGGCGAGCGCCCCGCAGAGCGTCGTCCGCATGGTCACCCCGAGGTGGGCGGAGAGCCCCACCATCCCGATCATCATCAAAGTGGAAGCGACGAGGACCCAGAGCAGGTCGTATCCGTGCTCGGTCCCCACCTTCGACGCAGTGAGGATGCTGCCCGGCCCGAGGACCACCGACGCCACGATGATCGCCGGGCCGAGGGCACGGAAGAAGCGGCGGAGCAGTGAATCGGAGCCCGGAGCGTTCGCCATGGCAGCCTCGCCGGTGTGACGACATCAGCAGGGGGACCGGTCGAGTGACGACGCGACGGCCTCGACCGGCGCCGGCCGAAGGCGTGAACGTACCACAGAGAGCGCGCTCGGGACAGGAGGCAGGGAGCCGGCGTCTTCCGGCGAGGTGGCGTTGTCAGCGGAGTCGGCCCGGTGACGTAGCGACGGTGGATGGTTCGGCGCCGGGGGTGGAGGGTTCGAGCCGCCAGCACGGGCGAGGCCGTGAACGGCCTCGCCCGTGGCACGCATTCCTTCGAGACGCCATCTCCTCGCCCGCACCCTGTTCTCGGGTTTCCCTCGGAGGCGTCTCGAGACGCAGACCGTGGCCGCTCCGTTACAATGCAGCCGACGGAAGACGGCCGTGGAAACAGGAGTCCACCGTGTCCGAGCCCATCGCCCGGCGAACCAGCTTGGCCGTCATGAACCAGAAGGGGGGAGTCGGGAAGACCACCACCGCCGTGAATCTCGGCGCGGGGCTCGCCGAGATGGGCCATCGCGTGCTCCTCGTCGACGTGGACCCGCAGGCCCACCTCACGCTGCACGTCGGGTTGGACCCCGAGCAGGTCCGGCCCACCGCCTACGACGTGCTCCTCGACGACGAGACGTCCGCGGAGGCGGCGACGCGGGACGTGGCGGAGGGGCTGACGGTCCTCCCCTCCGACGTCCACCTCGCCGGCGCGGAGAGCGAGGCCGCGACCCGACCCGACCGGCAGGTGCTCCTCCAGCGCAAGCTCCGGGCGCTGGCGGGGCGCTTCGACTACCTCCTCGTCGACTGCCCGCCGAGCCTCGGCCTTCTCACGATCAACGCACTCGCGACGGTGGGCGAGGTCCTCGTCCCGCTTCAGACCCACTTCATGGCGCTGCAGGGCCTCGGCAAGCTGCTGGAGACCGTCCAGCTCGTCCGGGACCACATCCACCCGACGCTGCGGGTCCGCGGCGTCGTGCTCTGTCTCTACGAGGCCCAGACCAACCTCGCGGCCGAGGTCCACGCGGACATCGAGCAGTTCCTCGAGGAGCACCGCGGCAGCGAGACGCCCTGGTCCGACGCGGTCCTCTTCCATCCGCCGGTGCGGCGGAACATCCGCCTCGCGGAGGCGCCGAGCTTCGGCCGGACCGTCTTCCAGTACGCCCCCGCGTGCCTCGGCGCGGCGGACTACCGACGCGTGGCGGAGGACCTCGCCGCCCGGGACACCGCGGCGGTCGCGGATGACCCCGGCCACTCCCCCTCGGCCGACGCCGCCGACGCGGCCTCGGCCACCTCGCCGCTGACCGTGGGCCGGGACGAACGGACGACCGGATCCGGCGGATGACGAGCGGCCCGTCCCGGGTCCGGCTCGCGCGGTTCGCGCTGGGGATCTGGTGCGTGGCGCTCGCGGTGGGCACCCACTGGCCGCGGCTGCAGCTGGCCGGCGGAGCCGGTGACGGCGGCCCTCTCCTCGGCGTGGACAAGTGGGCCCACGTCCTCGGCTACGCGGGGCTGGCGTCGCTCCTCACCCTCGCCCGCCTCTTCCACCCGACGCTCCGCTGGGACCTGATGATCGGCGGCGTCGTGCTCGTCGCGTTCAGCGCCGCCGACGAAGCGACGCAAGCGCTCGTCGTGGGTCGGATCGCGACACTCGCCGATTGGACCGCGTCGGCGATCGGAATCGCCGCCGGCCTCGCCGTGGGAGGAGGCTGGCTTCGGCTTCGGCGAGACGCGTCGGCTCCGTCGTCCGCGTCGGCCGGCACCGAGGCGGCCGCTCCGGCGACACGCTCGGCCCGCGGGGCGGAGGAGTTGTCCTCCGGGACGGCCTTCGCCCGCCACACCCGCCTCATCTCCTTGCTCACGGCGAGCAGCCGGGTCCTCGGCCTCTTCCGCGAAGTGGCGCTCGCCCGCGTCTTCGGCCTCGGCTCCGTGATGGACGCCTTCGTCGTCGCGTTCATGATCCCCAATCTTTTCCGCCGCCTCTTCGGCGAGGGGGCCCTCGCCGCCGCGTTCATCCCGCGGTACAGCAAGCTCTGTCAGACCGATGACACAGCAGCGAGCGACGTGCCCGCCCGCTTCGCGGGAGCGGTGCTCTCCCTCGCCCTCGGCACGCTCGCGGCGATCACCGTCGTCGGCGTCGGGGCGCTCGCCACGCTCCTCGCGGCGGGCGTGGTCGGGGAGAAGTGGCTCCTGACGGCGGGGCTCGCCCGGGTGACCCTTTGGTACGCCCCGCTCATCTGCGGCGTCGCCCTCCTCGGCGCCATGCTGCAGGTCCACGGCCGCTTCGGTCCGCCCGCCGCGGCGCCCGTGGTCCTCAACCTCACGATCATCGCGGCGACGGCGATCGTCGGTTACGTCCCACCCGTCGCCGAGCGGCTGAGCCCGACAGCGGCGATCTACCTCGTCGGCGTCGCCATGGTGATCTCGGGGCTCGTCCAGGCGGCGTGGCAGTGGGCGGCGCTCCGACACGCCGCCGCCGTCACGGTCCGCTGGCCGGACGTCCGCGGCCGCAGCGAGCTCCGGCGGCCGATTCGCGACCTGCTCAAGCAATGGGGCCCGACGGCGGCGGGCCTCGCCGTGCTCCAGCTCAACGCCCTCGCGGACCTCCTCATTGCCAAGGCCTTCTCCGCGGGCGACGGCGAGGCGTTCGCCCTCTTCGGCGCGACCGTCGCCTATCCGATGGAGACGGGCGCCGCGGCGACGCTCGCGGCGACGACACGGTTGTACGAGTTTCCGCTCGGTGTCTTCGGCCTCGCCGTCTCGACGGCGCTGTTCCCCGCCTTCTCCGCGGCGGCGGAGGACGAGGCGCGGTTCGGCGCATTGCTCCGCCGTGGCCTCCGGCTGACGCTGTACATCGGCCTTCCCGCGAGCGTCGGCCTCGTCCTGGTCCGGGAGCCGCTCGCCCGGGCCATCTACTACCCGGGCGGGGCGCTGCAGAGCGTCGACTGGGTTCGGATCGCCGCGGTCCTTTTCGGCTACGCCCCGGCGGTGTGGGCCTACTCGCTGAACCACGTCCTCACCCGCGCCTTCTACGCGAAGGACGACCCGCTGACGCCGGTTCGGGTCATGGTGGGCATGGTCGGGCTGAACGTCGCGTTGAACCTCACGCTCATCTGGCCGATGGGCCTCCCCGGCTTGGCGTGGTCCACCGCGAGCTGTGCGGTTGTCCAATGCGGGCTGCTGCTCTGGCGCATCCGGCGGGCCGTGGCCGTCCCGCTCGACCGACGCGTGGTCGCGAGCTGGGGACGGAGCGTGGCGTGCACGGCGGCGATGGCGGCCGGTGTCGGGTCGCTCCTGAGCGCGGTGGCCGTGGACGGATTGAGCTGGCCCACCACCGTGCTCCTCCTCCTCGCCTCGGCGACGCTGGGCGTGGCGCTGGTCGCCGCGTGCTCCGTGCTGGTCGGTGCCGAGGAGTGGCGGTGGCTCCTCGGCCGAGAAGTGGAACCGGAGGAGCGGTGACCGCCCGGCGATGAGCGACAAAACCGACGCCGACGCTCCCCGCTTTCCGAATCGCGTTCCGTCGCGCGTGCGGCCGGGAGCGGCTCTTCCGCGGCCCAGGAGGCGGAAAAGAAGAAGTTGAGCCGATACGCCCTCCCAAGGAAGGATTCCTTCGGAAAAGCAAGGAGGTTCGCCACCTTGCTTTGGCGTGGCCGCCCATTCACGAGGGCTCCCCCGTCCGCCACGGCTGGCATTCACGGACGTCGCCGTCGGTCGAGCATCGACCCTCCATCTCATCGTTGCCAAGGCGGAAGCCGACCTCCGCCTTGGCAACGATGAATAGGCTCAACTTATTCTTTCCCGCCTGCTTACCATCCGAGGTGCTGCGGATCGTGGAGCCATGCGGTACCTGGCGATCGACCTTGGAAGGCGGCGCACCGGTCTCGCCGTCGGCGAGACCGTGACCGGGGAGGCCACGCCCTTCGGGACGCTCCACGGCGCCGATACCGACGCGGTGCTCGGCGAGCTCCGGCGGAGCATCGACGCCTACGGCCCCGACGCGCTGGTCGTCGGCGTGCCGTATCACATGGACGGGAGCGTCGGCCCGTCGGCGGAGCGGGCCCTGACGTTCGCCGACGCCCTCGAGCGAACCACCGCCCTTCCGGTTCACCGCGTCGACGAGCGGCTGACGACGTTCGAGGCCGAGGACCGGATGAAGGGGTCGGGCCTCTCCCACGGGCGGAAGAGGGCCCGTCGGGACGCGCTCGCCGCCGCCGCGATCCTTCGGGACTTTCTCCACCGCGATGACTGAACCGAGCACACCCGCCCGACTTCTCGCCCGCTGTCGCCGTGTCTTTCGCGAGGTGTTCCACCGACCGCCCGAGGTCGCCGCCGCGGCGCCGGGGCGGGTGAACCTCATCGGCGAGCACACGGACTACAACGAAGGGTGGGTCCTCCCCATCGCGATCGACCGGCGAACCGGGGTCGTCGCGGCGCCCCACGGCACCCGAGCTTGTCGCGTGGTCGCGGGGGATCTCGGGGGAGCGCAGTCGACGTTTTCGATCAGCGAGCTCTATCCCGACGACACGACGTGGTCGAGCTACGTGAAGGGCGTCGTCGCGGGCGCTCGGGCGGCGGGCCTCGCTGTTCCCCCCTTCGACGCGGCCATCGCAAGCGACGTGCCGCTCGGCGCCGGGCTGAGCAGCTCCGCCGCGCTGGAGCTCGCCACGCTGACGGCCATCGAGCGCTTGGGTGGGGCATCGCTCGCCGCCCGGACCAAGGCGACATGGGCGCAGTGGGCGGAACACCACTTCGCGGGGGTGCCCTGCGGCATCATGGATCAGATGGTCGTCTCGACCGCCGAGGCGGGCCACGCCATGCTCCTCGACTGCCGGACCGCGGAGGCGGAGCCCGTCCCCTTCTCCGACCCCTCCCTCGCAGTGGTGGTCGCCGATACGGGCGTTTCCCACTCCCTCGCCGCCAGCGAGTACGCCCGCCGGCGGGAGGAGTGCGAGCGGGCGGCCCGGCTCCTCCGCGAGCGGGATCCGTCGATCGCGTCGTTGCGTGACGCGACGCCGGCTCACCTCGCGGCGGCCCGCGACGCCCTTGGCGACACGCTCCACCGGCGGGCGAGCCACGTGGTCTCCGAGAACGAGCGGGTGCTTCGTGCCGCGGACGCGATGCGCCGGGGCGACTGGGAGTGCGTGGGCGAGCTCATGAACGCCTCCCACGCCTCGCTCCGGGACGACTACGCGGTGAGCTGTGACGAGCTCGACACGCTCGCGGCGATCGGCCAGCGGACGAACGGGGTCGTCGGGGCGCGGATGACCGGGGCGGGCTTCGGCGGCTGCACCATCCACTTGGTTCGGAGGGAGCGGGCGGAGGACCTAATCGAGGCGCTGCGGGCCGGCTATTCCGAGCGGTTCGGGAAGGAGCCGGATTGTTACGTCACGACGGCGTCGGAAGGGGCTCGGCCGATCCCGGTCCGCTCTTGAGCGTCGATGAGGGTAAGGAGGCGGAAAAGAATAAGTTGAGCCTATTCATCGGTGCCAAGGCGGAAGTCGGCTTCCGCCTTGGCACCGATGAGACGGCGAAGCCGATGATCGAGCAAGCACAACGTCCGCAAATGCCGGGAGCTGTGGCCGGCGGGGCACCGCAAATGGTTCGAG
>CAZQQP010000136.1:10775-11551 GCA_964595475.1 uncultured Planctomycetaceae bacterium | reverse complement strand
CGGCACCAGGACGACCAGCTCGTAGTCCCCTTCGCCGCTCATCCGAGGACACCTCCCGCAAAGAGAGTCCCGAGGTCGACCTCGTGACGCCAGTCTTTTAGGCCTCGATGCTCGTCCCCGCGCACGATCGAGGTCTGACTGTTTTCGTCCATCTCGAAGACGAGGATGTCCGCCGGCTCGGCCAAGGCAACCACGGCGGGCGAGTGTGTAGCCACGAGCACCTGGCCCTCGTAGACGGATTGCAAAGACTGCATGACCGCCTCGAGATTGAGGGGATGAATGCTGATCTCCGGCTCCTCAATCAGCCAGAGATCTCCCTCATCCGAGTTGAACGGGACGAGGGTCAGGGCGAGGGCGCGCAACGTCCCGTCCGAGACCATCCATGATGGGACGCGGAGGCCGTTGGCAAACGCCACGACCAGATACCGATGCTTGTCTTCGGGACGCTCGACCACCTCAACGCTCGAGAGGTCGGGAAGGATTGTCCGGAGATGGGTCAGCCATTCGTAATACGCCTCCGGCGACCGATCCGCCAGCGCGGCGACCATCCAGGGCAAGCCGCTCCCGTCGGCCATCAGGTCTCGGCGCCGGTTGGGCGGACTGGGTCTCCGCAACGCCCGGCTGTCGAGGTCGAGCGGGCGCACAGAGTCCCGAAGGACGTCGGCGAGCCAAGTCGACGCCGGAAACTCACACTCCGGCAATTGGCCGAAGAGCGTCTTGTCACCGGTTCGCCGGACGACGATCCCATAATCGCGGTCGTTGGCCGGTTCACCGTC
>CAZQQP010000136.1:0-10765 GCA_964595475.1 uncultured Planctomycetaceae bacterium | reverse complement strand
TACTGCTCAGGCGTGACGTCGTATTCGCCGTTTCTCGGGTTCGACACGAGTGCTCTCCCCCGTTTCGACCGAAAGTCACTCAGCAAGGTCGTGGGACCGGTGCCGGTGGTCGTCGGTCGCTCTTCCTCCGGGGCCAACAACACCAGTTGCTCTTGGAGGATTTTTGGCTCGCCCTTCGATTCGCCAGCGCCGATGGCTACCTCATACCGGATCGCGTTGTCCGGGAGATCCCTCGGCGGCTGATGCTCTTCCGGGATCTCCACCTCGATGGCGAGCTCGAACCGACTACCGCTCCGGCGCCACAACAGTTCGTCGAAGTTCGCCGTCCGCTCGTCGATCGCGGCCTCGAGGCCGTCCGATACCAACCGCTGGAGGAACTGCGCGACGTCGATAAAGGTCGTCTTTCCGCTGGCATTCGGTCCAACGAGAACGTGGAAGCCGTCGAGGGGGCGGCTCACGTACTGGAGACACCTGAAGCTGAGGGCCTCGATTGATCGGATCATGGTTCCTCCATGCTATCGAACAGTGCCAAGCGCCGCTCTTTCGGGGCGCCGCGGGGGCCGACGTAATTGGGGATGCTCTCAAGCATCCGCTCGCTTCCGTCGGCCACCTCGATCAGCGACTGGACGACCCGGCTGAAAAGCTCCCGGCGACCGAGGGCGTGCGCATCGGCCTCGGGTCGTACGGCTTGCGCCCCCGCCATGAGAGGCTTGAAGTCCCCGTAAATTGGAGACCCTATCGTCCGCTCGCGGCCGGCGCCGCCGAGCACCCACCGCCCCATGCCCGACCGTGCCAGGTGAGGCGGGCAGCGAGCTCCGGGACGTCCTCTCCCGAAAATTCGACGAGGGACTGCTCGCCGCCTTTCTCCTCGCCCTCGCCCTGGTTCCCGAGCCGGCGGAACGCGTCGGCGGACGTACCTGTGGCTTGTCGGCATCGGCAACCGGGGTGGAACGGCCAAGGCACTCCTTCGGTCTCGCCGCGAAAACGGCGCGGCGGTTGCATCTACGCTTACAGTCGCCATTGTTCCAGGCGTTGCTCCATGAAGATCAAGGTCCGGCCGACATGGCTCCGGAGCGCATCTCGCTGCGCTCGCCCTGGAATGCGGATGCCCGCACTGCTCGACCGACTACGACTTCGCCCCCTTTCCCAACGTTCAATGGCACAACCGAGGATCGGAATAAAACCCGCCTCCCGCCGAGACGTCGAGCGGTCACCCCTCGCCGGCTTCCGCGCTCCCCACGGCCCGGTCGATCCGCCCCAGGTAGGCGTCGGCGTCGAACGCTCGGGCTTGGTCCTCCATCGCCTGGAGCTCCGCCGCGAGCGCGTCGCCGACGAGGCGGATCGCCCCGTGGCGGCTGCCGGCCGCTTCGCGGGCCCGGGCGAACGCCGCCCGGATGCCGGCGGGGTCCTCCGAGCGGACCTGCTTCTCCACGAGGTCGTGGATGAAGGCGTGGAGGACGGGGTCGACCCCCTCCCCCGCCTTCCGCCGACGCTCGAGGTCGGCCACCTCCGCCGTGAGCTCGGGCGTCCAGCTCGCGTCGTCCATGTCGGGGTGGAAGGCCTTGATCCGCTCCCCCACAGGCAGGTGCTCGCCGAGCTGGTCCAGGTCGAACGGCGTATGGCCGCCGGCCCCCTCCGCGTCGCCGGACTCCCCCGGTGCCTGTTCGCTTCCGCGCTTCTTCCGACGCTCGCTCATCACGGTCGCCTTTTCCGCACAGAGCCCGAAAAACCCTTCCAGCGGGCGACGAGCGTGGGCGCCGTGGGGGACCGGCAGACAAGCTGCCAGTGCCACCCCATTTGGGACACGCTCGCGCCCGATACGAACCATTCTATAACCGCGCCGCGAGGCGCCGCGGCGGACCGGGGTGATCGCCTCTATCGGCCGGACGGCCCGGGACGCGCTGATCCTCGTCGCGGTGCGTACCATGCTTGTTTACAACCGCGTGGGACCGCGTACTATCCATGGCTTCCCCGTGGACGAAGCGAACGCTTTCGAGGCCAGTCGAACGAGCGGGCAGCGCCGCCGGTCTGCGGCGGGTGCCCGAACTGCACCCTTCAGCGATGAGCCACCAGACCCTCTTCCAACCGAGCGAGTATCGCGAGCTCAGCGGCGCGGAGCGCCGACTGCTCGAGCACGCCTATGAAAAGGCGACCGAGGCGCTGCACCGAACCATCACGTCGTCGGGGTTCGCCGCGTGCTCGATAGGGCATCTCCACCACGCGGACGACTCGGACGGAGAGGACTATCGCTCCGTCGGGACGGACCGGAACTACCGGTCCGTCTGGGGCCGCGACGGCGCGATGACCACCATCTGGACCCTCGACCTCATCGGAGACGAGACGGTCCAGGCCGCGCAGGCCCGGACGCTCCGGACCCTGTTCGGCCATCAGTCCGTTGCTGGACAGATTCCCACCAACGTGCGGCTCGACGGCCCGGTCCCGTCGCCGGAGTACTCCGGCGTCGGCGGCATCGCGTCGATCGACAGCGTGCTCTGGGCCCTCATCGCGTCCACCCGCTACGCGGAGGCCACCGGCGACTGGTCCATCGTGGAGGAGTATGCGGATCAGCACGAGCGGGCGATGCGGTGGGTGGCCGCCCACGACTCCAACAACTGCGGGCTGCTGGAGATCCCGGAGGCCGGCGACTGGACGGACCTCTTCGGTCGCAGCTACCACGTCCTCTACGACGAGGTGCTGTGGTACCGGGCGCTGGTCTCCTACGCCCAGCTGCTCCGCCACTTCGAGGACCACGAGCGGGCGGACTCCTTCCAGGCGTGGGCCAACCGCGTGCGGGACGTCTTGCTCCGGACCTTCTGGCCGTCCACGAGCGGCGAGGAGCCGCGGTCCTTCGCGGACAAGCAGTACTCTCTCGGCGACGCCCGCTACCTCGTGGCGGAGGTCTCCCCGTTCAGCTTCTCCTGGCGGTGCGACATCTACGGCAACCTGCTCGCCTATCTGACGAACGTCCTGGACACGCAACGCGCCAAGATGACCCTCCGGTTTCTCTGGGGCGTCGGCGCGAACGACCCCTGGCCGGTGAAGAACCTCTACCCTCCCGTGACCGCGGGCGACCCGGAGTGGCGGGAGTACTTCACCGTGAACCTCATGAACCTGCCGAACCATTACCACAACGGGGGCATCTGGCCGTTCCTCGGCGGCCTCTGGGTGCGGTTCATCCACAAGCTGGGCATGCAGGACCTGGCCCGGCGGGAGCTGGTGAAGCTGGCTCACCTCTGCTCGCTGGGGATGGACCACGAGTGGGAGTTCAACGAGTGGCACCACGGCGTCACGGGGCGGGCCATGGGCAAGGCCTATCAGGCGTGGAGCGCCGCGAGCTTCCTCCAGGCCTGCCACACGCTCCACCTCGAGCCGGAGTGGACTCCGCATCGCATCTGACGGTCCGGGCCCGCTCGTGGACCGCCGGCGACGGGCCCCTCCGACCGAGCGGAGCGTGCGGCTGGGGCTCCTCCCGTCAACCGGACCGTTCGTGGGCCTGTCGGAGGGCAGAGAGGCCGGCCGGGTCCGGCTCGCGGTCGGTCGCTCGTCACGATCGAGGAGGATGTCCAGATCCTCGCTCGCCCGCGGCCGGGCGTGGTGGGGGACGGCGTGGGCGTCCACGATCCGATAAGGAGGCGGAAAAGAATAAGTTGACCCTATTCATCGGTGCCAAGGCGGAAGTCGACTTCCGCCTTGGCACCGATGAGACGGCGAGGCCGATGATCGAGCAAGCGCAACGTCGGCAAATGCCGGGATCTGCGGCCGGCGGGGCATCGCACACGGTTCGAGGCCCACGCCAAAGCAAGGAGGCTTCCCGCTTCTCGCTTTGGCGTATAGGCTCAATTTATTCTTTTCTGCCTCCTTACCGCACCCCTCGTGCGTTTCATGCGGCGATCTCGAACCCGGCGGACCGCCCAGGTTCGTCCCTGTCGGCTCACCAGCCGCCGTCGGCTCGCTATGGCTTCCCTCGCGAGCGGGTCACCCCGCGATCCGTGTCTTCATCTCCCGCACCGCTTCCCGGAGGCCGAGGAAGATCGCCCGGGCCACGAGGGCGTGGCCGATGTGGAGCTCGCGGACGCCGGGGAGGGCCGCCACGGCCGCCGCGTTCCGCTCGTTGAGCGCGTGGCCGGCGTTGAATTGCATGCCCGCCTCCCGGATGCGGCGGCCCGCCGCCGCCACTTTCTCGAGCTCCCGCTCCGCCTCGCTTCCGGCGGCCACCTCGCCCGCCCGATCCGCGGCGTGGGCGTATGGGCCCGTGTGGATCTCGCAGACGTCAAAGCCCGCGGCGGCCGCGGCCTCCACCTGGCGGGGCTCCGCGTCGATGAAGGCGCTCGCCCGGATGCCCGCGTCGTGGAGACGGGCGACCACGTCCGCGAGCCGCTCCGCTTCTTCCGCCACCCCAAGGCCGCCCTCCGTGGTGATCTCCGCGCGGCCCTCCGGGACGAGCGTGGCCATCCGCGGCCCGACGCGGGCCGCGATGGCGGTCATCTCGTCCGTCGGCGCCATCTCCAGGTTGAGCTTCACCCGCGTGACCGACGCGAGCCGCCCGACGTCATGGTCCTGGACGTGGCGGCGATCCTCGCGGAGGTGGACGGTCAGCGCGTCGGCGCCGCCGAGCTGGGCCTCCACCGCCGCCCAGACGGGGTCGGGCTCCGCGGTTCGGCGAGCCTGACGCACGGTCGCCACGTGGTCGAGGTTGACCCCCAGTTCAGCCATTGCGTTCGCTCCGCTGCGGGCGTCACTCCGCGTCGGTGCGGGGGAAGAGCGCTTTCCCCTTCTTCACGGGTGTGCCGGGTGTGAGCTGACCCCAGCGGGCCCACTGGTGAAAGTCGCCGCGGCCTCGGTTCGCCATCGCCCGGCCGTACTCGCCGCAGCCGAGGCGGTCCCACACCTCCTCCATCTTCCCGGGAAGAACGGGCCAGAGGAGGACGGAGGCGATGCGGAGCGCCTCGGCGCAGTTGTAGAGGATGGTCCCGACCTTGGGCTTCTGCTCGGGGTCCTTCGCGAGGCGGAAGGGCTGGGTCTCCTCGATGTACATATCGATGTCGCGGACGAGGTCCATCGCGGTGGTGCACGCGAGGTGGAGGTGGACCCGCCGCATCGCCTCGTCCACGGTGCCGACCGCCCGCTCCGCGGAGGCGCTGTGGAACTTGCTCGCCGAGACGTGGGGACCGTGGGCGGGCACCTCGCCGCCGAAGTAGCGGTGGATCATGTTGGTCACGCGGTTGACGCAGTTGCCGATGGTGTTGGCGAGCTCGCCGTTGTAGATCTCCACGAACTTGCTGTAAGAGAAGTCCGCGTCCGTGGAGCCGAGCGGACCCTGTCCCGCGAGGAACCAACGCAACGCGTCCAGGCCGAAGCGGCCGACGTAGCCGTCGATCTTCTCCAGGTCGATGAAGTTGCCGAGCGACTTGCTCATCTTCTGGCCCTCGGCGATCCAGAAGCTGTGGGTGTAGACCTGCTTCGGCAGCGAGCGGTCCAGGGCCATGAGCGTCCCGGGCCAGACCACCGCGTGGAACCAGACGATGTCCTTGGCGATGAAGTGGACGTCCGCGGGCCAGTAGTGGCGGCGCTCCTCCGTGTCCACGGTGCTGAGGTAGTTGAACAGCGCGTCGATCCAGACATAGACGGTCTGCTCCGGATCGCCCGGCATCTGGATGCCCCAGCCACCCGTGCCGGTCCGCGAGATCGGCACGTCGATCAGGCCCTCCTTGACCCGGGCGATCACCTCGTTGCGGCGGGCGTCCGGCTGGACGAAGCCGGGGCTCCCCTCGAGCAGCTCGAGGATGGGCTGCTGATAGCGGCTGAGGGCGAAGAAGTAGTTCTTCTCCTTCTTCCGGACCAGCGGCCGTCCGTCCACGGGGCTCGCGTAGTTAAACTCCGTCGCCTTGGTCTCCGCGACGTACTCCTCCTGGCCGGGGTCGTACCAACCCTCGTACTCGCCGGGGTAGACGTCGCCGCGGTCCATCAGCGCTCGGACGTACTCGACCACGCGCTCCTTATGCCGGCCCTCGGAGGTCCGGATGAAGTCGTCGTGGGTGATGCCCAGGCGGGTAAAGGTCTGCTTGAAGAGGGCGGCGTTCCGGTCCGCCCAGTCCTGGGGCCCCATGGCGTGGGCCTCCGCCGCGTCCACCACCTTGGCGGCGTGCTCGTCCGTTCCCGTGAGGAAGAAGACGTCCGCGCCGCGGAGACGGTGGAAGCGGGCGACGATGTCCGCGACCACGGTCGTGTAGATGTGGCCGATGTGGGGCTCGTCGTTGACGTAATAGATCGGCGTCGTGATGTAACAGGACTCGGTCGGGTCGCTCATGCCGCGATTCTACCCGCGAGGGACCCCGGGACCATTGCACGCGGTGCCGCGAACGGGGAAGCCCGCTACGAGCGATCCGTCGGTTTGAGCGGCGGGAGCGGACCCGTGCAAGACGGGAAGGGATGCATTCAGGGCGTTGGGTGCCACTGGGCTCGTCGGCGAGCGGCCGATGTGCCGTGGAGCCGACGCCCCCGGTGCCGATCCGCCCGAAATAATCTCGCAATGGCACGGGCTCGGCAGAAGCGTGGCGGGCCGCCCGGTCCCGGCGATCACCTGGGGCGGTATCGGATCGAGGGATGGATCGCCCGGCGGGCGGACAGCGCCGTCTGGCGGGGCCGGGCACTGGACGGTGGCGGGGCGGTCGCCATCAAGTGGGTCAGCGCCCGGCGCCACCGGCGGTCCCGCGAGCGGGTCGAGCTGCAGCGACGGGTCTCCGCGAGCCATCCCAACCTCCCGGAGATCGTGGCGAGCGTCGAGGACGAGCGGGGCCTCTTCGCGGTGATGGAGCTCGGGAAGGGGCCGACCCTCAGCCAGCGGCTCGCCCAGGGCGAAGGCCCGCTCTCGGTGGAACGCGTCTCCCGCCTCCTCGCGGACATGGCCGCCGCCCTCTCCACCATCCACGGCGTGGGCATGGTCCACCGCGACCTGAAGCCCGGAAACATCCTCCTGCCCGACGATGGACCCGCCATGCTCTGCGACTTCGGGCTGGTCGCCCCCGTGGGCACGGCGGGTCCGGCGGAGGTCGGCACGGTCCGATACATGGCTCCGGAAGTGCTCCGGGGCGATCCCGCCGACGGACGGGCGGACCTGTATTCGCTGGGCATGGTGGCGTACGAGGCCCTTGCGGGACGGGACGGGTTTTTTCAAGCTTTCCGGGAGATACTCGACAGAGACGACGACCGGGCCTGGCTCCAGTGGCACACCGCGGGCGGTCCACCGCCGCCGGTGGGCCGCTTCCACGCGGCCGTGCCGGCACACCTGGCGACGCTGGTCCACGCGATGCTGTCGAAGACACCGGAGGGCCGGCCGAGGACCGCGGACGCGGTACGGGCGCGGGCGGACCCGATGAGGAAGGAGGCCGATATGGCGGAGCCGAGGAGGGCGTCGCAACGCGGGGGCATCGTTCAGCGTGTCGGCGACGGGGAAGGCGCCGCCGTCGATGTGAGCGACCCCAACTTGGTCACGGACGACCAGCCGACGTCGGCCATCCCCACGCTCCGGCGATGGCCCGTCTGGCTCGCCGCGCTGGCGGTGGTCCAGCTGGTCGGGTTCGCCACCTACTTCGGCGTGGAGCTGTGGCAGCACCGGCAGGCCGAGGCGGCACGCGTCTCCACGGCCCGGGAGCTGTTCGGCCGGGCCCGGAGCGCCTATCAGCAGGGGACGGTCGGGCCGGCACGCGAGGTGTTCGCCACCCTCAGCGACCGGTGGCCCGAGCATCCGCGGCTCGGCGTGGGCGGCCGCGCCTACGCCGCGCTGTGCGAGGCGCGGCGCTCGCTGTCGACGGGACGGCGGCGGATGGCCGACAAGAGGTACGAAGCGGCCGCGAAGGCCTACGCGACCGCCGAGGAGAAGCTCGGCGTCGCGAGGGCCGCCGCCTCCGGCCCGCTCGAGGAGACCATCCGCACGGAGGTGCGAGCGCTGCGGAAGCAGGTCCGCAAGCGAAAAACCTTCCTCGAGCACGCCCGGGCCGTCGCGAAGCAAATCGACGACGGCAACTACCAGCGGGCCAAGGAGCGTTGGCGATCCGCGATGGAAGCGCTGACGGGGGAGCGGCGGCTCGCCCGCCAGGAGCGGCAAATCCTCGACCAGCTCTACGACCGCATCGTCAGCGAGCAGACCAACCGACGCATCGAGGCGATCACGGAGCGAGCGAGGGAGCGGCTCCGCGAGGGGCGGGCCGAGGAGGCCGTCGAGATCCTGAAGCAGGGACAGACCAGCCACCCGTCGAGCCGGCGGATCCGGCAGCTGCTCCGCCGGGCGCGGCGGCGCATCGAGTACCGACGGGCGGTCACGCTCGCGAAGGAGGCGACTCATCGCGGCAAGCTGAAGCGGGCGATCAAGTACTACAGCCAGGCGCGGGAGATCCAGACTGGCAAGTGGGTCCGGCAGCGCATCCAGAGCCTCCGGGCGCGTGTCGCCTATCGAAAGGGGAAGAAGCTCCAGGAGCGAGGTGAGCTCGAGGCCGCCCACGAGCAGTATCGCCGGTCGCTGGCGTTCCAACCGACATCGCGGGCGAAAAAAGCCCTCGCGTCCCTCGAGGTCGAGACGGACCGGGCCGAGCTTCTCGCGCTCGCGGAGCGGGCGTTGCGTCGGCGGAACTACACCGCCGCCATCGAGCACTACAAGCGGGCGTTGGAGATGAAGGCGAGCGAGAAGATCGCCAAGAAGCTGAAGCAAGCTCGGCTGCGGAAGCAAAACCAGGAGGCGCAAAAGCTCCTCCGACAAGGGAATCTCGAGGAAGCGCGCGGGGCGATCCGGAAGGCCCTCGAGATCGACTCGAGCAACCAGCGGGCGCTCAAGCTTCACGCGGAATACGAGCTGCGGAAGAAGTATCGCGAGATCCTCAAAAAGGGGGACGCGTTGCTTCGGTCGGGCTCCTTCAAGCAGGCCAAGGCGAAGTATCGCGAGGCGCTCAAGCTCATCCGCGAGACGAACGTCTCGCCCCAGCTCGTCGAGGAGCGGCTCGCGAACGCGGACTATCAACGCCACCTCACCGAGGCCAAGAAGGCCCGCGAGTCCGGCCGTTGGCAGGAGGCGATCGAGGCGCTGGAGAAGGCGCGGTCCATACGGGACACGCCGACCGTGCGGCGGCTCCTCAAGGCGGTGCGGTCCGCCGCGGGGTAGCCGCGGACGTCGCAACCGCGTGGCCTCACGCCCGTGCACGGCCCGCCACGAAGACGTGTCGGTTGTCCGAGCCGAGCGGGGGAGATACAAGGGCGGCTCGCTTGGGGCGCCACCATGAGCCGACGGGCCGACAACCGGATGCCGCTCGTCGACCGCCAGCCCACGGACCGCGTGGTCGCGGCGGAGGTCCGCGACGGCCTCACGTCGCGGCCCGCCACGCTGCCGTGCAAGCTCCTCTACGACGAGCCGGGCTCACAGCTGTTCGACCGCATCTGCGAGCTGCCGGAGTACTATCCCACGCGGACGGAGACGGCCATCCTCCGTCGCTGGGCGCCGGCGATGGCGGAGGCGATCGGCCCGGCGTGCGTGCTCATCGAGCCGGGAAGCGGGACCAGCGAGAAGACACGCCTCCTGCTCGACCATCTCCGATCGCCCGCGGCCTACGTTCCCATCGACATCGCGAGAGATCACCTTGTCGAGGCGGCGGCGGGGATTGCGAAGGAGTACGCCCCCCTGCCGGTCGCCCCCGTCTGCGCCGACTACACGAACGCGACGATGGACGAGGCGCTGCCTCTGTCGGAAACGGGCGGCCGGCGGGTGATCTTCTTCCCCGGGTCCACCCTCGGAAACTTCGAGCCCGACGACGCCGGAGCGCTTCTGGGGCGGATGGCCCGGTTGTGCGGACAAGGCGGGGGCATGGTCATCGGTGTGGACGTGCGGAAGGACCCGGCGACGCTCCACGCGGCGTACAACGACCACGAGGGCGTGACCGCCGCGTTCAACCGGAACATCCTCCACCGGCTCAACCGCGAGCTCGGCTGCGGCTTCCACCCGGACCGCTGGTGGCACCACGCCCCCTACGACGAGGCCCGCGGACGGGTGGAGATGACGCTGCGTTGTCAGGAGGAGGAGCAAGTGAGGGTGGGGACGGAGGTGTTCCGCTTCCGCCACGGGGAGACGATCCGGACCGAGCGGTCCTACAAGCGCACGCGACCGGACTTCGCGGCCATGGCACGGGAGACGGGGTGGGAGCCGAAAGAAGTGTGGACGGACGAGCGCGAGCTGTTCACGGTCTGGTACCTCGAGGTCCGATGACGGCGGGAGCCGGTCCGGAGCAGCCTCTCTCTCGGTGGAGCAAAGTGCATCCACGGAAAGGATGGCGAGCGGAAGCAGTGCGGGACCCGCCATGAAGCAGCTCCTCTTCTCGATCGGATGTATCCTCCTCACGGCGGCCGGCGCTCGTGCGTACGAGCCCGTCCCTCCACCCGAGGAGCTGGACCTGCCGAGCGCCAAGCCGCCCGACGCCTCGCGGGACGCCATCGAGGTGAAGGGGGACCGGCGGGTGGAGCTGGTCGCGGCCGAGCCCGCCGTGGTCGACCCGGTCGCGTTCGACTGGGGGCCCCAGGGTCGGCTGTGGGTGGTGGAGATGCGTGACTACCCCCTCGGGATGGACGGGGAAGGCGAGCCGGGCGGACGCGTGAAGATCCTGGAGGACGCCGACGGCGACGGGCGATACGAGAAGGCGACCGTCTTCCTCGACGGCCTGTCCTACCCCACCGGCGTCAAGACCTGGCGGGACGGAGCGCTGGTCACCGCGGGGCCGGGGCTGTTCTA
>CAZQQP010000135.1:9744-11654 GCA_964595475.1 uncultured Planctomycetaceae bacterium | reverse complement strand
AGCCGCGACCTCGCGACGGGCTCGGGCCGACGAATCGCTTCTCACACACGTTCTCACGGATCGGGCGGAACGGGGTCGAGACGCGTCTTAGCTCAGAGGTGACGATGGGACGTCTGCGATCGTGGAGCGTGGCCGTCGCGGGGATGCTCGTGTGGCCTGCGGGGGTCGCGGCCGACGACGGGTGGGAGCGGCTGTTCAACGGGAGGGACCTCTCGGGCTGGGTGAACGTGAACACGGCGCCGAAGACCTGGCGGGTGCGGGACGGGCACCTCGTGTGCAGCGGGAGTCCCCGTGGCTTCCTCCGGACGGAGCGGATGTATCAGAACTACGTCCTCGAGCTGGAGTGGCGCCACACCGAGCCCGCGGGCAACGCCGGGTTGTTCGTCCATGCCGACGCCCTGCCGCAGCAGGGAGCGCCGTATCCGGAATCGGTGGAGGTGCAGGTCCGCGACGGCGACCACGGGAGCATCTTCGGCATTCGCGGTGCCCGCATCCGTCCGCTGACCAATCCGTTGGTCCGCGGCCGGGCGCCGCTCGCCCGCCCCACCGAGCAGCGGCTCCGCCCGGCGGGGAAGTGGAACCACTATCGCCTGGTGAGCCGCGGCGGCACGCTGTCGCTCGCCGTCAACGGACGGGTGGTCACCCGCGCCGCCGACGCCACGAGCGTCAAGGGACACATCTGTCTGCAGGCGGAGCGGTACGAGGTCCACTTCCGCAACATCCGCATCAAGGAGCTTCCCGCCTCCGCACCGCCTCGCCGGCGCGTGGCGGACGGCGGGCGAGGCCTTCGCTCGCTGTTCGACGGGAAGAGCTTCGAGGGGTGGGACGTCGACGAGGGGCTTAAGGACCGTTGGGAAGCGGAGGACGGGGTGATCCGCCTGTCGGGGAACCAACCCGCACGCGAGGGCGAGGGCCACCTCTGGAGCGCCGCGTCGTTCGAGAACTTCGTCCTCGTAGCGGACTGGCGGCTCGCGGGCGAGCCCACCCGACAGCGGAAGAAGGCGTTCACCGAGGACGGACGCCTCCGGCGGGATCAGTCGGGGAAGCCCGTCCGCCGCGAGATCCTCCACGCGGGGGACAGCGGCATCTATCTCCGCGGGGAGAAGAAGGCGCAGGTGAACATCTGGTCCCAGCGGATCGGAAGCGGCGGGATCTACGGCTATCACACGGACAAGGAGCTCTCCGCCGAGGTTCGCCGCGCCTGTCTGCCCCGTCGGAACGCGGACTTTCCGTTCGGCCTCTGGAATCGCTTCGTGATCACCATGCGGGGTCAGCGGGTGACCGTGGAGCTCAATGGCCGTCGCATCGTCGACGGGGCGAAGCTTCCCGGCGTCGCGGAGCGCGGCCCCATCGGCCTGGAGAACCACGGCGAGCCCGTCGCATTTCGCAATCTCTTCATCAAGCGGCTCGAGGACGAGAAGGCGAAACCGCGATGACAGCTGTCCCTCGATGTCCCGTCCCTCCCGTGAGACCGCCTGACGCCGTTCGCTCGCGCGGACCACGCCGATCGTCAGGCCCAGTCCGCCGCCATGGCGGCGGGGACGACCTGGAGCAGCAGGTTGTCCGACCCTCTCGGGCAGACCGCCTCGAGGAGCACCGTGGTCACGCCGATGGCGAGCACCCGCGCCGCGGTCGCCCAGGAGACCCCCGCACCGAGCAGAGCCGCGCTGACGGCCGTTGCGGCGGTGGCTCCCACGAGGACCGCGACCGACCCCTCCACGGTGCGCTCGGAGCGAAGGCCCGTCACGGAGATCGCCCGGTACGGCCGCCGTCCCCAGCGGGCGCCTACGGGCTCCCCCACGGCGTCGCCCACGCCCGTGACGAGGTATCCGACGAGCGCGGCCCCGCCGAACAAGACATTGGCGAGGCCCCCGCCAGCGAGGGTCGCGAGGTACGGCACGACGATGAGG
>CAZQQP010000135.1:0-9734 GCA_964595475.1 uncultured Planctomycetaceae bacterium | reverse complement strand
GGGTGATCGCGCTGCCGGGCCATCGCCTCATAGAGGAGCGTCCCCCTCCCCCGCCCCACCGCGAAGAAGATCACCAGTGACGTGCCCGTCCCGAAGACCACCACACCCGGCAGGCCGGCGACCGCGTGCACCGCCGCTGCGGCGGCGAAGATGGCGAAGTGGAAGATCTTGCGGGTGTAAGCGGTGGGCCAACCCGAGCGCTTCAAGTGCCCAGCGGCCCACAGCGACCCGACCGCCCACGCGACCGACGGGGGGAGCCCGACGAGGGCGGCGCGGGGGGAGGGAAGGTTCTCCGCGACGAAGTGGAACAGGGCTTCCATCGGGTCGGGCGGCGATCATACATCGCCGGGTTGTGCCTGGGTAAAATGGAGCGTTCACCGTGCAGTGGGAGAGTCGGCGCCATGACGCAGACGCCGGACACGCCGCTTGAGGACCTGACCGGGAGAGCGAGCGACCCGCCGATGAACACGCAGTTCAGCGTGTTCCTCGACAATCGCGTGGGGAAGCTGCTCGAGCTAGTAGAGATCTTCGACGGTCAGCCGCTTCGTCTGGCGGCCCTCAGCGTGGTCGACTCGACGGACCACGCCGTGGTCCGGGTGATCACCACGGACGCCGACCTCGCCGCCAAGACGCTGAAGAAGCATCACCTTCCCTTCACCGAGACCAACGTCCTCGTGGTGGGGCTCCGCCGGAACCATCGGCTGACGAAGCTCTCCCTCTCCCTCCTGTCGGCGGAGGTCAACATCGCCTTCGCGTATCCGCTTCTCGTCCGGCCGCACGGCATGCCGGCCGTGGCCCTCCACACGGACGACGAGTACGTCGCCGGCGAGGTGCTCCGCCGGAAGGAGTTCGTGCTGCTGAGCGAGGGCGATCTCTCCCAGGACGCGGGCGGAGCGCCGCCCCCCTGAGAACGCCTCTGGTTCGCCCGGCTACGGCCGCGGCGGCCGGTGTCCTGCCCCGGCGGACCACGGCCCATCGGGGCATATTCCGGCAGCATCGGTTTCGGCGTCCTCGCGTCCTCGCGACGGGCTAAGGCCGACCCATCCGTTCTCCCACACGTTCCGACGCTCAGGACACGAAGGCGTGGTAGATCGCCTGGACCGCCCGCTCGAAGTCCTCCACCTCCACCCCCACGATGATGTTCAGCTCGCTGGAACCCTGGTCGATCATGCGGATGTTGATCCCCGCGTCGCCGAGGGCGCTGAAGAGCTTGCCCGCGACCCCCGGCGAGTAGGCCATCCCGCGGCCGACCGTGGCGATCAGCGCCATGTTCGACGAGGTCTCCACCGCGTCGGCGCCGCATTCCCAGCGGATCTGCTCGAGGACGCCCTCGAGGTTGTCCCCGACCTCCGCGTCGTCCACCACCACGCTCATCGTGTCGATGCTCGAGGGGAGGTGCTCGAAGCTGATGCGGTTGGCCTCCAGGACGCTGAGGAGGCGACGGCCGAAGCCGACCTCCTGGTTCATCAGCGTCTTCTCCACGTGGACGACCGTGAAGTCCTTCCGCCCCGCGATGCCCGTGATGTAGCCCGCCGACGTGATCTCCGGCGCCTGGCGGACGATCATGGTGCCCGGGTGTTCCGGGTCGCGGCTGTTCCGGATGTGGACGGGGATGCCCACCTCGCGAACCGGGAAGATCGCCTCGTCGTGGAGGGCGGACGCCCCCATGTACGACAGCTCGCGGAGCTCCTGATACGTCAGGCGGTCGATGGGGAGTGGATTGTCCACCACGGCGGGGTCCGCCATGAGCAGCCCGCTGACGTCCGTCCAGTTCTCGTAGACGTCCGCGTGGGCACCCCGCGCGACGACGGCGCCGCTGACGTCGGAGCCGCCGCGGGCGAAGGTGCGGACCCGCCCGTCGGGCATGGCGCCGTAGAAGCCGGGGATGACGGCGGGCCCGTGGTGGGGCAAGCGTTGGCGGAGCACCTCCTCCGCCCGCTCGCTGTCGAAGCGACCGTGGGGGTCGAACGGGATGAGCTCCGCCGCGTCGAGGAACTCGTAGCCGAGCACCTCCGCGAGGATGAGGCCGTTGAGGTACTCGCCGCGGCTCGCCGCGTAGTCCGCGGGCGCACCGGCCTCCGCCCCCGCGGTGATGTCGCGGGCGATGCGGTCGAAATGAGGACCGAGGTCCATGCCGAGGCCGAGGTCCGCCGCGATGGAGCGAAACCGCTCGCAGACGATGTGGAAGACCTCCTGAAAAGCAAGGCCCTGCCGGGCGTGCTCGTGGCAGAGGTAGAGGAGGTCGGTGATCTTCCGATCTTTCGGGAAGCGCTTCCCCGGCGCGGACGGCACCACGTATCGGCGGTCGGGGTCGGCGCGGACGATGTCGCGGACCGCGTGAAAGTCGGGCGCGTCCGCGAGCGAGCTCCCTCCGAATTTCGCGACCTTCGTCCCCATGGGGGCCTCGCGTTGCTCGGGAAAGCGAGCATGCTAGCGCCGTCGGGGAACCCGTCTAGGCGACCTCGACCAGCGCCGCCTCCACGGTGAGGCCGGGGCCGAAGGCGAGGAGCACGACCGGCCCGCGTCGGCCACCGGCCAGGAGCCGCTCGAGAACGAACAGCACCGTGGGGGAGGACATGTTGCCACAGGCACGGAGCACCTCCCGCGACGAGCGGGTGGCCTCGTCGGACAGGCCCAACCCCTCGCCCACGCAGTCGAGGAGGCGGGGACCGCCGGGATGGATGGCCCACCCCTCGATGGCGTCGATGGACCGCCCCAGCGACGCCAGCCACCGGGCGAGCCAGGGGCGGAGGTGCTCCCGGAGCACCTCGGGCACCCGCGGCGAGATCCGCATGAGAAAGCCGTGGTCGCTGATGTCCCACGCCATCAGCCCCGCCGAGGAGGGGAGGACCACCGAGCCGGTCGCGGCGAGCCGCGGCCGGCCGTCCGCGTGTCCGTCGCCGAGGATGGCGGCCGCGGCGCCGTCGGCGAACAGCGCGTTCGTGACCACGCTGTCGGGGTGCGTCTCGTACTGAAAGTGAAGCGTGCACAGCTCCACGGCGCAGACCAGCGTCCGTGCCGACGGCCGCTCGGCGAACGCCGCCGCGGTGCGAAGGCCGTTGATGGCGCCGTGACACCCCATGAAACCGACGTGGGTCCGGGCGACCTCCGGGGAGAGGCCGAGACGGTCCACCAGCGCTACGTCGAGGCCGGGTGCCGTGAAGCCCGTGCACGAGACCGTGACGAGGTGCGTGATCGCCGACGGCTCGACGGAAGCGCCGGTCACCGCGGACTGCGCCGCGGCCGCCGCGAGCGGTGGTGCCTCGCTGCGGTAGCGCTCCATGCGGGCCGCCGTCCCCGGCCCACGGTCCGCCGCCCCATGGGCGGGGCGATAAAAGCGGGTGAAGCCCCCGCTGGTGTCCGGGCCGTCGAGGAGGACGCTGTGGCGGGCGTCGACGTGGGCACGGCGATACAAGGCGGGAAGGAGGCGGGCCTGCTTCGGCGGCGGGCGGAGACACTCGACCGCCGCGGCCGCCGCGTCGTCCTGCCGAACCGACCCCGCCGGCCGGGCCGTTCCCAGTCCGAGAAGCTCCGCACCCATCACGACGATCCTACGGAACCCGGACGACGCGTGCGTCCACAACGCCCGATCGCCCGTGAAAGATCTCCGTTCGACCCTCGTCCGCGTGAGAGGGTCCCTCTGCGCCTTGCGAGCGATCGCAGCTTCGATAGCCTCGCACGTGTCCGCAGGGAGCTGGCCATGGAGACCGATCGCCGTGCGTTCTTGAAGGCCTCGGTCGCCACCGCGGCGGGGATTCCCGTCGCGGCGTCGGCGAGCGAGAAGGGTGTGGCGGAGAACACCCGCCGCCCCGTCGTGGACACGAACGTCGACCTGTTCGGATGGCCCCACCGCCCCCTCAAGTACGGCGAGACGAAGGCCCTCGTCGCGAAGCTGCGTCGCCACGGCGTCCGCGAGGCGTGGGCGGGCAGCTACGACGCGCTGTTCCACAAGAACGTCGCGAGCGTCAACCGGCGGCTCGCGAAGGAGTGCGCCGAGCGGGGCGAGGGCATGCTCGTGCCACTGGGGACGGTAAACCCGGCGTGGCCCGACTGGGAGGAGGATCTCCGGCGGTGCGACGAGGTGCACGGGATGCCGGGGATCAAGCTCTACCCGAGCTACCAGAACTACACGCTGGACCACCCCCATTTCGAGAAGCTCCTCGAGGCGGCGACGGAGCGTGGCCTCTTCGTGGAGCTGGCGGTGGCCATGGAGGACGAGCGGGTCCACCACCCGAGCACGCTCGTGCCGCCGGTCGACGTCCGTCCCCTCGCGAGGATCCTCCAGCGCGTCCCCGACGCCCGGGTCATGCTGGTCCACGCCTTTCGCCACGTTCGCGGCAACGCATTGCAAGCGATGGTGGACGAGACGAACGTCCTCTTCGAGATCTCCAACCTCGACGGCGTGGGCGGGCTGGAGCGAATCCTTCGGGGGGATCACTGGTATCTGCCGGTCACCATGCCGGCGGACCGGCTGGTCTTCGGCTCCCACGCGCCGCTGTTCCCGGTGGAGAACGTCTGTTTCAAGTTCGTCTCGTCGGAGCTGACCGCGTCGCAGCGAGAAGCGATCTGGGCCGACAACGCGGACCGGTGGATGCGGGGTGAGCCATGACCGACTTCGACCCGGCCATCCTGGGCCTCCCTTCCCATCGGAAGATGAAGTCCCTTCGCATCTGGTCGCTCCACTTCCACGGCCTCGACGTGATGGAGGAGGTCGAGCCGTATATCCGGCGAATGGGCATCGAGCGGGTCTGCTCGCTGGACATCGGCGGCTGGGGGGACGACCCGGAGACCCGGAAGATGGAGGCCCGCCAGCGTCGCAAGCTGAAGGAGTGGGAGGATCTCGTCCTCCCGATCATCCGCATCGACCCCACGCGGCCGAAGCAGAGCCTGGCGAAGATGGAGCGGTGGCTGGTCGACGGCCCCGCCATCGGCATCAAGTACCAGGGTGGCTACAGCGAGGACATCAGCTGCGCCCACCCCAACAACGATCCGATCATCGAACGCGCTCGGGAGCTGGGCGCGGTGATCTACATCCACACCTGGCTCAAGGTGGGCGGCGACCCGCGACGCGTCGGCGGAGGCAACAACCGCGGCGAGTCCACGCCGATGGACGTCGCGACGCTCGCGGAGCGCTTTCCGGACACGCCGCTGATCTGCGGCCACGCCGGCGGCGACTGGGAGCTGGGCGTCCGCGCCGTGCGGCCGCGGGAGAACGTCCTCCTGGAGTTCGCCGGGAGCAATCCCTTCTCCGGCTCGGTCGACTTCGCCGTGAAGGAGCTGAGTGTGGAGCGCGTGACGTGGGGTGGGCACGCCGAGTCCCGCTCGTACGCCAACGAGCTGTCCAAGGTCTTCGACGCGGACCTCACGCACGCCCAGCGGAAGAAGATCCTCGGCGGCAACCTGCGGCGTCTCGCCGTCCCGATCGCCAAGCGCCAGGGCTACGCCGTCGAGCGCTGAGCGGGACCGTGACCGAACCACGCTGCCCGCCGACGCCGGAGGCCTCGACGATATGGCTCGATCGTCTTGATCGGTCGGAAGGGTCTCACGCGTCGCCCGGTCGCCATGGGTCGGGGCCGCCCTCCTTGGCCCGGAGAAACTTCGCGGCCACCTCCTCGTAAGTAGGCGGAAAAGAATAAGTTGAGCCTATTCATCGGTGCCAAGGCGGAAGTCGGCTTCCGCCTTGGCACCGATGAGACGGCGAAGCCGATGATCGAGCCAGCGCAACATCCGCAAATTCCGGGATCTGCGGCCGGCGGGACATCGCACATGGTTCGAAGCCCACGCCAAAGCAAGGAGGCTCCGCGCTCCTCGCTTTGGCGTATAGGCTCAACTTATTCTTTTCCGCCTCCTTACCACCGATGCAGCTTCTTCCGCATCCGCTTCACGCGCTCGGGGTGGTCGTCGGCGACGTCCTCGCTCTCGTCGAGGTCGCGGCCGAGGTGATACAGCTCCACGCTCCCGTCCTCGTAGCGCTCCACCCGCTTCCACGGCCCCTCGCGGATGGCGCCCGCCGGCGGCCCGCCCTGATTGGAGTAGTGGGGGTAGTGCCAGTAGAGCGGCCCGCGGTCGATGGAGCTCTGCCCTTCAGAACGGGGACGAAGGACATGGCGTCGACGTGCTGCTCCGGCCGCATCCGCAGGCCCGCCGCTTCCAGGAGCGTGGGGTAGAGATCGTTTCCGATGACGGGCTGGTCCCTGAAGCGCGACGGCGAGCAGACGGGATTGGCGACGTAGGCGTCGGTGAACCGCATGCCCGAGTCGGCGGGCCGCTGGATGTGGGGCGTGTCGTAGAAGGTGTCCGGGTTGAACGCGGACGTGTCCATCCGGCCGAGGTCGTCCACGAGGATGACCAGCACGTTGGGCCGCCGCGGCGGCGTGGGAAACCCGAGGCTTCAGCGGCGCTTCCCGTCGCCGGACTCGCCCTCGCGGAAGCCGTCGAGCACCGGGCAGACGCCGTCGCGCTCCCGCTCGCGACAGGACGCGAGCGAGTTGGCGAGCACCTCGCGCAACCGCCGGAGGGCGTCGATCCGCCGGTCCACCTCCTCGATGCGGCGGTCGAGGAGCTCCTGGACGCGGGCGTTGGGCGGCGTCCGCTGATCGCACAGCTCGACGAGCGTGGCGACGTCCTCGAGGGTGAAGCCGCTCGCCTGGGCCGTGCGGATGAACCGCAGCCGCTCCACCGCCCGCTGGTCGTACTGGCGATAGTTCCGAGCGCTCCGCCGGAGCGGGCGGAGCAGCCCGGCCCGCTCGTAATAGCGGACGGTCGAGGTCGGCACACCCACCGCCCGGGCCAGCTCGCCGATCTTGTAGGTCGCTTCCGTCATGCTTGGAATGGCTCACCACACCGACGTTTGCGGTCGTCGCGCCGCCGACCGTGCGACCGTCGCCGTCGTCCCGGTCTCACGCCGGCTCCTCCGCGCTGCCACGCAATCTCATTCCGATCGCCAGCGTCGTTGAGGCCCTTCTCCCGGCTACTCGCCCTTTCCCGTTGTCGCGGAGTCGCCCCCCGCGCTTTCGAGAAACCGCACGTAGTCGTCGGACCCGAGGTAGCCCACTTCCCGGCTCACCGTCCGCCCCGACGGGGCGAGGACGAGCGAGGTGGGAAGTGCCTTGACATCGTATTTCGCGGCGAGCTCCCGATGCTCGTCCACGTTGATCTTGACGGGCACGAACGCCTCCAGCGCCCGGCGGACGGACGCCGCCTGGAACGTGGTCCTCGCCATCTGCTTGCACGGTCCGCACCAGTCCGCGTAGAAGTCGACGACGACGCGCTTCTCCTGCTTCTTCGCGACTCGTAGAGCCTTCATGAGGTCCGTCCGCCAGTCCACGGCAGCCTCGTCCTTGGCGGCGGAGGCCGTCGTGCCCCCTTCCGCGCCGGGAGCGTTCGCTCCCGACCTCTCGGCCTGGCCCGCCGGCCCGACCACGGCCGGAGCGCCGACGGTGAGCCAGATCAGACCCCCGACGGCGGCGAGCACCACGACGGGAAGCACTCGCTTGATCAGACGGCCCATCACTGCTTCTCCTCTTTCGACGCGATCGCCACCGCCAGCTCCAGGGATTGTTCCTCGGGCGGGAGGCATCGGCTCTCGTCGCACGCCTGCGTCTCGACCTGGATGGTCAGCCGGGCGCTCGCGGAAGCCACGGCCTCGTCGACGTGGATCGGGATCTCGAACCACACGGTGCCGGCGTACGTCTTCAGCGTCTTGTCGAGGACGGGGTCCTCCTTCCGCGTAGGCTCGGGGCGGACCACCTTCGCGACCGTGACGCCGTCCGTGCCGCTGTCCGCGGAGACCGCGGTGGGCGCAAGGAAGTCCACCTTCGGGTTCTTGCCGTAGATGTGCCAGCCGTCGGCCACGTCCAACGCGACGTGGACGCTCGCTCTCGCTCCCGCGTTCACGGGGCTCTCCGGGCCGAAGACGCGGACGGCGACGGGCGAGGTGTCGTTCGTCACGTCGGGGGCGCCGCTCACGGGCGCGGAGTCCGCGGCCTCCGCGGCGCTGCTGCTCTCGCCTTCCCCGCTTCCTCTCCGCTCCGACGCGGCGAGGGCCGGCGCTCCCTTCGTTTCGTCACGCGGGTGGAGCTTGTTCGCCGCCGCGACGAGCAGCGCGTCCACGCGGCGGGGCGACTGCGACATGACGCCGCTGAGAGCCTTCAGCGTCCGCTCCCCCGCGGACGTGTACCGCGGCGTCTCGGTCAGGCGGCCGAGCGAGAGGAGCACGCGGGCCGCCACGCCGTTGGGCGTGGGCGTGTTTCCCCCGCCCGACAGCTTCTTGGTGCGCTTGCCGAACGGCTGGTCGTGGGCCTCTGTGGTGTAGTAGAAGCCGCCGTCGGGGTCCTTGAAGCGGGCGAGCATCGCGTCGGCGAGCGAACGGGCCCTTTGGAGCCACCGCGGGTGGCCCGTCGCCCGGTACAGCTCGAGGAGACCGGACGCGAGATAGGCGTGGTCGTCCAGGTAACCCGGCTGGGCGAGGTCCCCGTCGCGGGCGATCCGCATGAGCTTGCCGTCGCGGATCATCCGTTCCGTGACGAAGCGCGCGGCCCACGCGGCGCGGCTCACGTACTTCGGCTCCTCCAGCGTCCGTCCCGCGTAGGCCAGCGCCTCGATCATGAGGCCGTTCCACCCCGCGACGACCTTGTCGTCGATCTCCGGCTGCTTCCACTGGAGCCGACGCTCGAGGAGCTTCTCCCGCATGGCGGCGAGCTTCCGGCGAAGGGCGCCCGCCGACAGCCGCCGATCCTCGGCGATCTCGACGAGCGGCCGGTCGAGGTGGAGTACGTTCATACCGGTCTTCTCGCCTGAGCGCTCCTCGCGGTAGTTGCCGCCCTTCTTCACGTTGTAGATCTCGGCGAAGAAGCGGCCGTCTTCCTTGCCGAGGACGTCGAGGATCTCCTCGTAGGGCCAGACGTATGTCTTGCCCTCTTCCCCGTCCACCTCCGCGTCGATGGCGGAGTAGAAGGCGCCGTCCTCACCGCTCATCTTCCGCTTCAGCCACGCGTAGGTCTCCGCCACGGCCCGGCGATACCGCTCCTTGCCGAGCAGCGCGTGGGCCTGGGCGAAGTTGCGGATCTGCTGGGCGTTGTCGTAGAGCATCTTCTCGAAGTGCGGAAGCTTCCACTCGGCATCGGTGGAGTATCGGTGGAAGCCGCCGCCCACATGGTCGTGGATGCCGCCGAGCCACATGGCGTCGAGGGTCTTGGTGATCTGCTTCTCGAGCCGGCTGTCGGACGCCCGGGCGTGCTCGTGGAGCATCAACCGGACCGCGCCGTGGGGCGGAAACTTGGGTGCCCCGCCGAAGCCACCGTGGTCGCCGTCGAAGGCGTCCGCATAACGGCCCAACGCCCGCTTCACCAGCTTGCGGTCGACGGGCTTGTCCGCGGCGTGGGGCACTTGTGCGCCGCTCTGCTTCCGGATGGCTCGGGACAGCCTCTCGGCCTGCTTGTTCACCTTCTGGCGCTGGTTCTCCCAGAGGCGGTTCAACCGCTTCAGGAGCTGGATGAAGCGGTCCCGCGGGAAGTAGGTGCCCGCCATCCACGGCTTGCCCTCGGGTGTCAGCCAGACGGAGTTGGGCCATCCGCCCTGCCCGGTGAGCAGACGCGTCGCCATCATGTACTTCTGATCGATGGCGGGACGGCGCTCCCGGTCGACCTTCACCGCGACGTAGTGCTCGTTCAGGATCTCCGCGACCTTCGGGTCCGTGAACGACTCCCGCTCCATCACCTGGCACCAGTAGCAGG
>CAZQQP010000134.1:11264-11676 GCA_964595475.1 uncultured Planctomycetaceae bacterium | reverse complement strand
TGCTCGATCTCCGCGGGCTTGTCCGCGGCCTCGGGCCAGGGGGCCCCCTCCGCGATCCACGTCTCCAGCTTCCGGACCTCCTGCTCGCTCAGCGGCTCGCCCTCCTTGGGCATCTCCCCCTCCCGGACGAGCTCCAGAAGCATGCTCTTCGACGGCTTCCCGGGGACGATGGCGGGGTCCCCCGAGTCGCCGCCGGCGAGGGCCGCTTCCCGGCTGTCGAGGCGGAGGCCCGACTTTCGCTTGTTGATAGAGTGGCACTGGTAGCAGTGCTCGGCGAGGATCGGCCGGATGTCCCGCTCGAACGCGATCGATCCCTCGCCGTCGGCGGCCCGGACAAGCGGAAGCCCGCCCGTCGTCCCGAGGAGAAGAACCGTCCCGACGACTGTGAGTAGCCCGCGTTGCCAAGCCATAG
>CAZQQP010000134.1:0-11254 GCA_964595475.1 uncultured Planctomycetaceae bacterium | reverse complement strand
AACGCGGCACGTTCAGTTGGAGTAGGGCGCTCCCTGTGCCACCCATCTCTTCAGCGTGTCAATTGTACCTTTTTTCAGCCGCTCATGCTCATCCGGCGGCGGCATGCGCTCATCCTCGGACGGGTCGGTCACCACGGAGATCAGCAAACTCTCCCGGCTCGGGTCGCCCGGGATGAACAGCGGGGCGTCGCCCGTCCCCGCCAGCGCTTCGCCGCGGGTGTGCAGCCGGAGGTCGCCCTTCGCCTTCCTCCGCCCGTGGCACTCGATGCACCCGGCCTCCTCGAAGACGGGCTTGATCTGCTCCGAATAGCTCACCCACGCGGACTTCTTCGGGATCTCGTTGGCCGCGGCTTCCTTCGCGAGCACCTTGGTGGCCGCGGTGTCATAGCCGAGCTCCATCAGCCGCTTGGCGTCCGCCGCCGCCCACGCGGTCTGGATCCGCTGCCAGAGCTTCCGCAGCGGCTCTTTCTTCTCGGCGAGCTTGCCTTGCTTCTTCAGCTTCGCCCGCAGCTTCCCCCATCTTGCTCGCGCCTCGACGAACCGCTCGTTCCCCATCAATTCCTCGATCCTCCCCCGGGCCCGATCCACGGGCCCCTTCTGGCCCCCCAGCGCTCCCCCGAGAATCGCGGTCGCGGTATTCTTGGTGGAGCTCCCGCTCCCGCTCTCCTTCTTCTTCTCGCCGCCGTCGCCGGCCTTCCCGCCCGACGCGGTCGCCTCGGGCTCCAGCCGCTCGAACGCCTTGACGTAGTAGTCGCTGCCGTAGACGAGGCTCCCCCCGAAATGACCCACGACCCCCGTCCCGATGGCGAGCACCACCATGCATCCGAGGTAGAGCCTCCGCAGCGCGGAGCGTCGAAAGCGGTGGACCCCCATCGCCAGCGGAATCAGCACGAGAGAAAGGCCCCCGACGGCCACCCCGAGCCACCGATGGTAGAACAGCGTGGTGTCCGTGCTGTTCGGGTAGTTGATCTGGGCGTTGGCCCACCCCATCGCCGCGGCCATCGCGGCGCTCAAGGCGCCGAGCGTCAAGCACGCGAGCACCACCCCGAATGGCACTCGCGGAAAGGCGGACCGGAGAAACTCCGCCCCGACCGCCAGCGAGAGGAGGGCGATCGGAAAGTGGACGAACATCGGGTGGAAGGCCCCGACGAAGTGCCACACCCGCTTCACGAGCGTCGCCGACTCGCCCCTTGACGCGTCCCCTTGCCGCTCCTCCGCGGCGGGCGTCCCGTCGCCACCCGCCTCCACCGCGACGGCCGAGCCCATGAGCAACGCCACGACCAGCGTGGCCGCCGCCAGGCGGTTCCGTGTTCCCATGGATCTCCCGAACGGCTGGAAAGATCTTCGGAGGGTTTGCGAGGGCCGCATGGCGCCTCCCTTGCACCGCACCTTATCACCGCGACGGCGGACCGAGGGCCGGCCCGCGCTCGCCGCCGGGTGCTGTTCGACATCGTTTCGTGTCGGTCGCGAGCGGGCCGGACGGCGGCGGTCGGCCGCTGGCAGACACGCTGCCAGTCCATCCAGCCCGCAACGGCTCACAACCGATTCGCACTGTTCCTGGGCGTGTGAGCCGGTTCCTGCAAACCGGCGGAGGCAAGCTCATATCTACCCATCAAAATAGGTTCCGGCGCGCCGTCTGGCAATTCGGGGAGCGGCGGCCCGACGACGCCCGCGACGGCGAGGGCCGAGCCGACGATCGCTTCAGCAGACCCACTCGAGGTCCACGGCCGCGCCCTCGTCCGACCCGCCGCGTCGCCGGCTCCGCAGCGTCCGGACGGTCTCCGCCATGTCGGGGGGTAGGGGGGCGGTCCGGTCGATCTCCCGCTCCGCCCGCGGCCGTGTGAACCGCAGCCGCGCGGCGTGGAGGGCGGGCCGCCGGAGGCACAGGTCGCTCCGGGCCGCCATCCGCTCCCAGATCCGGATCCCTCTCTCCTTGCTCCGGGCCTCGCTCACCCAGGGCCGTCCACCCTTGGGCCACGGCGGCCGGTCCACCTCCGGCGTCCCCAGCGGCTCTCCTCCGTACATGATGTCGCTGACGATCGGGTGACCGAGCCACGCGAGGTGGACGCGGATCTGGTGGCTCCGCCCGCTTTTCAGCTCCACCTCGACCAGGCTGTAGCCGTCGAAGACCTCCCGCACGCGGTAGAGCGTGACCGCGGGCCGCCCCGACGCGTCGTGGCGCACCGCGTTCGCCTCCGTCACCGTCGGATGACGCCCGACGGGCTCGTCCACCACGCCGCCGGGCGGGACCATCTCCCCGTGGACGAGGGCGAGGTAGTGCTTCTGGACCTGCCGCCGCTCGAACTGACGGCTCAGGGCGTAATGGGTCTCGTCATTTTTCGCCACGACGATGCACCCCGTGGTGTCCTTGTCGAGGCGATGGACGATGCCCGGCCGAAACTCCTCCACGCCCACGCCGGAAAGCGCCTCGAGGCCGTTTTGCGCCACGTCGCGAAAGTACCACGCCAGCGCGTGGACCAGCGTGCTGCTCGTGTTGTTCCGCCCGGGGTGGACCACGAGGCCCGCCTGCTTGTTCACGACGATGAGGCTCTCGTCCTCGTAGAGCACGTCGAGCGGAATCGGCTCCGGGTTGACCTGCTTGATGGGCGGCGGCGGGATCCAGAGGTCGATCACGTCGCCGGCGTGGAGGACGCTCGACGGCTTGGGCGTCCGCTCGTTGAGGGTGACCGCCCCCTCGTTGATCAGCCTTTGCAGCCGCGACCGGCTGAGGTTCGGCAGACGCTCACGCAGGTAGTGGTCGAGCCGCCGCTTCAGCTCCCGCCGGATGGTGAACCGGCAATGCTGGGCGCCGCCCGTCTGGTCAGGAGCGACCCCCTCGGGCCGCTCGCCCGGCTTGGTCCCGTGCTCTTCCATCTCCGAGGGTCTTGGGGCTGGGCTTGCCTCGCACCCGCCGAGCGAGAGGGGCGCAAACGGCGCGACGGACCGCCTTAGGAGCTTCCGCCGTCGGCCTCGCCGGAGGACGTTTCCTTCGCGTCGGAGGTCTTCTTCTTTCCGGAGGAGCCCTTCGAGCCGTCGCCGCCGGATGTGTCCGCCTGCTGCTTCTTCCCGCCCGTCTCCGTCTTGCCTTGGTCGCCGCTCGCTCCCTTTCCCTTCTCTTCGCCGCTGGCGCCCTCCTTTTGGGCCTTGTCGCTCTTTTTGTCCTTCTTTTTCTCTTTCGGTGCCTTGACAAACCGGACAGGGCTCTTCAGCTCTTGGAGGTCCGCTTTCCGCTGGTTGGCTTTCTTCGCGATCGCCTTGTAGTCGCCGGCGGCCCCGAGGATCTTGTCGTACTGCTCCTTGGCCTTCTGAAATTTCCCCCGCGACTCGTGCACCGCCGCGAGGCCGAGCCGAGCGTTGAGCACCATGATCTTCGGCGCCTGGTTCATGCCGATGATGGTGCGGTACGCGTCGGCCGCCTTCTCCAGCGCGTACTGGGCGCTTTGCTCCTCCCCGTCCGACCCGCCGGAGCTGTCGTTCGATCCCGAGACCTTGCCGGAGTTACCGCCGGCGAGCGCCTGATTACGCCATTGCTCGCCCGCCCGGAGGAGGGCCCTCGCCCGAACCTTGGGCAGGTCGCTGTACTCGTTGGCCACCGATTTGAAGGTCGGGGGAGGGTTTTTCCGTCCACGCGTCTTCGGTTGAAGCACGGCGGCTTGGAGGTCGCTGTAGGCCGCCTGCCGCCGCCAGGTACTTCGGTTTCGGACGTAGAAGGTCCCACCCGCGACCACCACGACGAGCAGGACGGTGAGCACCGTGGTCCACCCGTTGCGGGACCACCAGGCCCGAAAGTTCTGGAGGAACGCCTGCAGGTCGTTCTGCTGGAGCTGGTGTCGATGTTCCGGTTCCATCGGGTCGGTCACCTTGGAAAAAGCCGTAGTCTAGCGCGGGACGGCGAGCCGCGTCAGGAAGGCGCGACTGCCGCTTTACCGCGCCGCGCTCCCCTCACACGCCGCACGCGGCGGCGAGCGACGCCCGATCGCCGCGGACGAGGCGTTGCCGCAACGCCGAAGTGAAGGCCCAGGGCACGCCCTCGGCCATGCTCCGCAAGCCGAGCGTGGCCGCGATCGCCTCGGCCAGCGCGTCCACGCCGTCTCCCCGCCACGCGGAGACGGGGAGGACGTCCGTTGCAGGGGCCGAGACGTTGGCGGGGAGCCCTCGGTCCGCCTTGTTCCAGACGCGGAGGTCCGGCGTCCGCGGCGTCTCTCGCCCCTCGGGCCACCCCGTCTCGTCGTCGCGGACGGCGACGAGGACGTCCGCCTCGCGCACCACCTGCTCCGACAGCTCGACGGCCCGCTGCTCGATGCCGTCGGCGGGTCGCCGTCCCGGCGTGTCCACCCACCGCACCGCGACCTCTCCGACGGACGTGGGCAGCTCCACCAGGCCGCCGAGCCAGTCCCGCGTGGTCCCGGGCAGGTCCGCGGTGATGCTCGTCGCCCGTCCCGTCACCCAGTTCGTCAGCGTGCTCTTGCCGACGTTGGCCCCACCGAGGAGGGCGACGGTGGGCGGCCGGACGAGGCGGTCGAGACGGTCGCTGACGCGGAGGACGCGGTCCACCGGCAAGGCGGGGCCGGCAAGCGCCGCCCGCCACCGGTCGGGCTGCTCGAGGAGAACATCGATCGCGGCGGGGCTCGCCGCCTCCGCGAGCGTGGCGAGCATCTCCGCCTCGAGCTCCGTGCTCGCCTCGGGGTAGCGCCGTGTCGCGGGCCGCTCCGTGGCGGGCCTCGCCCCCGCGTCGATCAGCGCCTCCGCGAGCCTTTGCATCACCCGCGGGCCGCCGTGGGGCATCAGCTCGCACCAGTCCTCGCGGAGCGCCGCGACGAGGCCCTCGTCGACGCCGCCGAGGTCCGCCATGCGACACCGCTCGTCCGGCCGCCGTCCCGTCAGCCGCTCCACCACGGCCGACGCACCCGGTCCCGTCACCTCGATGAGGCCGACGGCGCCGGGGGCCGGTGCGGTCGCGGCAGCGAAGGTGGGCGTCTCGGTCACGACGATGCGGCGAACAGCTCGCGGCCGTCCGGCCAGAGCCACAGCTGGACGAGCAGGGGGATCAGCGCCGGCAGGGCGTAGGGGATCAAGCTCCCGCCGACGAGGGCGGCGAGGAGGGCGACCACCGCCGTGCCCTCGCACGTCGCCAGCGCGATGATACTGCCCGTCTGGTAGGCGGCCGGCTGGACGGTGCCCTCGGCCGTCGTGTTTCCCCGAAAGAGGCGCCGCCGGAGGTACAAGCCGAACGGGATGGCCGTGAGCATCATGGCCACCGACAGCCCGGAGATCGCCAGGGGCACGGAGCGATCCTCACCGCCTCGTCCCAGTGGGTCGAAGGCGGCGACCCCCACGATCGCGAGCTCGCCCATCAGCAAGCTCGCCCAGATGGCGCGGGTCATAAACAGCACGCTCTGCGGCGTCGTCCCGCCGTTGTGGGGGGACTCCTCGGTCATTCGCTGAACTCCTCCGGGTGGAGCTGATAGTGGCGGCTCACCGCCAGTCCCGTCAGCGTGAGGTCGGGGACGATCGCCTCGATCAGGTCGTATCCCTCGAACAACGCCGCCGCGTCCCCGCCGGTCGCGAGGATCGACGGATAGCCACCGTAGAGCTCCGCGTAGCTCTCGATCAGCTCCCTCGCCGCCCCGCGTGCGCCGTAGAAGACGCCGTTGAGCATGGCCTGTCCGGTGGAGTGGCCGATCGCCTCGTCGGGCCGCGTGAACTGCATCGACGGCAGGGCCGCCGTCCGCTCGTGCAGCGCGTCGAGCATCATCTGGGTGCCGGGGAGGATGGCGCCGCCGTGGAAGGTCCCTTCGCCGTCGAGGAAGTCGACGGTCACGGCCGTCCCCGCGTCGACGATGGCGCACGCCTGCTGCAGCCGGTGGAAGGCCGCGGCCGCGTTCAGCAGCCGGTCGTCGCCGACGATCGACTCGGGGTCGAGCTTCCGTCCGATGGCCACGTTCAGGTCCCGCTCGACGCGGAGGGCCCGCCGCCCCGTCGCGTCCTCCGCGGCCTCCACCACGGCATGGGTCCGCGGCTCATTGACGGACCCGACCACGATGGCCGCGTTCTCCGCGTCGGCGATCGGCGCGAACATCTCGCTGACGAGCGAGCCGATCGCCTCGTCGTCGTGGTCCACGCGCTCGCTCCGGGTGAGCTGGCCGTCGGAGAAGACGCCAAGGTGCGATCGGCGATTGCCCACCTGGATGGCGAGGAGGTTCACGTTCATCGCGTTCCTTCCGGGTTCCTCAAAGCGCGTCGCCTTCTACCGATCGTGCGACGGTGAAGGCGTATCGTAGCCCGTCGCCGACGTGCGTCTGTCCGTGGACCTCGACGACGCCTGAGCGAGACGCGACCGTGCCTCACGCCCGACGCTCCTTTTCCGTCGACGCCCGGGCCTACCCCTTCACGAGCCGTTGGCTGGTGCGGAGCGGGACGGCCATGCACTACGTGGACGAGGGGGACGGCCTACCCGTGCTCCTGCTCCACGGGAACCCCACCTGGTCGTATCTCTACCGCGTGGTGATCCGCCGCGTTTGCACGATCTGCCGGCCGATCGCGCCCGACTATCCCGGCTTCGGCTTCTCCGCCGCGCCGGAGGGCTACGGGTTCACGCCGCCGGAGCACGCGTCGTGGCTGGAGACCCTGGTGGACGCCCTCGGCCTCGACCGCTTCGTCCTCCTCGCCCACGACTGGGGCGGGCCGATCGGCCTCTCCCTCGCGACCCGCCGGCCGGAGCGGGTCGCCGGCCTCGTCCTCACGAACACGTGGGCGTGGCCGGTTCCCCCGCGGGTCCGGCTCTTCTCCTGCCTGCTGGGCGGCCGGTGGATGAAGCGGCTCCACCTGCGGTGGAACCTCTTCGCCCGCTTCGTCGTCCCGCTCGGCATCCACCGCCCGGAGGCAAGAGAGCGGGAGGTACTCGACGCATACCGCCGCGCGTTCCCGACCCCGGCGAGCCGGGAGCCCACCTGGGTCTTCCCCCACGCCCTCCGAGCCTTCACGCCGTGGCTCGCCACGCTCGAGCGGAGCCTGGGCCGTCTCCGGGACGTCCCCGTCGAGCTCGTCTGGGGCACCCGCGATCCGGCGCTGGGGACGGCCGCCACGGTCGACCGGGGTCCGTAGCCCATGCTCGGCATCCCCGCCGGACGCCGCGGGCCCTCTACCGGACGACTCAGATTGATCATCACGTTGCTCCGGAGACAATATCTTCCGAAGCGAGCGCCGCCTCGCTGAGACGGGTGGCGTACATGACGTCGGATGACCTCAGCAAGCGGCTTCATGCGGCGCGCGTCAGCTGCCAGAGCCGAGGAGATAGAAATCGAAAACTCCTGCTGCTCACAGAGTATCGGAACCCACCGAAAGGTGAGCCATGTCGAACGAAAGCCGGAAGGGGTCGAAGGGAAGTTGGGCGTCGATCGTTGAGAAGATCACAACGCCGCTACGGCTGCTTGCCCTTGTAGTCCTTGTCCTAAGCGCGGGGCTTGGAGCATCGCTCTTTGCTGGCCACGATCTCGTGGCGGGAATCTCTCACCATCGGGCTCCTCTGCTTAATGATTCTGATGCTGTTCCGGCCGGACTTGCTCCAGCGGCACGCCGGGCAATCCGTTCCCGATGACGCCTCTTTTTCTTCTTCTTCTTCCTCTTCCTCGTCTCCCCCGCAGCGGCACGCCGGGCAATCCGTTCTCGATGAAGCGGTGCGACAGCAGGGCGAGCCTGAGATGGGGATTTCTCTGGAAGGTGTCTGGGAGACAGAGTTCTCGTGGAAAACGGGGCCGTACGGGAAAGAGCAGGAGACGAGCGACACGATTTCGGTGCGACAATCTGAGGGCACGATCGCCGGGGAGGCATATGGAGGGAACTACTCGTATCGATTCACCGGCAGCATCCTCGGCGAGGTCGTGGTGGGTGAGTGGATAAGCGAGCAAAACTGGCTTTCCGGGGCTTTTCAGCTCAAGGTCGATGTGACCAATTCGACGGTGAATGGCTTTTGGTTGGGCAACGGCCTGCAGGGGATTTACCATGGCCAGTGGAGGTGGAACCGTCCTCAGGGCAATCGCCAAGGAGCGCCCCGTGAGTAGAATCGCGATCCATCGGTCTTTTTGGCGCGACGTGGCGCAGCGGAGCCACTCGCTCGACGGTGTTGTCGCGAAGACGGTCGGCCATGTCCGTTCAGCAGCGCGTCCCTGTCCGCTCCTCTGCCTGGAGCCTCGCTCCTCGGGAGTCGGCGACGAACACAAGGAGGCGGTGCTCCTCTCGGCCGGTGTTCATGGAGATGAGCCGGCCGGCGTCCACGCGGCGCTTGACTTCCTCGAGGCGGCCCCCGCCGAGCTGCGTGACCATTTCGCGTTCTTCGTGCTCCCCTGCGTGAATCCGAGCGGTTACGAGGCGAACACGTTGGAGTCGGTTTCCGGCGCGAACTTGAATCGGCTGTTTCAACGCGACTCCCAACAGCCCGAGGTCCGGATGATCGAACGGTGGCTCGCGTCGGCCGGCCGGTCTTTCCGGGCTACGTTCGACCTCCACGAGGTCCCACCCTACTACCGTGGCGAGGGTTTTGGGGAGAAGGACAATCCCGACGGCTGCTATCTGTACGAGACGGCCTCGCCGGGCCTCGAACGGCTCGGCCCCGCCATGATTGCCTCTCTGCCGGAGGAAGCGACGGTCTGTCACTGGCCGACGATTTACGGCGATATCAACACGGGCGGCGTCATCGCGTACCCCGACGCCTGCAGAAACCCGGTGTACGCGCAGGGAACGACGTTCGATGGCTTCCTCAACGGCCGGCACACAAAGCACTCGTTTACGACGGAGACGCCGAGCACCTGGGACTTTGAGCTCCGCGTAAAAACCCACGTCACGTTGCTGAGGTCGGCGCTATCCGGGATACGTGGCGGCCTTGCCCGTGAGACAGTTAGCCCGTAGACCGAGGATGCGGCCCTGGGGAGGCGATCCGGTGAATCCGACGTCTCTCACTTCTGCGGCGGGCTCTGGATCAGCGCAATGAGGTCCGCGAGATCCTGGTCGCTCAGGTCCTCCTCGAGGCCCACCGGCATCAGCGACCGGCCCGTCCGCTCGATGGACTTCACCCGATCGCGAGCGAGGGTCTTCTTCCGCCCGTCCGGCGTGCGGAGGACCAGGCTGGAGCCCGTCTCCTGGGCGATGATGCCGGTGAGCACCTGGCCGTCCGTGGTCTCGATGAGATAGCTGACGTACCGGGCCTCCACCGCCCGGTTGGGGTCGAGGATGGAGACGAGGATCGACCGCGGCGAGGGGTCGGAAAGGCTCTCGAGCTCCGGGCCGACCTGCGTGCCCGTCTCCCCGAGGCGGTGACAGGTGGCGCACACCTTGGCGAACACACGCATTCCCCGGCCGGCGTCTCCCTCGCGGTCGAGGACGGAGAGGTGGTTTTCGACCACGTCCTGCCGCGGCGCCGCGCTGCCGAACAGCGCCTTCGCCCGCTTTTGAATGGACTGGCTGTCGTGCTCGAGCAGCCGCTGCCGAAGGCTGGCGCCGAGGCTCGCCGCGAGCTGGGGCTCGTCCTCGAGGCGGTCGAGCAGCGCTTTCGTCCACGGCGTACGGCGGAGCAGCGCCTCGAAGATGCGTCGCCTCATGGTCGGCCCCGCGTCGGCCCACGCGTCGAGGAGGGGGGTTGCCGCCCCGTCGGCGCCCGTCCGCCGCAGCCGACGCACCGCCGCCTTCTGCACCGGTAGCGGCACGCGGGTCTCGAGGAGCTTGCCGAGCCGCTCGACGTCTTCGTCGCGTCGGTCTTGCTGTCGGCCGAGAAGGCGGACGGCCGCCCGGCGCTCCGCGGTGGGCGCCTTCGCTTGGGATGCGACCCGCCGGGCCGTCTCGATCACCGTCGCGACCTCGTCGGAGAGGTCGCCGAGGAGGGGGGCGATCTCCATATCTTTCCGCCGCGCCGCCGCGTAGACGCTCGCGAGCCGGCGGAACCGCTCCACTCGGTCGGTCGCGTCCACCGCTCGCCGCACCACGACGCGAACCGCGTCCCGGGCCTTCGTGCCGAGGGCCGTGGAGAGGAGCCCGTTGACGACCTTCTTCTTGCCCGGAACCGACGACGCGCCGAGGACCGCCTCGAGCATGGCGGCGGCGTGGCCGACGGCGGAGCTCATCGCCGCGGCCCGGAGATAGCGTCCCGTCTCCTTTTGGGTCAGCAGCCGCCCGAGCGCGGCGCCCGCCCGCGGGTCGTCCCACGCCCCGAGGCTGTAGGCCGCCTGCATCCGGACCATGGGGTCCGGATCGTCCACGAGATCCGCGACCCGCTTCCCGAGCGCCGGGTGGGCGTCGAGCAGCGGCTCGGCGGCCCTCGCCGCGTGGCGGCGGACCGCCGCGTGCGGGTCGTCCAGGGCCGCCTTCGCGACGTCCGCCGACAGCTCGCCGAGCCGGCCGAGCGTCGCCACGGCGTGAAGCCGAGCCAGCGGCTCTTTCCCGCTTCGGACCACCTGGTTCAGCCGCGAGACCGCCGACGCCGGCTTCCGCCAGATGAGCAGTTGCTGGGCCATGTCCCGCCGCCAGCCGTTGGGCGAGCCGAGCGCTTTCACGAGTGCGGCGGCGCTGTTGTCCCCGAGGTCGGGCACGCCGCGCGGCTCCCGGTCCTCGGGCACCACGCGGTAGATCCGCCCCTTGTCGTCTCCGGCGCGGAGGTCCACCCGCTTCTGCCAGGCCTTGGGGATCCATTCCGGGTGCTCGATGACAAGCCGGTACATGTCGGCGATCCACATCGCCCCGTCGGGACCGGTCCGGACCATCACCGGCCGAAACCAGCTGTCCTTCGAGGCGAGAAACTCCCGCTCCGCCTCGTCGGCGGGTCGCTTCGCGTGGAAGGGGAGGCCCTCCCGCCGCACGTTCTTGTGGTGGACCAGGTTGTGGACGGGGGCACAGACGAAGGCGTCGCCGCGGAGCGCCTTTCCGAGCAGACGGTCGCGGTAGATCCGCGGGCTGCACGCGGAGGTGAACCGGTTCGCCCGGTCGGGATCGTTGAAGCGGGGAAGCGTCCGGCTGATGGGGTAGATGCGGGAGGGGCCTGGCTTCTCCGCGATGGTCGCGTGCGGGCTGGGCGGGGCGACGTGGGGGTTTCGCTGGAGATAGGGGTCCTCGAGGACGTACTGCCAGATCGGGTTGCTGTTGTTCCCGCCGAACCAGTTTCCCCACGCGTCGCGGCTCCGCCCGTACTGCGTCCGCCCCGACGCGGGCTGGAGATTCCCCGTGTCCGGCCGGATGCGGAGGTCCCGCCCGCCGAGCCGCACGCGCTTCC
>CAZQQP010000133.1:5022-11679 GCA_964595475.1 uncultured Planctomycetaceae bacterium | reverse complement strand
ACGGCGAGCTCGTCGCGCCGCCGACCGAGGGCCTCCGCGGCGTCGCGGGTGACCCCGTCGGCGCCCGGAAGTGGCACGAGCTCACCTGGCTGGAGCAGCAACAGGTCCTCGAGCAGCAGCGCCTCGCCTATCGCGACGAGGTGCCGGTCAACTGGTGTCCGGCCCTCGGCACGGTCCTCGCCAACGAGGAGGTGACCAACGAGGGACGCAGCGAGCGGGGCAACCACCCGGTCTACCGACGGCCGCTCACCCAGTGGATGCTCCGGATCACCGCCTACGCGGAGCGTCTCGCGGACGAGCTCGACTGGGTGGACTGGCCCGAGTCGATCAAGCGCATGCAGCGAAACTGGATCGGCCGCAGCGACGGCGCCCTCGTCGACTTTCCCGCGGAGAGCGTGGAGGACGACAACATCCGGGTCTTCACCACACGGCCCGACACGCTCTTCAGCGCCACGTACATGGTTCTCGCGCCGGAGCACCCGCTCGTGGAGGACGTCACGACGGCGGACCGCCGCGAGGCGGTGAACCACTACCGGGCGAGGGCGGCGGAGCGAAGCGAGATGGACCGCGTCGCGGAGACGCGGGAGAAGAGCGGCGTCTTCACGGGCGGCCACGCCATCAACCCGACCAACGGCGAGCGAATCCCCATCTGGATCGCGGACTACGTCCTCGCGGGCTACGGCACGGGGGCCATCATGGCGGTGCCCGCCCACGATCAGCGGGACCTCGAGTTCGCCAAGGCGTTCTCCCTCCCCATCCGCGCCGTGGTCTCCCCGCCCGACGCGTGGCTCCGCACCCACGCACCCGAGGGCATGGAGGGCGCCGACGTGGAAGCGCTTCGCGCCGCCTACGCACGCAGTCCGGAGCGGTGGCCCGAGGCCTTCACGGACGAGGGCACCGCGATGAACAGCGGCAACACGCAGGTCACGCTCGACGGCCTTCCGACTGCCGAGGCGAAGGAGCGGATCACCGCGTGGCTGGTGGAGACGTCCTGGGGCCGCCGCGAGGTCCAGTACAAGCTCCGCGACTGGCTGTTCAGCCGCCAGCACTACTGGGGCGAGCCCTTTCCCATCCTCCACGGCCCCGACGGCGATGTGGTTCCCGTTTCCGACGAGGAGCTTCCGGTGGAGCTGCCGGACATGGAGGACTTCCGCCCGGAGGCCACGGACGATCCCGACGTCCCGCCCAAGCCGCCGCTCAGCAAGGCGCCCGACGCCTGGCGCATCGTGGAGCGCGACGGCACGCGCTACGAGCGAGAGCTGAACACAATGCCGCAGTGGGCGGGCTCTTGCTGGTACTACCTCCGCTTCACCGACCCCGCCAACGAGCGCCGCTTCGCCGACGCCGAGAAGGAGCACTGCTGGATGGCGCCCGACCGCCGCGGCGACTCGCCGGATGTCGGCGGCGTGGACCTCTACGTGGGCGGCGTGGAGCACGCCGTCCTCCACCTCCTCTACGCCCGTTTCTGGCACAAGGTGCTCTACGACCTCGGCCACGTCTCCACACCCGAGCCGTTCGGCCGGCTGTACAACCAGGGATACATCCAGGCGTACGCCTACCGCGACAGCCGCGGACAGGTGGTGCCCGCGGACGAGGTGGTGGACCAGGAGGGCTCCCCCGCCGTGGAGGTGCAGGACCAGCCGGACCGCCGCTTCTTCTACCAGGGCCAGCCCGTCACGCAGGAATACGGCAAGATGGGCAAGTCCCTCAAGAACGCGGTCAACCCCGACGACATGTTCCAGGCCTACGGCTGCGACACGCTCCGCCTCTACGAGATGTTCATGGGGCCGCTGGAGCAGGACAAGCGGTGGAACGTCCGCGACATCGTCGGGGTCCACCGCTTCCTCCAGCGCCTCTGGCGAAACTTCGTGGACGACCGGAGCGGGGACCTCCGCGTGGCGGACGAAACAGCGAGCGACGAGCAGATCCGGAGCCTGCACAAGACCATCCGACGGGTCACCGACGACATGGAGCGGATGGCGTTCAACACCGCGATCGCGGCGTTGATCGAGCTGAACAACACCCTCGTCCCGCTGTCCACGCTGCCGCGGTCGCTCGCCGAGCCGATGGTCCGCATGCTCGCGCCGTTCGCCCCGCACATCTGCGAGGAGCTCTGGGAGCGGCTCGGGCACACCACCCGGCTCGCTCACGAGCCGTGGCCGCAGTGGGAGGAGCACTATCTCACCGAGGAGGAGGTGGAGATCGCGGTCCAGGTCAGCGGCAAGGTCCGCGCCCGCGTGAAGGTGCCCGCGGACGCCGACGAGGAGACCGCGAAGCGGGCCGCCCTCGCGGACGAGCGGGTGAGCCGCCTCCTCGACGGCAAGACCATCAAGAAGGTCATCTTCGTCCCCGGCAAGCTCGTGAACTTCGTCGCGAGCTGAGACGACGGAGGCGCTCGTGGTGGGGTCATCCGAGCCGTCGGAACCGCCTTTCCTCCGGAGGGGCCGCGTCTTCAGCGGCGTCCTCGCGGCCGTCATCGCGGTCGCATGGGTCGGCGTCGGCGTCCTTCTCTTCTACTTCACCGGCGAGTTCGAGCGCTTCTACGGACGCGACCGAGGCGACCTCCCCTCGTGGACGCTCTTCTTCCTCTCCCGCTCCGAGACGACCTGGCTCGTCGTCGCCGCCGTCGCGGCGGCGGCGACGGTCGCGAAGGAGTCTCTCCTTTCGTCCGTCGTCGGCCGGCTCGTCCTCAACGGCGTCTTTCTCCTCCTCGCCGTCGTCCTCGCGGTCGCCTGGCTGGTGTCCATGGTGGCGCCGCTCTACAGCATCGGCGACTCCATGTAGCCGACGCCATGGAGTTGGTTCACGACGTCGAGTGCCACCCGCCGCGTTCCTCCCTGTGCCTACGCGCCGATCGTGTTCGAGTGGCACGGACAAGGCCGTCTGCGGCCTTGTCCGTGGTATGGGGTCGGGTCGATTCCTTGACTTCACGCCGATCCGTCGGGCACCGAAGGGACTCCCGCGCCGATTCCATGCCGATTCCGAAGAAGCGTCGTTCGGCACGGAACGAGGGTCGCGACACGGCCTCGGTTCACGGCTTTGGGTGGCACGGGCAAGGCTGTCCGCAGCCTTGCCCGTGGAAGGGTTGCCTCGAACCCTCGCCCGCATCCGCTCTTCCGCGGCGGAGCCTCGTCGTAAGGACCTCGGAGAGGCATCAGAGGACGTGTGGATGGTCCGGCACGATGACGCATGATCGACGCTTCCGGCTCGACGGTCGGATTGCAGACACGATCGAAGAGGCAAACCTGCTATCGATCCTCGGAAGCTCCGGCATCAACGGAGCGTGGCGAAAGGGCACAGCGGCATGGCCGCCGACGGCGTTGTCCGTGCCACAGAAGGTCGGCGATCGACTTGTCGCGTGTGCCAGGGGGTGTGGAGCAAGCCACGCACACGCTCACGATCGGCTGAAAACGCTCGGTGCGGTCGTCGACGCGCTCGAAAGCGCGGGAAGCGGAGGGGATAGAAAGGCGGCGAGCCATCGAGGGTCCCCAAGGGAGGCTCCGCGGCAGCGGATCCCTTCCGGCTCGTGGCGTCCACCAGGACGACGCTGCTCGGAAAAGCGCGGAAGAGGAATGGCGCCCGAAGGAAATGGCGAAAGATGGAAAAGCGGAGGGCCCGGGGCTCACGGAAGCGTGCACTTCCGTGAGCCCCGGTGGGAATCACCCGAAGAACGCCTAGCCGTGGCGCCCCTCCGTCTTGAATACAGAGCATATCCCGTGACCTTTGTTTTTCCAACGTGATACGGACACAAAAGCATGCGTCTCGTCCTCCTCGGCGACATCCATCTTTACCACCTTGCAATCGGGCCATGGAAGCTCCTGACCAAGCGTCTCCTCGGCCAGACGAACCTCTGGATCCGCCGCCGCGTCCGGTTCGACGCCGCGTGGGTCGAACAAGCGATCGCCCGCATCGCCCAGCGACCGCCCGACAGCGCCCTCTGTTGCGGCGATCTCACGACCACGGCTCTGCCCGCGGAGTTCGCTTCGGCGATGGAGCTACTCCGCCCGCTCTTGGACACCACACACGCCTTCGTCGTGCCCGGCAACCACGATCGCTATACGTTCGCTTCCACACGGACGGCGCGGTTCGAGCGAGCGGTCGCTCCTTACACGGCGGAGCGGTGGCCCTATAGCCGCCGTCTCGGCACAGGGCTGCACCTGCTTGCCGTCGATGCGACCCGCCCCAACTGGTTCTCGGACCGCGGGCACCTGGGCACCGAGCAGCTTCAACGGCTCGGTCGTCTTCTCGCCGCGATTCCTCGTGAGGACCGCGTCATCCTCCTCTGCCACTACACCCTCGGCACCCCGCCCGGCCAGCGGCGCGAGCCGCGATCGCACCGCATGATCGACGAGGCCTCGCTCGCGACGCTTCTGAACGACGCGGGCCACCGCGTGCTCTACGTCCACGGCCACGTCCATCGGCCGTGGTGCTGGCGTCCGCCGGCGGCGCCGAACGTCCTCGCCGTCAATGCGGGAGCGCCCGGCATGACGACGCGTCGGTTTCCCCGTGGCCAGGGCTATTGGGAAGTCGAGGCGGCACCGACAGGGGTGGATGACGACGCTTCCGATGCGAACTGGGCGCTGGTCCACCACCGCCCGACCGCCGCGGGAGAGTGGCTCACCGAGCCGATCAAAACTCCCACGGAGCCCGGCAGGGCGGTCTTCCCCGGTGGCGAAAGCAGATGAGTTGCAAGCGCAGCCGCGGCGATTCCTTCCCGTGGTGCCCCCTCCGTCATGGAGCCACAGCAGCCGAAGCCGCGAGGGCTTCGGACATCGGTGAACGTACCGCGTATCGCGTCTCGCGGGCGAGTTCGCGTGACGATGGCCCGACGGTCGTGCGGTGCCGCTCGACGCGAGCCGTTCAGCACGGGCAAGGCCCGGACGGCCTTGCCCGTGCCACCCGGGCGAAGACGACGGCGGCGACACGGAGTTGTTTCCGGCGTTGCGTGCCACCCGAGCAAGGATGACGCTTGGCGACACCTTCCCTCAGCACACGGCCGTGGGCGGGCGCTCGCCTGTTGGTAGCGTGGGCTCCCGGCGCTCGGCGCCCCCGGTCCGCCGGCCCACTCCGCGTTCGTTCGCAGGCGACGGACCCCCGAAGACAGCTCAGCGGGTTTGCTTACCCGGACCGACCCAGTGGAAGCGCGGCCGTCGCTCGGGCCGCCGAGGGGGCCTGGTACAATGGCTCCGACATCAAGGAGGTTGCTCGCCATGCGTGGAAGTCTACTCCTCGGTCTCGTGCTCGCCGTCGCCGGGTGCAATCCCTACGTCAACATCCCTCCGGACGACGGGGACGTGGCTTCGCACAAGGTGAACCGCTCTCGCGTCCGCGAAGCGATGCTGGTCAGCATCCGCGCCGTCGTCCGCGAGCACCCGCCGGACGGCCCCTACGCGATCGCCCTGCCGAAGGGCGCCGACGACCGCACGTACGCCTTCGTCGCGGGTCACCTCCCGGGCGACGCCCGCCGCGCCGACGGCAACGAGGACCTTCCCACCTACCGCGTGGTGGCGGTCCGCCTCCGCGGCCTCAAGGGCCGCGTCTCCATCCGCCGGAGCAACACCCCCGCTCCCTCTCTGACCACCGTCTCCGTCCGCAACGACATCGAGAGCTGGTACGCCGCGGACCAACGCACCTGGCGAAAGCCGCTCCCGGGCGAGGGGGAGCCGGCGGCCGGCTCGGAGGGGCAGGACACGCCCGCGGCGTCGGATACCGAGGGTGGCGACGGGAAGAAGGAAGCGGGCTCGCCGGCCGGGAAAAGCCCTTCGGAGAACGGCTCATAGCGACGGCACGCCTTGCTCCTCCCGCCTCGCCCGTCTACTGTTGGGAACCTCGGCGCCTCCACCGCTCTGGCGCCGCATCCCTTACCTGCGAGTCGCAGCCAAGCGAGGTGTTCCGTGGGCTGGCTATATCGTCTGGAGCCGGTGTGAGGGTTTCGTGGGTCTTTTCGAATGGAGGTGGGCCATTGGCAGGTGCTCCCCACAACAAGCACTGTATCTTGGAGCTGCACGGTTGCCCGAGTGACCGTCTCAACGACCTGACCTTTATCGGCGAGGCCATCCAGGCGGCCTCGCGTGAGGGCTATTTCACCCTCCTCGAATTCACCACCCACCAGTTCCACCCACAAGGCGCCACGGCCATTGCGCTCCTCGCCGAGTCCCACCTGGCCATCCACACCTGGCCCGAGAGCCAATACGCGGCGGTGGACATTTTCACTTGCGGGCCCCAAGCCCGCCCCGACGAGGCGTGTCAGTTTCTGATCGACCGCTTCGGCGCTCAGGAGCACGTGGTCCTCCGCATGCACCGCGGCGGCTCCCCGCAGGGGGTACCCACCGCGGAGGTCGTCTCCCGATCCACCCAGCCCGACGAGGCGAGCTTATGTCAAGCTCCGAGCTGAGCCCGCACATCTGGGTCCGGGAGACGATCAGCCCGTACGACGTCTACTCCCACGGGCTGACCAAGGTGCTGTCCCACGCGACCACCCGCTTCCAGGAGATGGCCATCGCCGAGGCGGGCGTATCGGGCAAGGCGCTGGTCCTCGACGGCAAGTGGCAGTCGTGCACCGCCGACGAGTTTCTCTACCACGAGCCGCTGGTCCATCCCGCTTGCGTCACCCAAGGACGTCCCCGCGAAGTGCTCACCCTCGGCGGGGGCGAGGGT
>CAZQQP010000133.1:0-5012 GCA_964595475.1 uncultured Planctomycetaceae bacterium | reverse complement strand
GACGCTGCGGGAGGTCCTCCGCTGGCGCGACGTGGAGCGGGCGACCATGGTGGACATCGACGGGGAAGTGGTGGCTGCGTGCAAGGAGCACTTGCCGGAGATGCACCAGGGCGCCTTCGACGATCCCCGGACCGAGGTGATCATCGGCGACGCGCTGGACTATCTCGACCGGGCGGAGAGCGGGTGGGACGTCATCATCTCGGACCTCTCCGATCCCATCGAGGCGGGCCCGTCGTTCAAGCTCTTCACCAAGGAGTACTTCGAGACGTGCCGCCGGGCGCTCAAGCCGGACGGCGCCTTCGTGGTCCAGGCCGGCCCCCTCAGCCCGCACGAGATGCCCATCCACGTCCGCCTGATCAACACGCTCCGCACGGTCTTCCCTCACGTGGTCTCCTACAGCTCTCAGGTTCCCACCTACGCCTCGCCCTGGGGCTTCGCGCTGTGCAGCGCCCAGCCGATCGACACCCGTCCCGCACCCGACGGCGTCGACCGCCTCCTCGCCGACCGGACCACGGGCGGTCTGCGGATGTTCGACGGCACCACGCTCCTCGGCCTCTTCCAACAGCCCAAGCACCTCCGCGAGGCCATCGAGGCGGAGACGGAGGTCTATACCGTCGAAGCACCGCCCCATCTCTACGGAAAAGGGGTCGGCGAGCGGGGAGAGACCTGATGACCGGGCTGTCCGCCAAGGTCTCGGATCGCTCGGCGACGGTGGGTGTCATCGGCCTCGGGTATGTCGGCCTCCCGCTTCTCCGCGGCTTCCACCACGCGGGCTTCTCCACCATGGGCTTCGACATCGACCCGGTGAAGGTGGAGGCGCTGCAGAAGGGGCGGAACTACCTGACCCACCTCGGCGACGACTTCGCCGCGGCGTTGAGCGCCTCGCACCGCTTCGAGGCGACAAGCGTCTTCGACCGCCTCGACGAGCCGGACGTGGTCTGCATCTGCGTGCCCACCCCGCTCGGCGAGCACCTCGAGCCGGACCTCAGCTACGTGGAGCGGACCACGGGCGCGATCGCGAAGCGCCTCCGCCCCGGCCAGCTCGTCGTCCTGGAGTCGACCACGTATCCGACCACCACGCGGCTCACGGTCCATCCGCGGCTCGCGGAGTCGGGCCTCCGCTGCGGCGAGGACTTCTACCTCGCCTACTCCCCGGAGCGGGAGGACCCCGGCCGGGAGGACTTCACCACACGGTCCACACCCAAGCTCGTCGGCGGCGTCGACGAGCCGAGCGGGGCGATCGCCGAGGAGCTCTACCGCTGCCTGGTGGACAACGTCGTCCGCGTGCGGACGGCGGAGATCGCGGAGGCGGGAAAGCTCCTCGAGAACATCTTCCGGGCGGTCAACATCGCGCTGGTCAACGAGCTGAAGGTCCTCCTCACGGAGATGGACATCAACGTCTGGGAGGTCATCGACGCGGCGGCGACCAAGCCCTTCGGCTTCCAGGCGTTCTACCCCGGGCCGGGCCTCGGCGGCCACTGCATCCCCATCGACCCGTACTACCTCACGTGGAAGGCCCGCGAGGTGGGCCTCCCCACCCGCTTCATCGAGCTCGCGGGCGAGGTGAACCGCTCCATGCCCGACCACGTGGTCCAACGCACCGTGTGGGCGCTCAACGGCGTGAAGAAGCCCATCAACGGATCACGCCTCCTCATCCTCGGCCTCGCCTACAAGCCCGACGTCAACGACGTCCGGGAGAGCCCCTCCTTCGAGCTCATCCGGAAGCTCGAGGGGATGGGCGGTCACGTGGACTACAACGACCCCCACGTCCCCGCGACCCATCCCATGCGGAAATACAACTTCCGCAAGCGGAGCGTGGCCCTCACCCCGGAGACGCTGTCGAGCTACGACTGCGTCATCGTCGCGACCGCCCACTCCGCGTACGACCGGCAGCAGATCGCGGACGCGGCCCCGCTGATCGTGGACACGCGCAACGCGCTTCGGGATGTCTCGTGTCCGCGAGATCACATCTTCACCGCGTAAGGCGGGTGGGGAGCCACCCCAGGCCGTCGGCGAGGTCCGCCATGTCGCCGGCACCGAGACGCTCCGTTCGGGCCGGTATATAGCCAAACCTTCCAGGTTTGGCTCGGCTTCCGGCATGGCATTTCCGCGGTCCGTGCCGGCGGCGGTCGAAGCGGAAAGCCGTCGGGAGTGGATTTTCCGACACGAGGGTGGCTCGGAGCGGGGTGGTGAGGTTTCCGCGTCTCGCCCGATCAGGATGATCGGGCTAAGGAGGCGGAAAAGAGTAAGTTGAGCCTATACGCCAACGCGAGGAGCGGGAAGCCTCCTGGCTTTGGCGTCGGTTTCGAACCATTTCCGATGCCCCGCCGGCCGCAGATCCCGGCATTTGCGGACGTTGCGCTTCCTCGATCATCGGCTTCGCCGTCTCATCGGTGCCAAGGCGGAAGCCGACTTCCGCCTTGGCACCGATGAATAGGCTCAACTTATTCTTTTCCGCCTCCTTATCGATCCTCTGGGCTCGGCTGTGATGCATGGACGGCGGTCCGCGCGGGTGTCGTTTACCGGCTGCGTGGCGTATGAAAAACGCCTGTGCCGCGGTCGCGGCACAGGCGTCTCGTGGTCCGGAACGCGCCGGGTCACACCTTGTCGGGCACGACGAAGGGCGGGCGATACGCCCGGCTGAGAAGGCGGTTCGCCTCCGGCGCGTTGACGAAGGTCTCGGACTCCGGGTCGAAGTCGAGGACGCGGCCGAGGCGGTACGCCGTCTTGTCGAGCGGCACGCCCACACCCGCGAGGTTCTCCTCGATGGTCTTCCAGGACTCCTGCACCTGCTTATTGTCGCTGAAGGCCTCGGGCTTCCGCTCCCACGGCGTCTTCACCCCGAGGCGGTAGCTGATGTTCCCGAGGTGGCAAAGCGCCGCGGAGTAGTGGCCCACCTCGATCTCCGCGTTGAGGTTCTCCGTCTTCCGGCTCCGGACCACGTTGATGAAGTTCCCGAAGTTGCCGCCCGGCTCCACGTCCACGTCGAAGTCGTCGAGCGGCTCCGGGTCGCTCCCGTCCTTCGGGTGGAACTTGCCGTCGCGGATCTTCCCCTCCGTGGTGTAGAACTCGTTGTCCACCACGCGGCCGAAGCCCTTCTTCCCCACGAGGCCGCGGACCTCGAAAAGCAGCAGCGTGTCGCCGTAGTCGTAGACGGCCATCTCCGTGTTGGGCGTCTCGCCCTGGTCCACGTAGCCGAGGCGTCCGCCGAGGCTGAAGACCCGCTTGGGCAGCGTCTTCCCGATCGCCCACCGGGCGATGTCCATCTGGTGGACACCCTGATTGCCGATGTCGCCGTTGCCCGTCTCCCAGAACCAGTGCCAGTTGTAGTGGACGAGGTTTCCGTGGTATCGCATGTCCGGCGCCGGGCCGAGCCAGGTGTCGAAGTCCAGGCTGGACGGCGGCGTCTTGGTCGGCTTGAACCCGATGGACCAGCGGGGCTTGCAGCAGTAGCCCTTGGAGACGAGGAGCTTCCCGTACTTCCCCGACTGAACGGCCGCCACCTCCTTGTGCCACTGCCGGCTGGACCGCCGCTGCGTGCCGTGCTGCACCACGCGGTTGTGCTTCCGCGCCGCCTCCACGGCGATCCGCCCCTCGTGGACGTTATGGCTCATCGGCTTCTCGACGTACACGTCCTTGCCGGCCTCGCACGCCCAGTAGGTCATCAGCGCGTGCCAGTGGTTGCACGTCGCGATGGAGACGGCGTCGACCTCGCCCTTGTCGAGGACGTCGCGGATGTCCTGCACCGTCTCCGGGCGGCGACCCTGCCGCTCCTCCACGTCCTTGGCGCGGCTGTCGAAGAGGCGGGCGTCCGGGTCGACCAGGTGGCTCACCTCCACGCCGTCCATGCCCGCGTAGCTGCGGTAGTGCGAGCGGCCGCGGCCGTGGATGCCGGCCACGGCGACGTTGATGCGGTCGTTCGCCCCGAGAATGCGTGTGGTCGGCGCGGCGACCAGCGCGCCCGTTCCCGCGGCCGAGGTCCGGAGAAAGTCCCGACGGTTCATCCCACCCATGAGACACCTCCTTCGCTGAATCACGACGCTCCGCGGAATCCGCTTCGTTCGGTCGGACGATCGGACGGTCTTCCGATGCGACCGCTCGAGGTCGTTAAGGCCGACGCGTGAAAAATCAAGTTAAACCGTGGGGGCTGGGGCGTCAACGGCGAAGCGCGGACGGGGCCGCGGTCAGCGCCGGACGGGAGAAGCGCGATCGCCCGGGAAGGGCCGGTTGAGGGGGACGAGAAGCGGACGGACGACGTTCGGCCAACGGCGGAGAAGGCGGATCGCGGTGTGAACCAGCCGCGGCGAGCGGACCGCGGCCGTGATCAGGCCGCAGCGGACCTGCCGACGACGGACACCCCGCCGGTGCGTCCGGGCCCACTCGCGGGCGTGGCGGGCGGACCAGCGGTCGGCCGCGTCCGCAATGGTCGCTGCCGCCGCGCGGGCGGACCCGAGCGCCCACCCGATCCCCTCGCCGGTGAACGGCTCCGTGTATCCGGCGAGGTCGCCGACGAGGAAGAGCCGATGGTCCGCGACGGCGGTGGGCCGGCTCGTCAGCAGCGGCGTGCCACGCCAGCGGGCCGTGTGGAGGCCGTCGATCCGTGGAAAGCCCGCGCTGTGGAGGACGCTTTGCGCCGCGGCGGCCGCTCCACCGGTCCACCGGACGAAGCGCGGGGAAAGCGCCGCCGCCACCGCGTGGCCGCACTCGACCTCCGCGACGCCCACATAGCCCCACTTCCCGCACGCCATATTGATGGCGCCGCCTCCGTAGAAGGAGGGCGCCGCCGCGACCGTGGTCCCGAGCCCCATCCAGGACCGGCGGGAGCGCCGCACCCGCGGCCGCCCGACGCGGCGGAGCACACCCGGATCGAGACCCGTCGCGAGCACCACGACACGCGCCCGGATCCTCTGTTGTTCCGCCCCGCGACGGGCGAGGAGGGCACGGTGGTCGGCCTCGCCCTCCGCGACCTCCGCCCGCGTGCCGGTCAGCCGGGTGGCCCCCGCTCGGCCCGC
>CAZQQP010000132.1:0-11800 GCA_964595475.1 uncultured Planctomycetaceae bacterium | reverse complement strand
GGTGGGCGTGGCCCGCCGCTCCCGCCGCGGACCGGGCGGACCTCGACGGCAATCAACGGGTGGACATCCTCGACGCCTACGCGCTGGCCCGGCGTCTCGACAGCGGCGGCTCGGTGGATCCCGCCTGGGACTTCAACGGCGACGGGCGCGTGGGCCAGGCGGACGTCGACCGCCTCGCTCACCGTGCGGTCCGGCTGAAAGGGGATGAGTCATGAGGGCGTCCCGAAGCTTGCTTCTGCTCACGGCTGCGACGCTCGCGGCAGGGGCGGGTCTCGGCCTCGCGGAGCGGGAGGAGTCCGCCGTCCGCTTCGACACCGTGGACGTCGTAATCGATTCGGGAAAACGGCCCCTCGCCGCTTACCAGTTCCAGCTCGAAGCCGTCGAAGGCGACGTGACGATCGTCGGGATCGAGGGAGCCGCGTCGGGACCGTTCTCCGACGCGCCCTACTACGACCCCGAGGCACTGAGCGGGGGACGGATCATCGTCGGTGACTTCATCGCAAAGAACGAGAGAGACCTGCCGACCGGAGCGACGCGTGTGGCGCGGCTGCACGTCCGAATCGCCGGAGAAAGGGAGCCGGACTACCGAGCCTCCCTTCACACGGCGGGAACTGCCGGAGGCGAGCCGATCTCCGCCGACATCCGTGTCAGGCAACAAGGAGACGACCCATGAAGCGACGGCTCACATCGACGCTCTTCGGCCTCGTGGCGCTTTCGGCCGCGATAGCCCTCGGGCTCGTCGCCTGTGAAGCGCAGAAGGTGGCCTATCAAAACGGAACGGAGGCCCCCTCAACCGCGAGGGCACCCACAAGCGGCGGCTTGGCGGAGGGAACGGGTCGGGCACCGGCCGGGCCATCCGGCAGCCGTCCCTCCCTTGAAGAGGAGGTCTGGGTCATCGCTCGCCCCGAGAGCCCATCGAAGGAGGAGACGGAACGCGAGGCGCCTCGCGGGAGCCGGCTGCTCACGAAGGACCCGGAGAAGAAAAAGAAGGTCGCGCTTCCCCTCGACCGCACCGACGTGGATGCCTCCATCCACGGCTCCGTCGCCTCCGTCCGCGTCCGCCAGGCGTTCCGGAACCCCTACGACACGAAGATCGAAGCGGTCTACGTCTTCCCCCTTCCGCAGGACGCGGCGGTCAACGAGTTTCTCATGATCATCGGCGACCGGAAGATCCGCGGCATCATCCGCGAGCGGGAGGAAGCGGAGCGGATCTACAAGCAGGCGAGAAAACGGGGCCACGCCGCGTCGCTGCTGACCCAGGAGCGGCCCAACGTCTTCACCCAGAAGGTCGCTAACATCGAGCCCGGCAAGAAGATCGACGTGGACATTCGCTATTTCAACACCCTTCCCTACAAGGACGGCTGGCACACGTTCACCTTCCCCGCCGTCGTCGGGCCGCGCTTCAATCCGTCCGGTCATGACGAGGGCATCGGCACGGTCGGCCGCGGCGGCCGCGGTCAGTCGGGTCAGCCGACGGAGGTGCCCTACCTCGCTCCGGACGAGCGGAGCGGCCATACCCTCGATCTCGCAGTGGACATCGACGCCGGCGTGCCCATTGAAGAGATCCGATCGCCGACCCACGCGATCGAGAAGGACTCGCCGTCTCCCGAGAAAGCGTCGGTTCGGCTCGCGTCGGACGGCACAACGCCGAACAAGGACTTCATGCTCCGCTACCGCGTCGCGGGGGATCGCTTGAGGTCGGGCCTCGTCGTCGACCGCGGACAAAAGGACGAGCCGGGCTACTTCGCGTTGACGCTTTACCCGCCGAAGGAGCTTCGCTCCCTCGATCGCCGTCCGGTGGAGATGATCTTCGTGGTCGACTGCTCCGGCTCCATGAGCGGCCGGCCGATCCGACAAGCGAAGGACGCGGTGACATCGGCGCTCGGCATGCTCGAAAAGCGGGACACTTTCCAGGTGATCCGCTTCTCCAACGAGGCTTCTCGCTTCGGCGACTCGCCTCTTCGAGCGAGCGATGCCAATGTCGAGCGGCTCCGCTCTGATGTGGAGGGCCTTGATGCGTAGGGCGTCAAGATGATGATCGAGGGCATCGAAGCGGCCCTCGACCTTTCCCACGACCGCGAGCGCCTCCGCTTCGTCACCTTCCTCACGGACGGCTACATCGGCAACGAGGCGGAGATCCTCGGCGCGATCCACGAGAAGCTCGGCGCGAGCCGCATCTTCAGCTTCGGCATCGGGTCCTCCCCGAATCGATATCTCCTGAACCGCATGGCCAAGGTCGGCCGGGGAGCCGTTGCTTATCTGTCGTCCGAGGAAGAAGCGGGTCCCGTCATGGAGAACTTCTTCCGGCGGGTCAGCCATCCGGCGCTCGCGGACATCCACATCGACTGGGGAGGCCTCGAGGTCAGCGGGGTCTACCCCCGCCCCACCCCGGACCTTTTCGTCGGCCGGTCCGTCACGCTGACGGGTCGCTTCAACGGTGAACCGGAGGGCACCATTCGAGTCACCGGCCGCACCGGAGAGAACAAGGTCTCGTTCGACGTCCCGGTCGAGCCGGACCGATCCGAGGTCGAGGGCTCGGCGCTGTCCTCCGTCTGGGCGCGCCAGCGGATCGCGAGCCTCGCCGACCGATCGGTCTACCAGCAGGAGGCTGAGCTCACGCAGCGGATCAAGCGGGTGGCGCTGCGGCACAACCTGATGTCCGCCTACACCGCCTTTGTCGCGGTGGACGCGAGCCGGAGAACGGGAGGCGACCACGGGGTCAGTGTGCGTCAGCCCGTCCCGGTGCCCGAGGGCGTGCGATACGAGACCACCGTGCCCGAGTGACCGTCGGAGGCTCGGAACGTCGGAGGGGCGGAGCTGGCGCCCATCGGAGCGTATCTCATGAGAAGACTGCTGGGCATTGGATCGAGCGCGGCGCTGCTAACACTCGTCGGATGCGCCACCAACCACTATACCTGGAACGAGACGAAGTACCTCGGAGACGTTCGCTTCGGAGGAGCCAGGGCAGAAGTGCATGTCGTCGGTGAGGAGGGAGGCAGGGACGGGAGGAGTTTTATCGGGCCCGATCTCATTGCGGTCGTGTATCCCGAGGGCGACAAGGTCCTCATCCGGACAAGGGGGTGGTCGCCGAGATCTTGGCGCGCCTTCGCTGTTGACGACGGAAGAACAACCCAGATCCGTTTTCGACGGGAAGCATCGTCGGATTCTCCCGACGGGCGTGCCCGAAAAGAGAAGAGCGAGGGTTAAGTGATGAATCACGCTCCGGTGCGAGAAGCCGTTTTGTCCGCTGCGTATCGCGTGCTCTGTGGTCTCCTGATAACGGTCGTGATCGGGTGCGCGCCGACGCGCCAATACGAGGCTGTTTTCCCGGAGGATAGCCGCGTCGCTTCTGTCCGTGTAAAGGAAAAGGCGGAGGAGGAAAGTTTCGTTCGTCCATATACCCTCACGATCCGGCGCGACAAAGACGAGGCGATCGTGATCCATGTCCCCGAAACCGACAAGCCTCCGAGCGAGTGGCGTGCGGAGGTCGTTCGCGCCGGGACAAGGAAACCGATCGATCTGAGGAAAGTCGCGGAGAGGGTCAAGCCGGGGACGCATCGGGCCCGGGAGCTTGAATGGCTCAGGGAGGAGTATCCGGCGCTTCGGAAAAAGGCCGGCCCGGTGCCCGAGGGGGTGAGGTACGAGACAACGGTCCCGGAGTAAGCGCCGATCGATCGAACGATCAGACGATCCGACCCTGGCGAACATCGGAGCCCGGTCGGACGGCTGCCCGAGACATCGGGGATCCACGATTCAACCTCTCCACCGCCGAAAGCCTTCCTACCGGTCGTCGATCCGTGTGTGACCGCCACGAGCCGGGTGTCGAGCTGGAAAGCCTGACCCACGGCGCGGCCCGGGGGGACGTCAGCCATTTCGGGCTGAGAGGCACGTGCCTGGCGACCCCGGAATGGCGACCGCGAGGCACACGCTTGGATTGGGAGCGCCCGGGCGGGCGCCCTCTCAAGATCCGACCGTCAGCCGCGGGCCGCCCAACCAGGATGGTTGGGCTATATAGCCGAACCCTCTGGGTTCGGCGGTTGCGCGCCTACATCGGCAGATGGTACGGAATATCCCGACACGGCCATCGCGGCGCGGAACCACAAGCGGATCCGCGCTCAGTGAACCGGATTGGAGACAAACGGACGTCGCCTCCACGCCGCCGGCGCTCTGGACAACGCATCACGGCTGCTCCGTCGTCTCATCGATCGGCTCCGTCCGGGTGATGTGAACGAGGGCACAGCTCGCCGTCCGTTCGGCCGGCCCATCGGGACCTCTCGGACCGGGGACAGCGACCGTCACCTTGGAGCGCTGCACAATCGCCATGTCCGGATGGCGGATCTCATAGCTGGCGCCGTCGGAGAGCCGGATCCGGAACGGCTGAAACGGCCTCGCACGGAGAAGCTCAAGCAGGTCCTCTGGGCGCATCGCGCTGATCTCCGATTGGGTGGGATTGTCCCGTCGAGCCGTCGCCGCCGACCACGCGCTGCAGATCGGTGGCCCGGCCTGTCCGTCCGATGGTGGTCTCCCTTCCCCGACGGCCCGCAGGCGGGCCAGCTGAGTGCAGCCCTACCGGTGGGGGCTCGCCGCCCAATGCATCTTCTTGGCCAACGTCTCCCAGTAGCCCATGCGTGGGTTGGTCAGCAGCTTCAGTCGCGTCGGATGCGTCTTCAGGTGGACGGTGGACTCGGCCGACAGCGGCACGGACTCCTGTCCGTCGATCACGAGCGTGGTCCCTTCGTTCGCCCCGTGCAGCTTGAGCGTGACCGAGTCCTCGCCGGCGACCACGATCGGCCGGAACGCGAGGCTGTGGGGACAGATGGGCGTGATGACGTGGCCGTCGACATCGGGGGAAAGGATCGGTCCGCCGGCCGAGACGTTGTAGGCGGTCGAGCCCGTGGGGGTCGCGACGATCACCCCGTCGCCGGTGAAGACCGTGCTCGTCGCTCGGGAGTCAGCCCCGTCGATCCCGAGCTCGATCTGGATCATCCGGAACGGCGGGCCCGCGGTGATGACACAGTCGTTCATCGCGAGGGTGTGGTAGCCCGCCTCCCCCGGCCGTGCAATGGTCGCATCGAGCATCACGCGCTGGCTGATCGGACTCTCCTCCCCCGTCAGCTCCTCCCAGTGGCGCTGGACGTCCTCGATGGCGAAAGGCGCCAGAAAGCCGAGCTTCCCGAAGTTCACGCCGAGCAGGGGAATCTCGAGCGGCGCGATCCGCCTCGCTTCCGCGAGCAAGGTCCCGTCGCCGCCGAGGATCAACGCCATGTCCACGTCGCCGGCGACCGCCCGATCGTCGGTCCCGCTGTCGACCTCGGCGACCACATCGGCGCGGTCCCGGAGCCACGGCCGGAACGTCCCGAGCGCTTCCTCCACCCCCGCTTTCTCGCGGTTTACGACCAGGAGCACGCGTCTCATGCGTGTGAGTGTACCCGAAGCGCGGAAAGCGGTCTCCGGATCGCCGTGCGCAACCGGAAGAACGAGTAAGGGAGCGGTTCTCACGAGCCCACTTCGCCGCCGGAAACCGCTCCCTTCCGTTCGCGGCTCGTTGTCGGGTCGCGGCTCGTCGGGGATCAGATGGGCGCGGCGTCGCTCGGCGCGAGGTTGTTGAACCGCGTGGTCGCCCCGTGGAACTGGAGCTGGACCGTGCCTGTCGGTCCGTTCCGCTGCTTGGCGACGATGAGCTCCGCCGTGTTGGAGGGCACGTAGTCCTCCTGCCCCTGGTGGTAGTAGTCCTCGCGGTGGAGCATCATCACGGCGTCCGCGTCCTGCTCGATGCTCCCGGACTCTCGCAGGTCCGAGAGCATCGGCCGGTTGTCCGCCCGCCCGGCCGGATTCCGGTTGAGCTGGGACAGCGCGACGACGGGCACGTTGAGCTCCCTCGCGAGCGCCTTCACGCCGCGGCTGATCTCGCTGACCTCCTGCTGCCGGCTCTCCGCCCCCGAGCTGCTCATCAGCTGTATATAGTCGATGAAGACGGCCTTCATGTCGTGCTGTGCGGCGAGCCGACGGGCCTTGGCCCGAAGGCCGAGCACGGACAGCCCCGGCGTGTCGTCGATGAACAGCGGCACCTCGTACAGCTCCGCCGCGACCTCCTGCAGCCGGCGAAACTCCTCCTCCCGGAGCATATTCCGCCGCATCCGCTGGGCCTCGACGCCGGAGCGGCTCGACAGCAGCCGCTGGGCGAGCTGCTGCTTGCTCATCTCCAAGCTGAACAGCCCCACGGGCTTCTGCGGCGCCCGGATCGCGATCTCCTCCGCCATGTTCAACGCCAACGCCGTCTTCCCCATCGACGGCCTCGCCGCGAGCACGATCATCTCGCCGGCCTGCAGACCGCTGAGCATGTCGTCGAGCTCGCGAAACCCGGTCGCGAGCCCCGTGATGGTCTCCCCCGTCTCGTGGCCACGCTCGAGCACCTCGAAGGTCATCTTCACCAGCTCGACCAGCGCCGTCGGCTCGTCCGAGCTGTTCGTCTGCGCGATCTCGAAGATCGCCTTTTCGGAATGGTCGATGATCTGGCTCGCCGCCTCGGTGGACTCGTGGGCCTCCCGCAGGATCTGCGTGGCGGCCGAGATCAGCTCCCGCAGCTTGGCCTTGTCCCGGACGATCCGCGCGTAGTGGGGGGCGTTCTCCGCGGTGGGGACGGACTCGGCGAGCTCGACGAGGTAGTCCACGCCGCCCACCTGCTCGAGCAGGCCCCGGTCGCGGAGCGTGTGGACCAGCTGCACGTTGTCGAGGGAGTGATTCTGGTCGTAGAGCTCGACGAGCACTTCGTAGAGGGCCCCGTGGGCCGGCTTGTAGAAGTCGTCCGGTCCCTTGATGATCTGGAGCACGTCCCCGATGACGTGGAGGCCGGACGTCCCGGCGATGATCATCGAGCCGAGCAGGCTCATCTCCGCCTCCACGGCGTGCGGCGGCAGCTTGTCGAACAGCCGCGAGACGTCGCCCGATCCCTGAGCCGTCCGTTGGGTCGCCATGAGCGTCCGGCCTTTCTTCAGCGGGCCCCGACCTCCGCATCCCACTGTCGCGTGCTGTCTCCCGCCGTCGTGCCCATACCCTAGGCCGCCGCTCGCCCGCCGACAGGCGGGCGGAACGCTGCGGAACCCCCGTGACCTTCGTAGCATAATGGGCGATGGGCGAGGAAGTGCGACCCGCAACGACGAGCTCACCGCCCGAGGCGGACCAACGGCCGACCATCGGGATCACGATGGGCGATCCCGCGGGGATCGGCCCCGAGATCCTCGTGAAAGCGCTGTCGGACCCGGAGCTGCGGAGCCAGGCTCGCTTCCTCGTCTTCGGCATGAACGAGCTCCTCGCGTACGCCGCGGACCTCGCGGAGATCGAGCCGTACTGGTGGCGTCTCCAGCACGACAGCCACCTCACCCGCCAACACCTCGACCACTCCGTCATCGTCCTCGACTACGACGAGTACTCGCTCCTCGGCTCGAGCCTCCACCAGCCGACCCGCCAGGGTGGCGAGGCCTCGCTGGCGTTCATCAACCACGCCATCGAGGTGGCCCAACGCCCCATGGGCACGCCCTCGCGTGTGGACGCCATCGTGACGGGGCCCATCTCGAAGGAGTCGTGGGCGAAGGCGGGTGTGAGGCGCCACCCCGGCCACACGGCGCTCTTCCAGGCTCGCACCGGGAGCAAGCGAAGTGTCATGATGCTCGTCTCCTCCAAGCTCCGTGTGGCCCTCGCCACGGTCCACATCCCGCTGATGGCGATCCGGGACAAGCTGACCATCGGCAAGGTCTTCGACCCGATCGACCTCGGTCACCAGGCGTGTCAGCGTCTGGACGGCCGTCCGCCGCGTATCGCGGTCTGCGGATTGAACCCCCACGCCTCGGAGAACGGCCTCTTCGGCGACGAGGAGGAGCGGCTGATCCAGCCCGCCATCACGATGGCCCGCGAGCAGGGCATCGACGCGGAGGGGCCGTTCCCCGCCGACACCGTCTTCCGCGAGGCCCTCCGCGGCCGCTACGACCTGACGGTCGCGATGTACCACGATCAGGGTCTGATCCCCGTGAAGCTCTACGCCTTCGACGAGGCGGTGAACGTGACGCTGGGCCTTCCCATCATCCGGACCAGCGTGGATCACGGCACCGCCTTCGACCTCGTCGGCCGCAATCGGGCGAGCCCCGATTCGATGAAGTCCGCCATCCGCCTCGCCATCCGTTTCTGCAACGGCAACCAGACCTGTCCGTGATCTCCCGGGCCGATCCACGGGGACCGACTCCGCGTCGAGGCCGCGGGGTGCCGATCCTTCGATGAACGTCCGCTCCAGCAGGGCAAGCCCGCGGACGGTCGCCCGGGCCACCCAAGCCAAGACGACGCTGGTGACACGGAGTTGGTTCACGCCGGTGGCCGCCGGCGCCCCTGGGCCGCATGGGATTGCCCACGTCGGCCGACCAACCTAGCCTGCTCGCTCCTTTTCCACCCGCTTGTTTCGTTTCGCTAGGCGACCGGCACGGCCACCGCTCCATCGCTCCGGTCCGGCCGAGGGGTCGTCTCACGGATCATGCCGCTGCGTCCGCGACGAAGTCACGCGGTCGCCGCAGCGGCCGGCACAGAAGGGACGCTCGGATGGAGCAGCCGAACGCCCACCATGACGTGTCGGAAGGCTCGTCGCGGTTGAAGCCGACGGCGGTGCTCCACGTCTTGTTCGAGTACTCGGGCTTCCTCATCGCCGGCGCCATCGCGGCGCTGCTCTGGGCCAACCTCGACAACGCGAGCTACAGCGACTTTATCCACTACGAGCCGTTCCCCACGATCTGGAAAGTGGACATCCATTTCCTGGTCGCGGACCTCCTCATGGCGATGTTCTTCGCCATCGCGGCCAAGGAGGTCTGGGAGTCCTGTCTGCCGGGCGGCGCCCTCTCGGAGCCGCGGCGGGCCGCCACGCCGCTCCTCGCCACCCTCGGCGGCATCGTGGGCCCGGCGGGCGTCTACCTGGCGGGCGCCGCGACGGTGGGCCAGCTCGACGCCCTCGGCCGTGGGTGGGCGATTCCCTGCGCCACCGACATCGCTTTCTGCTACCTCGTCGCCCGCTTCATCTTCGGGAAGGGCCACCCGGCGATCTCCTTCCTCCTGCTCCTCGCCATCGCGGACGACGCCGCGGGTCTGGCCATCCTGGCCATTGCGTACCCCCAGGAAGAGGTGAACCTGATCTGGCTCCTGCTCACCGTCGCGGCGGTGGTCGTGGGAGTCGGCTTCCGCTGGGCGGGCCTCCAGAGCTTCTGGTGGTACATCCTCATCCCGGGTGCGATCAGCTGGTGGTCCCTCGACCAAGCGGGTCTCCCCACGCCCACAGCGACCTCGGCGTCTTCGCCCAGACGGAGCGGGAGCGGTCGGACGCCCTCAACGAATTCGAGGCGTGGTGGAAGCGGCCCGTCGAGGTGATCCTCGGTCTCTTCGGCCTGGTCGAGGCGGGCGTTCCCGTCTCCAGCGTGGGCGCCGCCACTGTCTTCGTCCTCCTCGGCTTGCTCGTCGGAAAGCCCCTCGGCATCACGGGGCTGACGTGGGTCGGCGACAAGCTGCTCGGCCTGGAGAAGCCCCGCGGCGTGGGTTACGGCCACGTGGTGACCCTCGGCCTGGTGGCCGGCGTGGGCTTCACGGTGGCCCTCTTCCTCGCCGCCGCCGCGTTCGAGCCCGGCCCGATCCAGGACGCGGCGAAGATGGGGGCGCTCGGAAGCCTCCTCGCGGGTGCGTTGGCCATTCCCCTCGCCCGGCTCTGCGGCATCCGTCCGGAGCCGTCCGAGAAGTCCGATCACGACAGCTGACGGAGACGGTCGAGCACCTGTCGGGCGGTCTCCCGGACGGTGTCGGCCTCCTCGTGATCCTCGGCGATCTCCTCGATCCGCTCGCGGAGCACCGGGTCGTCCTCCTCCCGCAGCTTGTTCCCCGCGACGATGACGGCGTTTCGCTTCATCTGCGGCAGCTTCGCCCGCTTCATGGGTGACTTCACGAAGGCGGCCCGCCGGTCCGCCTCGGACCAGCCGAGCACCTCGAGCAGGTCCATCGCTCCCGCCCGCCGCTCGTACCGATCGGCCACGGATCCCGCCCGCTCGTAGCGGTTGAAGGGACAGACCTCCTGACAGACGTCGCACCCGAACAGCCAGTCCCCCATTGGCTTGTGAAAGCCGACGGAAATCTCGCTCCGATGCTCGATGGTGAGATAGCTGATGCACCGCGACGCGTCGACGGAGTAGGGCGTGATGCAATCCGTCGGACAGGCGTCGATGCAGCGCGTGCAGCTGCCACAGTGGTCCGTCTCCGGCTCGTCCGCGTCGAGGGCCACCGTCGTCAGAAGCTCCCCGAGGAGCAGATGGCTTCCGCGATACCTGTTGAGCGTGAGCGTGTTCTTCCCCACCCAGCCGATCCCCGCCCGCTTGGCGTGCTCCCGCTCGAGGATGGGTGCCGTGTCGACGCACACCTTCACGTGCGCCTCCGGCCATCGCGACCGAAGTGTGTCGGCGAGGCGGAAGAGCCGCTTCTTGATGATCTTGTGGTAGTCGTTGACCTGCGCGTACCTCGCCACCCGCCCTTCCCGAGAACCCGTCCGCCCGGGCTGGTCGTCGGTGGGAAGCTGATCGGCCACGCAGATCACGGACCGGGCACCGGGGAGGAGGTTTCTCGGGTCGACCCGCGTCTCGACCCGCTCGGCGAGGTAACCCATCTCCCCGTGCTTGCCCTGGGCGAGCCAGTCCCTCAGCTCTCGACCGTAGTCCGACGGCTCGGCGGGCGCGATCCCGCACGCCTCGAAGCCCAGCTCCTCCGCGACCTGTTTGACCCAGTCCGCCTCCGCCATCGCGCCTCGTCCACGGTCTCCGCTCGGCCGGGCTAAGGAGATGGAAAAGAATAATTTGAGCCTATATTCGAGCGCAAGGCGGTTCGTCCCTCCTTGCGTCGGCGTGGGCCTTCGCCCGGGCGCTATGCCTCGCCGTCCGCAACTCCGGGCATTCGCGGACGTTGAGGCCGGTCGACCCTCGGACCCTCCCTCTCATCGGTCCCAAGGCGGAAGGAGGCTTCCGCCTTGGGACCGATGAATAGGCTCAACTTATTCTTTTCCGCCTGCCTCCCCCTCCCCGCGATACTCGCTGGCGTTGGTGCACGTCTCCCGCACCCGCACCAGTTGGAGCATCGGCAGGCTCGGTTTCAGCCGCTCGTAGATCCACCGCGCGATGTTCTCGGCGGTGGGGTTCTCGAGCCCCTCCACCTCGTTGAGCACGTAGTGATCCAGCCGCTTCTGGAGCGGGTCCACCGCGGCCTTCACTTCGCCGAAGTCCAGAAGATAGCCCCGCTCCTCGTCGACCTCGCCCTCCAGCTCCAGGTCGATCCGATAGGAGTGGCCGTGCATCCGCCGACACTTGTGGCCCTCGGGAAACGTGGGCAGCCAATGGGCCGCCTCGAACCCGAACGTCTTCGTCAGCTTGGTTCTCATGGCTGCTCCGGAGCGACCGCCCGCCCTCGTTCGACTCACACGCCCCGTGCCTGCGGGTGCCAGATCAGCTTATGGAGCTGGACCTGGAGCTGCGCCTCGATGCCGTCCTCGAGCATCCACTCGGCGAGCTCCTGGATGGAAAGGCCCCCGCTTCCCGGAAGCTCCCGTCCCCGCGGCACCTCGTGGACCGGGCTGAGCTGGACCGCCCGCACCCGCTCGGCGAGCCGACAGTCGCGGATCACGTCTCTCGCCCACTCGTAGTCCGCCCGTCCGGTGAGGACGAACTTCACCTCGTCCTCCCTCGCCGTCCGCCAGTGGTACGCCTCCGCCGAGCGCCTGACCGCGGCGGCCGACGAGGTG
>CAZQQP010000131.1:8744-11861 GCA_964595475.1 uncultured Planctomycetaceae bacterium | reverse complement strand
GGGCCTCCGGGTCCTCCAGTACCGCGCCCAGTCGGATCCCCGGGCCCGGTTGGAGATCGCCCGCCAGGTGGTCGACGAGAAGATCGCCTCCCAGCGGAAGGCGGCCCGCCACCACCAGCGCCACCGCGTGGTCGCCGCCGGCCCCGCCCGAAAGGCATTGGACCAGCTCCACAAGGCGCGGCGGCGCTGCGGGGCCGCCGAGAGCCTGGAAGCGCTCCGGGGCGTGGAGGGCACGGCCTCCCGGGCGTGGTTCACGCTGTTCGGCCATCTTCTCCGTCCGCCCTGGCAATTCACGGACCGCGTCCGGCGACCTCCCACCGACCCGGTCAACGCCCTCCTGAGCCTCGGGTACACGTTGCTGACCAGCCGCCTGGTCGCCCGGTGCGAGGCCGCGGGCCTGGAGGTCGCCCTCGGCGCCCTCCACGATTACCGCCCGGGCCGACCCTCCCTCGCGTGCGACCTGGTGGAGCCCCTCCGTGTCGACGTGGTGGACCGCTGGGTGGTCTCTCTGTGCAATGGGAAGAAGGTCCGTCCGAAGGACTTCCTCACCGGCGAGGACGGCGGGGTCCGGCTGAAGCCTGCGTCCTTCGGGCGGGTCCTCGGCGCCTGGGAGAGCTCCTGGCAGCACCGCGGCTGTGGCCGCTGGTTGGACCATGCGGTCCAGCGAACCACCGAGCGTCTTCGGTCGATCGCGGACGGAACGGGGCTCGAGGGGGAGGCGGTCGGCGGCGCCGACGAGACCGAGTCATGAGCCGGGTCGCGGGTCACAGATCGCATGTCGCGTGGGGCAGAGCCCAGGCTCCATGGAGGAGGGGTCTGCGGAGGGCCAGGCCGCTCCGGACGCCGAACGGCTCCGCGCCGGCCCACCGCCTACGGCCAACCGCCCACGGCCAACCGCCCACGGCCCACGGCCCACGGCCCACGCGGCGGCCGGGCCGGAACGGCAACCGAGGACGCCCATCCGAGGCGGCGACCTGCCCACCCCTCGGCGCGAGCCTCGGATCCCCGGCGGGGTGGGCAGGTTTGCAAGGTCGGTCACATGAGAGGCTTAAAGACAGAAGAGCCCAAATTGAAACTCAGTTTCACGATGCCATTTTGGCAGAATCCCCGCGGGGTGGGCAAAAAGGCTTGCCAAACCAAGGGATTGCGGCTACTTATGGAACCAAGGGGGCGGAGGGGCACCGACCGCGCAGAGGTCATTGAAACGCCTAGATCCCGAAGGACGACACCAGGACCCCTAGGATCGGGCGGAGGGGCACCGACCGCGCAGAGGTCATTGAAACTCATTTCGCGAATCAGTCTTTTTTATCATGCTCTTCCTGGGCGGAGGGGCACCGACCGCGCAGAGGTCATTGAAACCCGCAATGTTAACCATGACCCAGCGGGCGCCCTTCTGTGGGCGGAGGGGCACCGACCGCGCAGAGGTCATTGAAACAAATAACGTCTACGATCATCAGTATATCCCTTCAAAAAGGCGGAGGGGCACCGACCGCGCAGAGGTCATTGAAACCCACGGTGTTGAGCATCGCCGCAGCACCGCCGTAAAGATGGCGGAGGGGCACCGACCGCGCAGAGGTCATTGAAACTCGATGGGCATCGGCCGAACACGTAAGATCGCGACGCCGGCGGAGGGGCACCGACCGCGCAGAGGTCATTGAAACGTGAGAAGAGCGTATCGGACGAACCAGGTCGCCCGAGCTGGCGGAGGGGCACCGACCGCGCAGAGGTCATTGAAAGTCTCGCCATTTACGGTACTTTTCTCGCGCTTCCTCAGCCGGAGGGGGCACTGACCGCGTAAAGGTCATTGAGATCGCATGATTCGTTATCCAAGTACTCGAAGTACCTGGATGAGGAGGTAAATGATCGAGACGACGTAAAAGACAATTTCGATGATGCTCTTCCATCGTCTCATCTGACGACTCCTTCTGAACAGGGGTTGGGGACGTGACCGCGCAGAGGTCATTGAAACCCAACCGCGTGAGCGGCACCACTTCGGTGGTGACTCGCGGCGGAGGGGACACCGACCGCGCAGAGGTCATTGAAACGTCTCATTGAAGTGAGCGTAAGAGTGAGGAATGATGGATATGGCCCTCTTCGCTCAGAAGAGGGTGAAGCATAAGACGGCGAAGAGGTCGCGAGTCAATGCGAAGCAATGCCCTGATATAGATAGTCGGAGAGAAGGAGAGCCCTGTTCGCTTGGACTTCCGCACTTCGGTCAGAGAGTCAGATCTTTTGTCGGGAAGAAGAGCTCCAAGCGCGAGACGAGGAAGGTGGTGAGGAAGCGGCAGAGAGGCTCAGAGCTGCCCGCCCATCTCTCTTTGTCGCTTGATGCCCGCTCATTCGCGAGATCGTTACAGAACGGCGTGTAAAGCAGGAAGGAGATGGAGGAGCACCTTCCTGTTTGGTGGCGGCCCGAGACCCCGGTTGTATGGCGGATAGGATGGACGGGAAGCCGGGGATCGTCTGCAACGGGAGAGTCAAGGAGCGGCCTATGCGACGCGGGGTTGTCACGGCGGGGATCACGCTTTTTCTTGCCGGGATCCTCTCTTCGGTCGCCGGCGCGAACGACAAACCCAATGTCCTGTTCATCGCGGTGGACGACCTCAACGACTGGGTCGGTGCGCTGCATGGCCGCCCCCAGACCGTGACCCCCCACATCGACCGGCTCGCGTCGAGGGGCATGCTCTTCACCAACGCCCACACCCCCGCGCCGGCGTGCAACCCGGCGCGGGCGGCGCTGATGACCGGGTTACGCCCCTCGACCACGGGCGTCTACGGCAACCGCCAGCCCTTCCGGAAAGTCCGCCCCGATGTCACCACGCTGCCGGCGCATTTCATGAACCACGGCTACACCGCGCTCGGCGCGGGCAAGATCTACCACGGACGCTATCCCGACCCGCCGTCGTGGGACGCGTACTGGCCGTCGAAGCACAACAACCGCCCGCGGGACCCGAAGCCCGACGACCGACCCGTCAGCGGCATCCCCGGTGTGGGCCACTTCGATTGGGGCCCGGTCGACGTGCCGACCAGGGCGATGGGCGACGCCAAGGTGGCGGACTGGGTCACCGACCGGCTCCAGGAACAACACGACAAGCCCTTCTTCCTCGCCTGCGGCTT
>CAZQQP010000131.1:5210-8734 GCA_964595475.1 uncultured Planctomycetaceae bacterium | reverse complement strand
GCCGGGCTGCAGGAGGCGCGAACACTTCTCGCGAAGGGGCGTCCGCAGCAAGCCGAGTCCGCCGCGACCGATTGGATTGGCAAGCATCCCGAGCACGAGCGCCGAGCCGAGGCGTTCCTGCTGAGAGGCGACGCGAAGGTGGCGGACCGGGTGATCGACCGCATCCGGGAGGAACGCGACAAGCCCTTTTTCCTCGCCTGCGGCTTCTTCCGCCCGCACCTCCCGTGGTACGTCCCACCGAAGTTCTTCGAGCCGCTTCCGCCGGCCCACCGCATCGCCCTCCCCGACGTCTATCAGAACGACCTCGCGGACCTCCCCGACCCGGCGATCGACTTCGCCCACCGGGGCGTCCGCGGAAACGACCATCGCGAGGTGGTGAGCCACGGCCAGTGGCACGAGGCGGTCCGCGGCTATCTCGCGTCCATCCGCTTCGCGGACGCCATGGTCGGCCGCGTGATCGAGGCGCTGCAAAGCGGCCCCCACGCCGAGAACACCATCGTGGTTCTCTGGACGGACCACGGGTGGCACCTCGGCGAGAAGGAGCACTGGCGGAAGTTCACGCTGTGGGAGCGATCCACCCGCGTGACGCTGAGCATCGTGGGGCGCGGGATCGAGCCGGGAGGCCGCTGTGACGCCCCCGTCAATTTGCTCGATCTCTACCCGACGCTGTGCGACCTGGCCGGGATCCCGAAGCGCGACGGCCTGGAAGGGGTGTCCCTCACGCCGCTGCTGAACGACCCGGAAGCGGCCTGGGAGCACGTCAGCATCACCACGCACGGGAAGAACAACCACGCGGTGCGCTCCGACCGCTACCGCTACATCCGCTACGCGGACGGGTCGGAGGAACTGTACGACCGGGGCAAGGACCCGAACGAGTGGCACAACCTTGCGGAGGATCCGGAGTACGCGGACGTGAAGAAGCGGCTGAGAAAGCGTCTGCCCGAGACGAGCGCGGACCCGGCGCCGCGGGTCCACGAGAAGTGGTGGCCGGGGAAGGGGTGAGGCGGCGGTCCGCCGTTGCGTGCGCTCGCCGAGCGGAGTAACCTTGTGATCGTCTCGGAGAGGATCGACGAAATCCCCACTGTCGGAGGACGTATGCTCAATCGCCGTCGAGCGTGGGACGCAGCCGTTGTCGTGGCCGCCGGGGTTCTCACCGGTTGCGGGGGCGGGTCGGAGGAGGCGGATCAGGCGGACTCCTCCACGGCACAGAAGCCGACCGCGTCGGAGGCGCCCGCGGACGAGTCCGGGTCGGCGAGCCGCCAGCGTGCCGCCCCGCCGAGCGAGAAAAACGGTGGCGCGGAGTCGTCGGGCGGGTCGAGCGCCACGAGCGAGACGAGCTCGGGCTCCGTCGACAGCGGCGGCTCCGCCGACGGTTCCAGCGGTGAAGAGACGCAGCAGACTCCCGCCGACGACGGCTCCACGGACGCGGGGAGCGGCGGCTCGGCACAGTCGACGACCGACATCCGCGCCCTTCACACGGCCGCAGGAAAGGGGAACGTCGCCAAGCTCGAGAAGCTCCTCGAGGGCGGAGCGAGCCCCGACGCGTCCGGTCCGAAGGGCGTGACGCCTCTGATGATCGCGGCGCTCCAAGGCCACCCGAAGGCCGTCAAGGTGCTCCTCGACCAGGGTGCCGACGCGGACGCGACCAACAGCCGAGGGCGGAGCCCGCTGATGTACGCCGCGCTCGAGGGCAACGCGGACGTGGTCAAGTTGCTCCTGAAGGCAAACCCGAAGGTCGACCGAGCGGGCGGGCGCGAGGGCTTCACCTCCCTCATGTTCGCGGCGAACAACGGCAATAAGGAGGTCGCCCGGGCGCTGCTCGAGGCCGGCGCCGACCCGACGATCAAGGACGCGGACCAAGAGACCGCGATCGACTTCGCGAAGAAGAAGGGGGACAGCGAGATGGTCGCCCTTCTCGAGAAGTACGCGAAGAACCAGAACTAAGAAAGTTCCGGAACCCACCCATGAGCCGACCGACGCGCTTCTTCCTGGCCCTGCTCGGCGTCTGCTTCGTCTCCCTGTCCGCGGCGGGGCGGGCGGCTGACGTCGACAAGCCCAACATCGTCTTCATCCTCGTGGACGACCTCGGCAAGGAGTGGATCTCCTGCTACGGCGCGGAGGAGGTCGAGACACCCCACGTCGATCGGCTCGCGGAGGAGGGCATGCGGTTCACCAACGCCTGGGCGATGCCGCAGTGCACTCCCACGCGGGTGACGCTCCTGACGGGGCAGTATCCGTATCGCAACGGCTGGACCAACCACTTCGACGTCCCGCGGTGGGGGAGCGGCGCCCACTTCGACCCGAGCCGCAACGCCTCGTTCGCCCGGGTCCTCCGACAGGCGGGCTACGCCACCGCCATCGCGGGAAAGTGGCAGATCGACGACTTCCGCGTGGAGCCGCGGGCCCTCGACGAAGCGGGCTTCGACGCCTGGTGCGTCTGGACCGGCGGCGAGGGGGGCAACATCGGCCGGAGCCGTCACCGCTACTGGAAGCCGTATATCCACCAGGGCGAGGAGAGCCGGACCCGCAAGGATGCCTTCGGCCCGGACGTCTACACCGACTTCCTCATCGACTTCGCGGAGGAGCATCAGGACCAGCCGATGCTCCTCTACTACCCGATGTGCCTGACCCACCGGCCGCTCGTCACCACGCCCGACGCCCCCGACGCCAGCGGCAAGGTGGAGCGGTTCAAGGCGATGGTCCGCTACATGGACAAGCTCGTCGGCCTGGGGCTGACCCGCGAGACCCTCTTCATCTTCACGACGGACAACGGGACGACGGGCGGGATCACGGGCACGCGAAACGGCCGCGAGATCCGTGGAGCCAAGGCGGACATGCGTGAGCCGGGCGTGGCGATGCCCTTCATCGTCCGCGGCCCCGGTCTCGTGCCCCAGGGCAAGGTCACCGATGCCTTGACGGACTTCACGGACATTCTGCCCACCTTCGCCGACCTCGCGGGGACCGAGCCCTCCGGCCGATGGAAGGTCGACGGCCACTCGATCGCCCCGCTGATCCTCGGAAAAACCGACAGCTCCCCCCGGGAGTGGATCTACGCCCAGGGCGGCCACCGGGCGAGCTTCAAGAACGACCGCGTGGTTCCCTCCCAGAAGTTCGACGACCGGGTGATCCGCAACAAGCGGTGGAAGCTGTGGGTGAACAAGCAGCGAGAGCTGGTCCGCCTCTACGACATGAAGAAGGACCCCACGGAGTCGCGCAACCTCATCGACAGCGACGCGCCAGCCGCGAGGGCGGCACGGAAGAAGCTGTGGTCCGTCATCGAGAAGATGCCCAAGGTGGACGCGGCGCCGCGCTACGAACCGAACCCCGCTCAGCCGTGGGACAAGTTCGACTACGCCGGCCCCGAGGAGGCTCCGGATCGCGCCTTCCGATGACGGCCCCGCTCCGTCCGCCGGGTCACGTGGGTCGACGGAGCCCGAGGCGCCCCGGCGGCTCAGACGAATCCGACCTCCGCACGGAGCCCCGTGATGCCAGCGAGAATCGCCCTCAGCGCCCTTGTCCTCCTC
>CAZQQP010000131.1:218-5200 GCA_964595475.1 uncultured Planctomycetaceae bacterium | reverse complement strand
AGCCCCTGATGCCAGCCAGAGCTCTTCTCAGTGCTTTCTTCCTCCTCGTCTGCGTGGGCCCCCTCGCCGCCGACCCGCCCAACATCGTCTTCATCATGGCCGACGACCTCGGCTGGACGGACGTCGGCTGCTTCGGCCCGGCGAACCCCGACTACTACGAGACACCCCACGTCGACAAGCTGCGGGCGGAGGGGATGAAGTTCACGGACGCCTATACCAACGGGCCCAACTGCGCGCCCACCCGCGCCGCCCTCCACAGCGGCCAGCAGTATCCGAACAACCCGGTCCACACCGTGGGCAACCCGAAGCGAGGTCGCGCCAAGTATCGTGAGCTGGTCCCGCCGCCGAACGAGACGCAGCTCCCCGCGGACCACGTCACCTTCGCGGAGGTCTTGCACTCCGCGGGCTACACCACGGCCCACATGGGCAAGTGGCACCTCGGCCGCGACGGCAAGGGCACCGGCCCTCGCGACCAGGGCTTCGACGTGAACGTCGGCGGGTTCACCAGCGGCGCTCCCTTCTGGGACGGCGGCTACTTCAAGCCCAACAACAATCCGGCGATCGACGGGGCGAAAAAGGGGAGCTATCTCACCAACCACCTCGCCCGGCGAGCGGTGGAGTTCATCGAGCACAACGAGAGCGGTCCGTTTCTCCTGAGCTTCACGCCCTACGCGGTCCACACGCCTCTCCAGGCGCCGGAGGACCTCGTCGCCAAGTACAAGAAGAAGCAGCCGGTGGACGGCCACGACAACCCGACCTACGCGGCGATGGTGGAGCTGCTCGACCGTGCCGTCGGCCGCATCCTGGGCACGCTGCGGCGGCTGGACATCGCGGACGAGACGGTAGTGGTCTTCTTCAGCGACAACGGGGGCGTGGGCGGCTACGCGGACGCGGGCATCAAGGGGGCCGGCGAGATCACCCACAACCGGCCGCTCCGCGCCGGGAAGGGCTCGATGTACGAGGGGGGCATTCGCGTGCCCATGGTGGTCCGCTGGCCGGGCGTCACGAAGGCCGGCTCCACCTGTGACGAGCCCGTCGTCGGCGTGGACTTCTACCCGACCTTCCTGGAGATCGCGGGGGCGGAGCGACCCGACGACTACCCCCTCGACGGGGTCAGCCTCGTGCCGCTGCTCCGCGACGCGGGGGCGGAGCTCGACCGGGAGGCGATCCACTGGCACTTTCCCGCCTATCTCCAAGCGAGCAGCCGACGGGGAACCTGGCGGACCACGCCGGCGGGCGTCATCCGAAGCGGCCCGTGGAAGCTGATCGAGCTCTTCGAGACGGGCCGGACCGAGCTGTACAACCTCCGCCGAGATATCGGGGAGACCCGCGACCTCTCCGAGACGAAGCCGAAGAAAGCGGAGCGGCTCCACGAAAAGCTGAAGGCGTGGCGGCGCCGCGTCGACGCGCCCATGCCGACGCCCAAGGACGGCTAGGAGGGGAAGCGCACGGTGCGAATTGGCTCCTTCGGCGGGCCCGGCCGCGTCGGCCCACGAAAGGACGAGCAGTCGAAGAAAGGACCCTTATGTCTCCGAACCGAATCCGGAACCTCTTCGGACCCTTCAACCGGTGGGCTCTTCTCACGGTGGCTCTCGTTGTCCTGACGGGCGCCGTCGCGAGCGGCGCGGAACGGCCCAACGTCGTCCTCGTCATCACGGACGACCAGGGCTACGGCGACCTCGGCGCCCACGGCCACGACGTTCTGGAGACGCCCCACCTGGATCAGCTCCACAAGGAGTCGGTCCGCCTGTCCAACTTCCACGTGGACCCGACCTGCTCGCCCACGCGTGCCGCGCTGCTGACGGGGCGGTATAGCACCCGCACGGGCGTCTGGCACACCATCGCGGGGCGCTCGCTGCTTCACCCGAAGGAGCGCACCGTCGCGGAGGTCCTCGGCGACGCGGGCTACCGCACCGCCCACTTCGGCAAGTGGCACCTCGGCGACAATGCGCCGCTCCGGCCGCAGGACCAGGGCTTCGCCCACGCCTTCTACCACGGCGGCGGCGGAGTCACCCAGACACCGGACTACTGGGGAAACACCTACTTCGACGACACGTATTACCAGAACGGCCGGCCCGTCACCTTCCGCGGCTTCTGCACGGACATCTGGTTCGACAACGCCATCGAGTTCATCGAGCGAAACCGCGACCGGCCCTTCTTCTGCTACCTCTCGACCAACGCCGCCCACGGCCCGTTCCGGGCGCCCGAGAAGTACGTGGAGATGTACAAGGAGAAGGGCGTCAACGGCGCCCGCGCCGCCTTCTACGGCATGATCACCAACATCGACGACAACATGGGGCGGCTCGTGAGCAAGCTCGACGAGCTCGGCCTCGCCAAGGAGACCATTCTCATCTTCATGACGGACAACGGCTCGGCCCGCGGCCAATACAGCGCGGGCCTCCGGGCGAGCAAGGGCTCCCACTACGACGGCGGCCATCGGGTGCCCTTCATGATCCGGTATCCGGACGGGGGCATCGAGGGAGGTCGGACCGTGGAGAAGATCACCGCCCACATCGACGTGCTCCCCACGCTCGCGGAGCTCTGCGGCGTCGGGTCGGTCCAGTCGCCGCGGGGGCCCATCGACGGCGAGAGCCTCGTCCCGCTGCTGAAGGGCGACGCGAAGAACTGGCCCGACCGCACGCTCTTCGTCCACTCCCAGCGGATCCAGCACCCGGAGAAGTGGCGCCGCGCCGCCGTGATGACGGACCGCTGGCGGCTGCTGGACAAGAACAAGCTCTACGACATGCGTAACGACCGCGGCCAGCGGAACAACGTCGCCGACGAGCATCCGAAGGTCGTGAAGCGCTTGCGGGCGGCCTACGACGAGTGGTGGGCGTCGCTCGAGCCTCGCTTCGACGAGTACGTCCGCATCGATGTCGGCTCGCCCCGCGACAACCCGACCCGCATCACCGCCCACGACTGGCACAACCCCGGGAGCAACACGCCGTGGAACCAGCGGCTCATCCAGCGGATGCCGCAGGTCAACGGCTGGTGGGCCATCGACGTGGCGCGGGACGGAACGTATCGGTTCACGCTCCGCCACATGCCCGCCCAGGCGGCCAAGGAGCTGGAGGCGGCGACCGCCCGCATCAAGGTGGGCGACAAGGAGAAGTCGAGGAAGGTGCCGACCGGCGCCACCTCCATCACGTTCAAGCTCGCCCTCGAGAAGGGGCCGAAGCGGATGCAGACGTGGCTGAAGAAGGGCGATACGAGCCGCGGCGCCTTCTTCATCCACGCCGAGCGGCTGCATTGAGGCGACACACCCGAGCTGGAGTAGGGCTTCGCGGAGGCTGACGCATCCGCGGGGGTGGGAGCGCCCCGCCGCTCGTCCATGGGCCGACATCGGCGCCGGGCGGGATGGCGGTGGCCTACGGCAGTGTGGGTTGCGCTGTCGTTGCACGGGCCAAGCGTTCGGCGAACGGCGCTCCACACGGGTCAGAGCGATTCCGGCCGGTCGCGACCGTGTGCGCCGATTTGGCGCCGGCCGAAGCACGCGTCGCCCGAGCGGGCGATCAAAGCGCCCACCCACCAGGTGCGGCCGCTGACCGCCACACCCCCGGTGGGATCGGCTCATCTCGCTCGCTGCCACTGGCAGACCAGCTGCCAGTGGCACCCACCGCCGTGAACCGAGGCCGTGTCGCGACCCCCGTTCCGTGCTGAATCACGCTTCTTCGGAATCCGCATGGAATCGGCGCGGGAGTCTCTCCGGCCCCCGACGAATCGCCGTGAGGTCAAGGAATCGACCCGACCTCCTACCACGGACAAGGCCGCAGACGGCCTTGTCCGTGCCACCCGAACACGATCGGCGCCCGGGCACAGTGAGGAAGGCGGCGGATGGCACTGGACGCCGTGAACGAAGGCCGTGTCGTCGGCGTCGTCCTTGCTTGCGTGGCACGGGCAAGCGAGTCCGCGGGCTTGCCCGTGGTAGCGGGTTAGCCTCGGGCTGCAGAACACCCCGACGAACCATCGTCGCGGAGCCGCGCGCCAGGAGACCCGACAAGGACTTAGTTCACGGCGTTGAGTGGCACCCACCACCCGGTTTGCGCTCCTGCTAGCGGGTCGATTCGAGTGTCCGCTTGTCCAGCACGGGTGCCACTGGCAGCTTGCCTGCCAGTGGCTCGGCGTCTTCCGTGAACGGTACGCAGTCCCTGACAGGACGCCGTCGGCGAAGGAGCGATCGCCAACCGCTCCGCACGCCGCGCACACGCTCGCGACCGGCAGGGAGCGGTTCGCCGCTCGCTAGCGTTCCGAAGCCGCCGCAGCTTCGGCGACATGATGGAGCTCCGTGAGCGCCCGCCAAGCGCTCGGGCCGCCGATCATTGGCTCGCCTGGAGCCGCTTCAGGTCGGCCAACGTCTTGTTCAGCGTTCGCGCCGTGTAGCCCGACGCCCGCCGGGGACCGTTCTTCGGCCGCTTCGGCAGCTTCTGGAGCGCGTCGTAGATGGGAAGCGCCCGCTTCTCGAGCTTGTCGATCACGTTGGCGCCGGCGATGGTGGCGAAGGTGTCGATCTCCCGGGGATTGGACAGCTTCAGCAGCGCCTGGAGGGCGGCGCTTCGGTCGTCTTCGTTGCTATGCCTCGCGAGACACTCCGCCGCGACGCGAACCGTGGGGGCCGAGTCGCTTTCCATGACCGACCGGAGCTTGTCCCGCACGGGCCAGACCGCGCGCTGTCCGCGGACGAGGAGTCCGGTCGCCGCCCAGTAGCGAACCGCCGGGTCGTCGGCGTCGAGGCCGTCGACAAGGGCGGGCACCGCGTCCATGTTCCGCCGGGCCGCCCGCTCCGCCATCTCGCGGATGCGCTCGAGCGGATAGCGGTCCGACCGCGCGAACGCGTAGGGCGTCTCGCCGTCCTTCGGCCGCGAGTGGATCTGGGCCTCGGGGAGGAAGCCGAGGTCGCGGATCTCCTCCTGATGCTCGTGGAGCCGCTCCATCAGCCGCTGCCGGACATCCTGGTACTCCGGGTGGTACGCGAGGTTCCGCAC
>CAZQQP010000131.1:0-208 GCA_964595475.1 uncultured Planctomycetaceae bacterium | reverse complement strand
CCGTCGGGGTCTTTTTTCAGGTCGTAGAGCTCCACCGGCGGCTTCTCGTGCCAGTAGAAGGAGGCGGGCGGGCCGATCTCCCCCTTCTGATAGAGCCGCTTCCACTCGTCCATCGTCGGGTTCTGGTGGAGGTACGCCACGTACTGGCCGTAGACGCGGTGCGGCATGTAGTTGCGGATGAGCTGATAGCGCTCGTCGCGGACGGTCC
>CAZQQP010000130.1:7410-11877 GCA_964595475.1 uncultured Planctomycetaceae bacterium | reverse complement strand
TGGCCAGTACGGGATGCTGGGGTACAAGGTGACGCCGAACTTCCTCCGCACCCGCTCGAGCCCCTTCTCGTCGTGGTCGTTGAGCGCCTCGCCGTCGAGGATCACCCGCCCGGCCGTCGGCCGGACCACGCCGATCATCACCTTCAGCAGGCTGGACTTGCCCCCGCCCGACCCGCCGATCACGCACACGGTCTCCCCCCGGTGGACGTCGAAGGTGACGTCGCGCAGCACCTCCGACTCGCCGTAGCGGAGCCCCACGTGATCGATGCGGATGACCGGCTCCTCGCTCATATCACGCGGTTCACCATGAAAGCGGTCAGGATCATGTCCGCGAAGACCACCGTCACCACGCAGCTCACCACGGAGACCATGATGTTGCGGCCGAGGCCGGTCGGCCCGCCCTCGGTCCGAAGGCCGTAGTAGCAGCTGATCACCCCGATGATGAACCCGAACACGATGGACTTGAGCAGACCGCCGGCGAGGTCCTTCATGGTCAGATACTCGAAGGTCTTCTCATCGTCGCGGTGTAGAGGCCGAACCCGATGTCGTAGACGCCGTACGCGATGGTCGCGGCGCCCGCCATGCCCAGGAGATAGGCGAACACCGCCAGACACGGCATCATGATGACGATGCCGAGGACCCGTGGGGCGACGAGGTAGCCCACCGGATTGATGGACATCGCCCGCAACGCCAGGATCTCGTCGTTGATGCTCATCGCCCCGAGGACGGCCGTGAAGGAGGCCCCGACGCGGGAGATGATGACGATGGCCGTCATCAGCGGGCCGAGGGCCCGCGTCATCGACAGCGCCACGAAGCCGGGCACCTCCTGGATCTGGCCGTACCGCTCCATGGCCTTGCCCGTTTGGAGGACGAGCACGGTGCCGGTGAGCAGCGCCACGAGCGAGACCACGGCGAAGGAGCGCACCCCGACGTTGGTCATCATCGGGAAGAGCTGCTTCCGGAGCTTGTTCTGTCCCCGCAGCGGCCCGACCGTCGAGTAGTACAACGCGCTGCCCGCGAGTTGGGTGGCTCCCCCGACGACCACGAGGACGTGCGACAACCACCGAGGCAGCGCGACCAGTCCCCGTCCGATGCCCCCGACGACGCCGACGCCCACAGTCCGGACTGTCTCGGCGGCGCGGGTCACGCGTCCTCCTCGATGGGCAGGATCTGCGTGAGCTTGGTCAGCTCCAGGACGGAGCGGACCGTCTCGCTCGGCGCCTCGACGACGAAGGCGTCACCGGACTCCCGCAGGCGCTTGTAGATGCGGAGGAGCACCGCGATGCCGCTGGTATCGATGAAGCTCACGTCCGCGAGGCGAATCCGGATGCGGCCCCCGCCGTCCAACAGCGGCTCGACCTGCTTCCACAACGAGGAGGAGGTGGAGAGGTCCACCTCGCCCGCAACGTCGATGTGTCGGCCGTCGTCGGTCTCGTGGACCCGTACGTCCATTCACGGCGCCCTCGCTAGCACACTCGAGCCCGATCCTACGCAGTCCTCGCGGCTAGTCCCCACCTTGGCGCACGTCGAGGGCCGCGTCGAGGCGACGGCCGCAGGACGCGAGCACACGCTCGGCGCCCTCCCTCGACAGCCCCCGCCGCGCCATGACCACCGCCGTCTTGACGTCGCCGCCCGCCCGGTCGAGCAGGGCGAGAGCCCCGTCTCGTCGGGTCCCTAGCAGCGTGACGAGGATGCGGGCGGCCCGGTCGCGGAGCTTGTCGCTGGTGGCCCGGAGATCCACCATGAGGTTCTCGTAGACCCGCCCCGACCGCACCATCAGCGTGGTGGAGATCGTATTGAGCACCAGCTTCGTCGCCGTGCCCGCTTTCATGCGCGTGGAGCCGGTGATGACCTCGGGGCCCGTCTCGAGGACGACGGGACAGTCCACAAAGCGGGGCATCTCCACGGGCGTGCAGACGAGCAGACCCGTAGTGGGCGGGTCCGGACGGCGCTTGGCCCAGTCGAGGCCGCCGAGCACGAAGGGCGTGGTGCCGCCGGAGGCGATCCCCACGAGCGTGTCGTCTCCGGTGAGGCCGAGGGCGTCCAGGTCCGCCACCGCTCCGTGGGGGTCGTCCTCTCTCGCCTCGCTCGACCGCCGCAGCGCCGCGTCGCCGCCCGCGATCACGCCGACCACGCGTCCGGGGTCCACCTGGAAGGTCGGCGGCGCCTCCGCCGCGTCGAGGACGCCGAGGCGTCCCGACGTGCCGGCGCCGAGGTAGATCAGCCGCCCGCCCGAGACGAAGCCCGACTCCGCCGCCTCGATCAACGCGGTGATGGCGGGGCGGGCCTTCCGCACCGCGTCCAGCACCGCGCCGTCCTCTTCCTGGATCCCCCCGACGAGCTCGTCGACGGAGCGGCGGTGCAGGTCCATCGTCCGCGGGTTGCGTTGCTCCGTGAGGAGGTGGGAGCGGTCGGCGGGACGATTCGGCATCGCTGCATCGCTCATGGGAACACCCAGCTTCCCGCCACGGGAGGGCGGCTCGCGCCCGTGACGGCGGGGAGCGTGATCGGCACGCGGTCCGCGGAAAGCGCCCCGAGGACCGCCATCGCCACCGCCTCCCGGTCGTCCGCCGGCACGCCCAGCGTATCCGATCGCTGAACCGGCGCTTCCACGCGTGCCCGGATCGCGCCGACGAGAGCCGCATTGTTCACACCCCCACCCGCGAGGATCACCTCGTCGGCCGCTCGCGTGGCTCGTCCCACCGCTTCCGCGATCGCCTCGCACGCGGTCGCCGCCGCGTCGGCGAACGACGTCGCGTCGTCAACGAGCCATCCGTCGATTTCCTCGTCGCCCGTCCCGAGCGAACGGCCTGCTGTCGCTTGCTCGACGAGGCGGGCCGCGAGCCGGCGATAGGGACCCTCGAGCCGCACCCCGCCCCCCGCGTGTCGCCCGCCGGGGTCGCAGGGGACCTGAAGAAGCCGGCGAGCGAGGCCGTCGAGGAGGTGGTTGCACGCGCAGACGTCGCCGCCGTGGATGCCGGCGGTCGCGTCCACGCCGCGGGGCGGCAGCCAGGTGAGGTTCGCAAAGCCGCCGAGGTTGACCACCACGCGTCGGCGGGTGGGGTGGGCGAAGAGCACATGGTCCGCGAGCGGGGTGATCGGCGCCCCCTCGCCTCCCGCCGCCACGTCGGCGCGGCGGAGGTCGGAGACCACCGGACAGCGAAGGGTCGCCGCGAGGACGTGAGGGTCGGCGAGCTGGAAGGTCACGGGCGGGCGGTGGAAGACGGTCTGACCGTGGACCGCGACGAGGTCCGGAGCCTCCCCGTCGAGGAGGTCGGCCACCGCGTCCGCGTGGAGGCGGCCCACGTCCCGGCAGAGCGTCGCGACCTCGCCGGCGGATACGGGTCGCTGGTCGGCGACGGGCCGGAGCCGTTCCGCGAGCGGGCCGAGCGGGCGGCGGGTGGACCGACGCAAGCCCCCACGCATGGCGAGCCCTTCCCCCTCCACCGTGACGAGCGCCGCGTCGAGGGCGTCGAGGCTCGTGCCCGTCATGCAACCGACGACCGCCCTCATGACTCGGCCGCCCGGTCGACCACCAGCGTCACGGGCCCGTCGAAGGTGGCGTGGATCTCCATGGGGGCGCCGAAGGCGCCGCTGGCGACGGCCACGCGGGCTCCGCTCCGCTCGACGAGACGGGCGAAGAGCTCCTCCGCCTCCTCCGGCGGCGCCGCGTCCGCGAAGCTCGGCCGCGTTCCCTTCCGCGTCCGCCCCGCGAGGGTGAAGTTGGGAATCAGCAGCAGACCCGCGCCGAGGTCCTCGGCCGACCGGTTCATCTTCCCCCGCTCGTCCTCGAACACCCGTAGCGCCGGCAGGCGGTCCGCCATCCAGTCGACCGCGGACGCGTCGTCGCCGCGGAGCAGCCCCACGTACACGAGAAGGCCGCGGCCGATCCGCCCGTGCTCCACCCCGTCGGCGTGGACGGCCGCGTCCGTCACTCGGCACACGATGCAACGCATGGGTCGGCTTCCCGCATTCGTCTCGGCACTAAGGCTCCCCGTCGCTCGGGCGTCCTCACCGCCGCAAGCCGTCGATGATCCGCTGAGTCCGGTCGAGGAGGTTGTCCGACCGGAAGGCGCTCGCGGCGCCGTGGGCCGACGCGGAGCGCTGGTGCTGATGCCAGTGCGCCTGACACTGCTCGAGGGCGTGGACGGCGCGATCCGCGAGCCGGGGCTCCCGGCGATGGCGGTATCGCCGGTGCGTGACCAGACCCGCGACCAGTTCGTGCAGCGCCCGACCGAGGGTCTGGGCGTAGTCCAGCGTGTGGGCGAGGTCGCTTCCCGGCGGCCCGTCGATCTCGCCGGCGACCCGCCGCAGCGCGTCACGGGCCTCCCCGAGCCGGCCGACCGCGTCCGCCTTCTCCGAGACCGCCTCCTCGGCGGCGCGGTCCGGCAGACGCTGGACGATGGCCCGGGCCGCCTCCGCGTCCACCTGATCGTCGGTGATGAAGTGGTCCGCGGGAAACCACGG
>CAZQQP010000130.1:0-7400 GCA_964595475.1 uncultured Planctomycetaceae bacterium | reverse complement strand
AGGTCTGCCGAACGGTCTCGGGCGAGTCGAGCAGCACGCGGTGGAGCACGTCCCGCGCCGCACCGGAGGCACTCACCCGGTGGGTGAGCCACTCCTCGGCGAGGTCGCGGGGGTCCGCCTTGGGGTCCGCCGCGAGCCGGGGCACCGCCACGACATTGGCGTCGATCCACGCTTCGTTCGCGACGTAGGGCCCGCCCCACCCGCCACCCCGGACCCACGCCCAGAGGCCCGCGAGGTTCACCCGCTCCGCGGCCCGGGCGAGGCCCATCTCCTCCTCCGCCTCGGGCATGCCGTCCCGCCAGAGCGGCGGCTGGTAGTTGGGCACGGCGCCCTTCCCCTCGAACTCCCGCTGACACTGGAGCTCGTAGAGGATCGGCCGGTCGCCGCAGACGAGGCTGCTCGGGTTCCACCGCTGATATCGCCAGAAGTCCGTCTCGGTGAACTTGAACGAGAGCATGAGCCGGTCGTCCGCGGGCAGACGGCTCGCGACGCGCCGGCAGAGCTCCGGGTTGTCGTGCAAGCCGCCGGGCCGCACGTTCCACGCCCGGACGATCAGCGACCGCCCGAGCCGCTGCACCACGAGGTCGTAGAAGGTCCGGATCCACTGGAGCGCCCGCTCCTCCCGTCCCCAGCCGCTGCACCGGGCGCAGTGGGGGCTGTAGATCTCGTTGCCCACGAGATAGGGAAGGCGATTGGCGTCCGTGTCGCCGAAGCGGAGCACCACGCCCTCGACCGACGGGAAGCGACCCACGAGCGCGTCGACGCAGTCGCCGCACCGCTCGAGCAGCGGCCCGGACGCGGGACAGAGCGTCTCCGGGTCGTTCACGCAGGTCATGGCGGACCCGACGAGCTCGCGGGAGAGGCTCGGCGCGTCGCAGGCGAGCCAGACGGAGAGGCCGGCCCGCCGCGCCGCGTCCACGGCGCGTCCCACGGCGTCGTCCTGCTCGCCAACCCACTGCCGCAGGGCGCCCGCCGGCACGGTCTCCGGGCCGAGAAGGCCGCAGAGGCTCGTCGTCGGGTAGATGATCACGTCCGTGTAGCCGAGGCTCCGCAGCACGTCCGGATCGCGATAGGCGCTGCGATGGGGCGGCTCTCCGGGGTTGTCGAGGATGGTGGCGATGGTCCGCATGGGAGCCCCGTTCGGCGAGCCGTCGGCTCATTCGATGTCGTGGGCGAGGAGCTGGACGCGTCCCGCATCGTCCATCTCCACCAGGCCGAGGGCCTCCATCGTGGCGAGGGCGGCCTGCTGCTCGGCCTGCTTCTTGGAGCTCCCCCACACGGCCCGGTAGCGCTGGCCCGCCACCTCGACACACACCTTGAACTCCTTGGCGTGGTCGGGCCCGTGCTCCTCGAGGAGGACGTAGGTGGGCAGATCCGGCAGGTTCTTCTGCGCGTACTGCTGAAGGAGGGACTTGAAATCCTTCTGATGGGCGGAGCTCGCGGCCTCGTGGATGTACGGCTCCATGTGGCGGAGCACGAAGCGCCTCGCCTCCTCCAAACCGCCGTCGAGGTAGATGCCCGCCACCACGGACTCGAAGACCGCGGCGCCGAGGCTGGACGGTAGGCCGGGGCGACCGGTCATGCCCTTCCCCAGGGTCATCAGATCGGGCAGGCCGAGGTGGGCCGCGATCTCCGCGCAGACCTGTCGGCTGACGACCGTGGACTTGGTCTTGGTCAGCTCCCCCTCGAGCCAGTCGGGATAGGCGTGGAACAGATGCTCGCAGATGACGGCGCCGAGAATCGCGTCCCCGAGAAACTCCAGCCGCTCGTTGGAGTGGCGGCGGTCGTCCGCCACGGAGGCGTGGGTGAGCGCTTCGGCGAGCCACCGTGGGTTGTTGAAGCGATACTCGAGAACCTCCTCCGCCTTCTCCCTGGACTCCTGCGTGAGCTCCGATCGATTCCCCATGAATATCTGCCGTCGAGTCTCCGGCTGGTCGCCGTCGGCGAGGGACGCTGAGGGCGAAGCTAGCGCGTCCGCCCCGCGCTTGTCAATCGGCGGCGCTCGCAATACTTTACGGACATGCAACGCCTCCTCCGGGCACTCCAACCGCCCCACATGTGGCTCGCACCGGTCGTCACGATCCTCACGATCTGCCCGCTCGTCCGCGCTTCGTCCCCGCCCGGCTTCGACGCCGAGTCGCACATGCGGGTGGACGAAGTGCAGGACGGCATGCGGGGCTACGGGCTGACCGTCTTCGCGGGCACGCGGGTGGAGCCCTTCCCGGTGGAAGTCATCTCGGTGGAGCACGGCTTCGAGCCGGGGAAGGCCGTGGTGTGGATCCGCTGTCCGGGCGATCGTCTGCAGACCACGGGGCCGATCCAGGGGATGAGCGGAAGCCCCATCTACTTGTGGCCCGAGTCGGCCGGCCAGGACGGCGACGGAAGCCACGAGCTGGGCCAAGGCGGGAAGCTGCTCGGCGCCTTCGCGTTCGGCTACACGCGGAGCAAGAACTGCTACGGGGGCGTCCAGCCGATCGAGCAGATGCTGCGGGGCGAGGCTCGGGCGGACGAGCGTCCGAAGCGGGCGTCGACCGACACCCGGAAGGCGCTCCGCGCCTCGCTGTCGCTGGCGAGGTCCGCTCCGTCGTCCTCGGGCGGCTGGCGAGGGCGTGCGCTCGCCCGCCTCCTCGGGGTGGACCCCGAGGAGGTCTCGACCGACCCGGCGCAGGCGCGGCCGGAGCACCTCGCCGTGCCGGTCACGGTGCCGTCGACTCGGCTCGCCAAGCTCCTGAAGCCTTACTTCCGACGCTTGGGCCTCACCGCGGTGGGCCGTCCGGACGCCGCCGGCTCCACGCGGCCGCCGAGCTGGATCGACCCCAAGGAAGCGACGCTGGAGCCGGGGAGCGTGCTCTCCGTCCCGCTGGTTCGCGGGCCGATGCAGCTCGCCGCGAGCGGAACCGTGACGGCGGTGCTTCCGAACGGCCACGTGCTCGGCTTCGGCCACGCCTTTTTCGGCCGCGGCGACGTATCCCTCCCCATGGCGCCGGGCTTCGTCCACTACGTCCAGCCGAGCCTCGACGCGAGCTTCAAGCTCACCGGCGCCTTCGAGCCCACCGGCGCGATCGTCCACGACGAGCAGACAGGCATCGTGGGGGAGCCGAAAGCGAGCTTTCCCACGGCCAAGGTCCAAGTGCATCTGAAGCGCCCGTCGGCGGGGCTCGACCGCACCTTCGACTACACCGTCACGCACCATCCGCGGCTGATCGGTTCGCTGGTCTCGTCGAGCCTCATCGGGTCGCTGACCAGCGACATGGCGCTGCCAATCGACAACACGCTGCGCGTCGCCGCCGAGCTTCAGTTCAGCAACGGACGGAAGCTCCGCTTCACCCACACGCTGCCCGACGCCAACCCCCGCGACCTCATGATGGATCTCGAGCCCGTCGTGACGAGCCTGACCGAGAATCGCTTCGGGCCGACCCGGCTCGAGAAGGCGAAGACGACCGTGACGGTCAAGACGAGCGTCGACCGCGCCGAGGTCGTGAACGCGAGCCTCCGGAAGAGCCCCGTGGCGCCCGGCGACCGCGTGACCGTGGATGTGACGCTGAAGCCGTTTCGCCACGCCCCGCGAGAAGAGCAGCTCGTCGTCGAGGTGCCCGAGGAGACGAAGAAGGGCACCTACGAGATCATCGTCGGAGGCGCCAAGACGTATTTCCGGGAGCTGCTTCGGGCTCGACAGCATCTGGCCCGTATCGGAAGCGAGGAGGACCTCTACGACGCGGTCCGCCGTCTCTACACCCTCGAGGACGAGGCGGTGTACGGTCTGCTTCGCCTCCGCCGCGGCGACGACTTGGCGGTCGGCCAGCGTGAGCTGCCGAGCCTTCCGAGCGCTCAGAAGGCCCTCCTCTCCGCGGAGAGCTCGACGGCGACGCGGCCCTATGTGAAGACGGCGACGGCGAAGCGACAGCTTCCGTTCGTCGTCGCGGACACGGCGGAGCTCCGGCTCCGCGTGCGGCCCGACAACGGCGAGTGAACCCGAGGCGGAAGCCGCGGAGGCCGTCGGTCAGAACAGGAGCATTATCTTGCGAAACGTCAGGACCCTCGCCATCGGCCTCATCACGCTGGCCGGGCTCGGAGCACCGGCGGTCGCCGTCCAGCCCGACGAGTGGGTCCACGAGACCGAGGCCGACTTCAAGAGCGCCAAGAGCCGGACCCACGCCGCGGCCACCAACTTCGGCCGGGTTCGGCTTTCTCGTCGGGCTCGGCTGCGTGCCCGGCTGTCGGACGGCCCGTCCGTCATCTACGACCTCGCCCGGCTCCCCGACGGGCGTACCTTCGCCGCGGCGGGCCCACGGGGGAAGCTCGTGAAGCTGACCGAGCGGAAAAAGGCCAACCCGGAGGATGGAAAGCCCAACAGCGGCTCCGGGAAAGACGACGAGAAGAGCAAGAAAGACAAGGGCAAGCCGGCCCAGTCGTCCGAGAAGAGCGACGACGGAAACGGCGCCGACGGCGAGAAAGGCCCCGTCGACCAGGGAGAGAAAAAAGACAACGGGAAGCCACCGTGGGTCGCCAAGGGTGTGGAGGACTACGGCGACGCGCAGGTCTTCGCGTTGGAGGTCGTCGGCGAAGCGGTGTGGGTGGCCGTCAGCGGTGAGAACAGCCGTCTCGAGCGGTGGGCCGGCACGCCGTTGGAGGCGACCCGGACGATCAAGCTGTCGGACGCACGATATATCTGGGACATGGTTCCCGACGGCGACCACCTCTGGGTGGGAACGGGCCTTCCGGCCCGGGTGCTGCACGTCTCTCTCGACGCCAAGGACGCGGAGCCGTCCGTCGCGCTCGAGACGAAGCAGGACAACGTCCTGACCCTCGGCGTCGACGGCAAGGGACGGGTCTACGCGGGCACGGACGGGAAGGGCTTGATCTACCGCATTCGGAAGAAGAAGGGCGGCGGGTTCGAGCCGTTCGTGCTCTATGAGGCGCCCGAGCCGGAGATCGGCGGTCTGCTGGTCCTCGACGACGGCACCGTGTACGCGGGGACGGCGGACGCGAAGCAAGCGCGTCCCGGCCCGATGGGCGGGGCGAGCGAGAAATCGAAGGGCCGTCCGCAGAAGAAGAAGGGCGGCAAAGAGGACGGGGGCAACCTTCCCAAGCCGCCCTCCCCCGACTCGGACGGGGACGCCTCGTCGGACGCCGCCGAGCCCAGCGACGCGACCGACGGAGCGGAGACGGCGACCGACGCCGCGACGCAAGAGAAGACCTCCCCGCCGACCGACGAGGACTACAACGCGCTGCGGAAGGTCATCCGGGAGCGGTTGGAGGAAGCGAGGGAGTCCGGCGAGCTCACGGTGCGCGGGGAGGGCCGCGACCGGATGGCCACGACCTCGGGCGGAGGCTCGTCGGGCGGGTCGAGCGGCAGCGAGAGCAACAGCTCGGACGACGGGCCGGCGACGAGCGGCCAAGGCAACGCCATCTACCGCATCGACCCGGACGGCTTCGTCCGCGAGGTCTTCCGCGAGTCCGTCATGATTCTCCGCCTTCTTCGGGGGCCCGACGGAGCGCTTCTCGTGGCCACGGGCAATGAGGGGCAGCTCTATCGGGTGGACCCCGCCGACGAACAAGTGACCACGCTCGCCGATCTCGACGCGAAGCAGGTGCCGGCGGTGGTTCAGACGGAGGAGGGTCTCTTGCTCGGCACGGCCAACGCGGCACGGGTCGTGAGCGTCGGGAGCGGCTACGCGAAGGAGGGCCACCTCACGAGCCAGCCGCTCGACGCGGGACAGGTGAGCCTCTGGGGACGGATGCAGATCCTCGCGGAAGTGCCGGAGAACACATCCCTCAAGGTGCGGACGCGGAGCGGCAACGTCTCCGACCCCGCGGACGGACCCTGGTCGACGTGGTCCGACCCGAAGCCGGTGAAAGGAGCCCCGTCGGCGCCGGTCCATCTGGAGATCCCCTCACCGCCGGCGCGGTTTCTTCAGTATCGCCTCGTCCTCGAGGGCGACGCGGAGACCACCCCGAAAGTGAGCCGCGTGGCGCTGAAGTACCTCACGCCCAACCTCCCGCCGAGGATCCAGTCCGTGAAAACGGAGTACGAGACCAACGACGAGAAGCCCTCGCGGCAAACCACGCTGAAGGTGAAGTGGAAGGCGAAGGACCCCAACGGCGACGAGCTGTCCTATACCCTCGAGGCGCGGCCGTGGGGGACGGAAGCGCCCTTCGTCCCGGTGGCAAAGGATCTCGACAAGACCGAGCACAAGTGGAACACGCGAACCGTGGCGGACGGGCGATACGTCCTTCGGCTGCGAGCGTCCGACCACCCTGCCAACGTGGAGGGACAGGCGAGGGTGGCCCAGCGGCTGAGCGCCCCCGTCCTCGTCGACAATACCTCGCCGAGCATCCAGGACGTCCGGACGGAAGTGAAGCCCGACGGCTCGGTCGCCGTCCGGGCCAAGGTCATCGACGAGAGCGACGCGGTGGCGGAAGCTCGGTACGCGATCGACTCGCGCGACGCGTGGAACCTCGTCCTCCCCGAGGACCACATCTACGACTCGACAAGCGAGACCCTCGCATTTACGATCCCGCCTCAATCGCCGGGGGCCCACCGCCTGACGCTTCGGGCCCTGGACACCTTCGGCAACCCGGCGTATTTCTCCACGACCGTGACCGTCCCCGAGAAATAGGCGACGCCGCCGTTCCGCGGGAGCGGGGGCCACGAGGAAAGGACCGACGATGGCGATTCACTACCCACGCAAGAAGAGCATCATCAAGGGGAAGCGCCACCACGGCTTCCGCGCCCGGATGAAGACGAAGAAGGGGCGGCAGCTCATCAACCGCCGCCGTCGTCTCGGGAAGAAGCGTCTGGCGAACTGAGCGTTCCCTCCGGAGCCTCCCCCGCAACGGCCCGGAGATCCGCGAGGAGGGCGTCGATCTCCGCGTCCGTAGTCTGCCACGAGCACATCAGGCGCACGCCGCCCGTCCCGATGAAGGTGTAGAGCGTCCACCCCCGCTTCCGGAGCCCGTCCAGCCAGCGCGCCGGAACCTCGGCGAAGACCGCGTTGGCCTCGCGCGGGTAGATCAGGCGAGCGCCCTCGATGGCCGCGACCTCCGTCTCGACGCGGGCGGCGCAGGCGTTGGCGTGGGCCGCGTGCTTCCGCCACCCACCCGACCGGAGCAGCCCCACCCAGGGCGCGGCGATGAACCGCATCTTGGACGCGAGCTGTCCCGCCTGCTTGCACCGGTAGTCGAACTCCGCCGCGAGCTCGCGGTTGAAAAAGAGCACCGCCTCGCCGAAGGGAAGGCCGTTCTTCGTCCCGCCGAGCGCGAGCACGTCCACGCCCACCTCCCACGTCACCTTCCGCGGCGGCACGCCCAGGGAGGCGACCGCGTTGCCGAGGCGGGCTCCGTCCATGTGCATGGTCAGGCCGAGGGCGGCGGCCTTCTCGTGGAGAGCGCCGAGCTCG
>CAZQQP010000129.1:812-11967 GCA_964595475.1 uncultured Planctomycetaceae bacterium | reverse complement strand
GCGTCTCGAAAAGCACGTCGTAGCCGACCACCATGAGAAAGACCCCGAGGAGCATCAGCGGAGTGACCCGCCACGACCCGGCTCCCGCGAGGAAGTCGGACATGGACAGATAAAAGACGCTGAGCGCGACAAGACCCAGCACGAGGACCACGGCCGCGATTACCAGCACGTCGAGGATGCGGGCACAGAACCGCGAGCCGGGGCCCGCCAGCTCGAAGTCCAGCTCGATGTTCTCCGGGGTCTCCAGCTTGTAGTGGCCCGCGAGGGTTATCGCGACGGTCTCATTCCGACGCGATTGTAACGGACGAGGGCCGTTGCCGGGCTCCGCCGGCGATCTCGGGCGCGTCCCGCCGAGCGCCCTTCCCTGCTTCGATGGGCTCGCCGCGGTCACGAGCGGACCTCCGGGCCGGGAGACGTCGCCGGCGGCGGCCGAGGTCACGACCTCGGTTCGGCGGCGGCGACCACCTCGCGGGGGAGCAACAGATCCTCGGCGGTCGGGGCGAGGTAGGGCGGTACCGTCATGAGCATGCGGCGGCCCGCGGCGTTCTCGAAGCGCCAGAGCATGCCGTCCTGGCCTTCCGGGACCTCCACGCGGAAGTAGCCGGCGCCGTCCCTCTCGCTGAAATCGAGCGTCGTCTCGCCGTCGCCGTCCACCAGACGCCCCGTCGCCGACGTCGCGTAGCCGCCGACCCCGTCCGTGCCGCGGGGCACGTAAAAACAAAGGGCCCACCGACCTTGGAAGCGAAGGCTCATGGGATCGTCCAGCGTGGAGCGGATCGTGACGGGCAGGTCGTCGGGCCAGACCACGCGGGTCATGTCGCGGCCGTCGCGCCACTTCACCATGTGCAGACCGCTGCGGGAGCTGCTCAGGGCCACTTTCCGCGTCTCGCCGTCGGGCGGGACGCTCGCGTCGCGGTCCACGCGGTGGAATGTCCCGCCTTGCCATGCGTGCAGGGCGAGCTCCACGTTTCCTCGATCGCGGTAGTGGCGGATGAGGCCGCCGGTCACATCCAGCTGGATCCGCTTGCGGTCCTTTCCAAGCCATGTGTAGAAGCGGTTCTCGCCGCGGAAGCGGTTCCCGTGGTCGCCCGCGGGCACGTCGGGGAGATCCATCCGCGTCGCGGGGACCAGGTTCCGGCCGTAGGTGACCCGCTCGAAGTTGAGGACGGTGGGCTCGTTCGCCGCGATGCCCTTCGCAACGTAGCTCGCGATCTCCTCGTCGCTGAACGGCTCGCCGCTCTTCCAGGGGTTCTCCTCTTCCGGAACGCTCCACCGGGCCCGCTCCGGCACGGAGACGGAGTCGTCCCGGAAGCGGTCCGTCTGGCAGATCGCCCGTGTGGAGATCATCCGCCGGTCCCGCATCCGGTAGGCGTGGCGCCAGACGCGCTCGAAGGCGCGCTGCCGCGCTTCACCCTTCGCGTCGCGGTAGGCGTGGTAGAGCTCCAGGTAGCGGGTGTAGAGGACCAGGTCGGCGAGCCGGGCGCGGACCCGCGGGTCCGCCGTCCGGTCGCGGGCGTCGGCGAGGCGGCGGTACATCCGCGCGAGAAGGTCCTCGGTGGATCGGGGACGCTCCTTGAAATTCAGCAGGCGGTAGAAGCGGCCCATGGGCTCCTTGGCCTCGCCGAAGGCCTTGCTCAGGAAGTCATCGACGAGGGCGTCCACGCGGTCGGCCGCCTCGACGTCCCAGAGGAGACGAGGGGTCAGCCAGTAGCCGAGACCGTTGGCGCCCCAGCTGTCCGCGTTCTCCGAGCTCATGAAGCGGGCGCCCTGCTCGTGGAAATAGGGGATGCGCCGTGTGAGATAGTCGACGTTGCCGCCGCGGGCCTCCCTCGGCCGGTCGTGGTTCCACGCGAAGACGTCGTGGTACTCGCGTATGCCCAGGGTCGCCCCGCGCTCCTGCCACCCCTTGACGAGCTCCTCCACGGTGTATCCGCCCCGGATGAAGCTCGTGGCGACACTCACGATCACCTTGGGGTGGACCTGGATGCTCGGCGGCGGGCTGTGCTTGTTGTAGGCGTACATCCCCACGTGCTTCGGGCCCAGCCCCAGCTTGTTGATCGCCTCCGCCACCTTGTTGGCGAGGGTCAGGGCGCGGTCGCTGACGCTGCCCATCGCGACACAGTCCTCGCACTCGCACCAGCCGCCGCCGTCGGAGGGGTCCATCGAGATGCTCTCCCGCTCCGGATGGGCCTTCACCCGCCTCACGGCGTCGTCGACCACGAGCTGCCGGAGGTCGGGGTTGCTGATGCAGAACTTGCGGTCGCCGCCCGTGGTTTGCCGCGTTCCGTCGACCAGGGCGAAGTACTCCGGGTGCTTCTCGAACGCCTCCTGATTGCGGGCGACGATGCCGCCGTAGGCGTGGCCGGTGCGCAGGTCGAACGAGGAGCTAACGCGGTTGCGGCGGCGCCACCGCTTCCAGAGCGCCCGGTCGCTCCACGGAGCGCCGCGGGGCGCCCGGCGGGTGACGTAGTCGGGACGCTCCACCGTGTCGATGGCGACCCGGATGTCCGGGCGGTCCGGGACCACCTCCCAGGTGTCGGTCAGGAAGTAGAGTCGGTAGCCCAGCCGGTGCAGAAAGCCCCACACCGCGAGGTGGGCCGCGTTCTCGCTGGCGCCGATCAGATAGGCGCCCCGCTCGTGGGTGCGAAGCAGATAGTCGTCCCGGCGGAACGGGGCCTCCGGCTTCAACGGCGGGGCGAGGTCCAACGCGGGAAAATCCCCGGCGACTCCGACCGCGAGGCCCGTCGTCCCGTCGCCCGTGCGGACGGCGAAGCGGCCGCCGCTGATCCGGCCGAGATATTCGGCGAGGTCCGCCGCGGCGGACCGGGTCTCCTCGGAGGCGTCGGGGGCGACGACCACGGGCTGTTTCGCTTCGCCGTCCTTGGCGATCTCCAGCTTTGTCGGCTTCGCGACCGCCGACCCGCACACCGTCACGACCGCCGCAAATGCGGCGACGAGGCGCCCGCCCGGCTTCCGCGCATCGCCGTGCATCCACTGGCAAGCGCCGAGAGCGGGTCGGCGCACATGGCCTCGCTTGGCGGGTCGAGCCATCGCTCGTCTCCTGCGGAACCTCTCTGTGGAGGGATCGCCACGACGCCGACGCCGTTATTTCTCCCCCGCGCCATCGGACGGCGCTCCGTCGGAGCGTTTCGAGCTCCCCGACGTCGAGTCGTCCTCGACGATCAGCTTTCCCTTCATTGTCGCGAAGTGGCCCGGGAAGGCACAGAGGAACGGATAAGTGCCCGTGGACTCCGGAGCGGTGAAGGTGATCGTCTCCGCTTCTCCCGGGCCCAGCAGAGCGGTGTGGGCGAGCATCTTCTTCCGTGCCTCCTCCTTCTGTGGAATGTAGTCCTTGGAGAGGCCCGCGTTCGTGGCTTGAGTGACGAAGGTGGTGATCCTTGCGCTTTTGCGAAGGAGGATGAACTGGTGGCCGCCGGCGGCCTTGGGCATCTTCCCGACGTTCTTGAAGGTCAACCGGACCTTCTGCCCCGGGCGAACGTGGATGGTCCGGATGTTGTAGTAGAAGCCGCTGGCTTGGAGCGTGCCCTCACCCGTGATGGTGATGCGTGCCACGCCGTCCACCATCTTGGGCTGTTGGACGGGGAGGTCGGACGCGTCGTTGTCGGTGACCCGAACCTGACCACTGGGAGCTTTTGGCCCCGAGCCACCTTTTCCGGCGGACGGCGGGCGGGGCCCCCTTTTCGGGGCCTTTTGTCCCTTCTGCCGTGGCTCACGAGACCGTTCGGGCCGCGGCCTGCCCTGGCCCTTGACATCCACCTCCACCCCTTGCTGCCCGGAGCGCTGGAGCTGCTCCCACATCTGCTGGCCCCGCTGCTGGAGCGCCTTGTTCCGCTTCCGCAGATTGCTCTGGTAGTCGACCTGTCTCGGCGGTGTCTTGGCCCGTTGCTGGCGCTGGGTTGTCTGGGCCTGCTGATCCGGTTTCCCGATCACCTTTTTCCCGCGGTAGAAGGCGTATCGCGAGGTGCCCTGTCGGGCGATGACCGTGACCCTGCCTCGGAGGCCGTCGGCGACGAAGACGCCCCGGAGGTCCGTCTCGCCGCTGTGGAACCGCTGCTCGGCGCTGCCGATCGCCTTGACGTGGACCTCCGCGGGCCGGACATCCTTTACGGTATTGATCAGGTTCACGCGGACGCGTCCGCTCTTCGGCTCGGTGTCGACCTCCAGCTTCAGCGGGGTGATCAGGACCAGGCCGCTGGTGTATCGGTCGTCGCCCCGGCAGATCACCAGGTAGGCCCCCTCTTCCTCGAGGCCCAGCTCGACCTTCCGCTCGTGGTTCGCAAAGGGCGCCGCGTCGGCGAGGTCCAGCGTGCGGACGAGACGAGGGGCGATCCCCGCGAGGTTGACGTCGGTGACATCGCTGAGGCTCTTCCGACGCAGATAGAGCTTCATCAGGTCCACCTTGTAGACCTGCAAACGCGCTTCTTGGACGTTCCGGTGGCGGAGGGTCATCTCGACACGCCGGCCGGGCCGGACGATCGTCACCTCGTCGAGGGCCACCCGCTCTCGCTGGAAGTGGTCGATGGCCTGTTTGGCGTCGGGGTATTCCTCCCGCACCGTCTTGTACCACTCGATCGCCTTCGCGGGCCGACCTCGGGCGTGGTAGATCTGCCCGAGGATGTAACGGGCGAGCTTGCGGTCCTCGCTTTCTCCCTTGGCCACGGCCTTCGCCGCCGCGATGGCGAGCTCGTAGTCCCGCTGCCAGAAGTGGCCGAGGGCCTCCATATACCGGAACTGGCTGGCGAACTCGCTGTCGGGGTGCCGCTTCCGGAAGACGCGGGCATGGCGGACGACCGCCTCGTAGTCCTTCAGGTCCAGCAGGGCGTTGGCCATGGAGAAGGCGGCGTCGTCGGCGAGGGGATTCTCCGGATACATCGACACGAAGTGATCGAGGAGATCGACGGCGGCCGCGAGCATGTCCGGCTGGGTGGGCTTCGGCGCTGTGAAGCGGTCGTTCGCCGCCGGGAGCTGGATCTCGGCCCGATGGGATCGCTCGGCGAGCTTCTCCGCCTCCGGGGCCTTCTGATAGAGACGCTGGGTCTGGGCGAAATAGCTGTCGGCGACTCGGGGAAGGTCGGGGTACTCCCACCAGAGGTTCTCCTGGTAACCGATCGACTTGAGGAAGTGGCCCCCGTCCGCGAGGACGCTGGCGACCTTCGAGTCGGCGAGGAAGCTCGACGCGAGGGTCGCCCGATGGAGGAGCCAGGCTCGCTCGTGCTCCCCGAGGTCCCGGTAGGCCCGCGCCACCGCCCGGGTCTTGTCGAAGGGGATGGTCGTCTTCGGATACCGGAGGCGGAGCACCTCGAAGGTCTCCACCACGCGTCGGGCGTCGTAGTGGTCGGGCGTGGTGTGGATCCACAGGAGCATGCGGGCGACCGCCTTCTCGTGGGGGCGGTTCTCCCGGTCGAACAGCGGCGACAGCCGCTTCTTGGCCTTCGCGTAACGGCCGTCGTCGAAGTGGGCCTTGCCGAGGGCGAACCGCTCCGCGTCATTCATCTTGTAGGGATCGGAGGACTCCTCGCCGGGGCCGAGCACCACCAGCGTCCGCGGCTCGCCGATCCGCATCCGGGACGGGTCCGTGGCATCCCGGATGATCGTGGGGCCGACGTGGTAGGTTCCCGGGTTGACGCCCGCGAGCTTATAGGTCACGTCGGAGAGCTCGTCGTCGCGTGCGTAGTACATCACGATCCGTCCATCCCGGACCTCGTGGTGGGTGAAGGTCCCGCTGAGGGAGCCGGGCACCAGGGTGGCCCCGGCTGGCAGGGGCTCCTCCACCACCAGCGGCCCGGACCGACGCTTCGGTCGGTCGAAAGCGACCACGACCCGCGTCTGCGCCCCGAGGGCCAGGTGCTCGACCGGCGAGGTGCTCTTGGCGGCGATCGGCCGGCCGCGGTACCGGAGGCGCTCGTGGTAGTAGTGGCGCTCCCGGACCGCGGGCCTCTCCCACGACTTCGGGTCCTTGAACGCTTGACTAAAGCCGCGGAGGGTGGCGGCGTAGGCGTAGGTCCCCCGCCCCTGTGCCTCGAACCGGACGGTGTTCTTCCCCTCGCGAACCCGCGCCGGTGGGATGTCGATGGCGACCGGCGACGGGGCGCCCTTGCGTCGGACGGTCTGGACGGCCTCCCCGTTGACACGGACCGTCACCGCGAGGTCGCCCTCCGCAAACTGACCTTGGCCGAAGTAGCCCGCCACGGCAACGGTCGCGGGACCCCGCGCCTCGGGGTCGCCATACCCGAAGACGCCCCGTCGTTGGAGGAGAAACTCCACCGCGGGCCGGAGCTTCTCCGAGGCGGGGTTCGCCTCGACGAGTGCGAGTGTCGCGAGGGCCGTCGCATGGACGTCCGGCTGTCCGTCTCCGTCGACGGGCCAATAGACCAGTGTCCGGTCGCCCTGCTGCATCTTCTCGCTTTTCGCGGCGAGGATCCCAGCCAGCTCCTCCGCGATCGGCTGTCGGCCGAGGTTCGCGAACAGGGCCGTGGTATACGCGAGGCCCTTCGTCCCGAGCTGTTGCCTTCGCCGATACAGCGGGTTGGCCAGCTCGAACGTGGCGGCGTCGCCGGTGGAGAGGGCGTGGAGGATGCGGGCCTTCATCGGCTGATCGGAGGCGTCGCGCTGCTCGAAGGCCTTCTGAAGGTAATTCTCTGCTTTTTTCAGCGTGTCGGGGTTCGGATCGATGCCTAGCGCCTTGGCGCGGTTCAGCGCCCAGTACGCGGTGGACGTGGTCTTGTCGTCGGCCGGCCCGCCGTATCGGCCCCACCCTCCGCCGTCCTTCTGGCTGGCCACCAGGCTGCCGACGAGCCGCCGGACCTTTCGGTCGAGGCGGGCGACCTCGGCCTCCGGAGCCCCGACCGACCGGGCGTAGCCCAGGCCGCTCGCGGCGGCGAGCAGCTCGGCCGCCGTCGACGGCCCGACGATGCGGGGGGCGACCGGACCGTGGCCACCCTCCTTCAGCGGAACGGGGCCGCCGTCGGCCGAACCCTTCGCCATCTCCAGGACCGCCCGCTCCACGCTCGGGCCGACCTGCACGGCGAGCCACCGCGACGTGTATTTGAGCCCGTCGGGAAGGTCGAGCTCGACGGCGGCGCTCCCCTCGGCCGTCCCACCACCGTGGTCCGCGTAGGTCAGGCCCCAGGGCCGGACCGGGAGGGTCCGCCGGACCGCGTCCCGGTGGTCGCCCGCCTCGGCTGCGACGGAAGGGACCTTGAAGGCGTCGAAGGTGGCTTGCGCGGTCCGCCCCGGCTCGAGCTCGACCGTCTGGGTGGACTGGGTCAGCCGTTTCTCGCCGCTGCCGACCGTCAACGCCAGCTCCGCCGACCCTTGGTAGTCGCCGGTGTTGTGGACCCGGGCGAGGATCCGGGGCTGGTCCCCCGCCACGACACTCCGTGGAGCCTTGAGCGTGACGAAAAGGTCCTTGCGGGTGACCAGTTTTGTCGTCGCTTGCCCGACCGCCGTCTCGACGGTGACGCCGCGGGCGGCCAGCCGCCACTTCGTGGTCTTCTCGGGCATCGGGATCGTCACCGTGGCTTTTCCGTCGGCGTCCGTCACGACGGAGGGGATCCAGTGGCCGGCGTCCGGCCGCACTTTTCGCGGCTTTGGCGCCGGTTCGCCTTGGCGGTCACGGAAGAGGCCTGCGCTACCTCTCTGGGCGTCCCCGCCGCTTTGTCTCGCTTGCTGGGCCGCTGCTGATGGGGAGGGCATCTCGGCGCGGGCCGACCGAGCCGACTTCAGCTCCTTTCGCCGTGCCTTACGCTTCGCCTCTCTTTCGAGCCGCTCGGCTTCCTCCTGGACAGCCTCGACCACTTGGCGGGTCTCGGCCTGATAGGAGAAGCCGTTGGTGGCGACCGCCCGAAATTCGGCCCGACGACGGTCGCCCCCGAAAAACTTTTCGATGGAGAGTGCATCCAAAAACCGATCGAACAGCGCTTCGTCCGCCATCGCCAGGCTCAGCTCGGCCTTTTGGGGCCTGCCGAGTTGGTCGGTCACGGTCAGCTCCACCGTCGCTTCGCCGCCCGGAGCGTACGCCTTCTTCTTCGGGTCGATCCGGACCCTCAGATCCCGTTCGACCCGGAAGTCCTTCCGGGCGGTGTGGAGCTCGCCGTCCGCCATGACGGAGGCCGTCAGCCGGAAGTTGGGGAAGAGGTCGTGGCCGACGGCGATCTTGATCGGATTGAACCCCTTCTCGATCCGGACGACCCTGTGCCTCAGGATCGTTTCACCCTCCCACGTCAGCAGGGCGAGCCCCTTGTCGAGCCGGGAATGGAGGCGGACCGTCGTCTCCTCACCCACGTTTAGTGTGTGCGAGTCGACGAAGAACCGCAGCCTCGTCCAGTCTTCGGGACCGGAGACCTCCACGTGTGCCGAAGAACTCACGGTCCGGTCGGCGCGGTCCTTCCCCACCGCCCGCAATATGTAGGTGCCGCCCTCGGGTGGGCTGAGTTGGACCGTGGCCTTCCCCGTCTCCGGATCCGTGGCCAGCTCGCGTTTCGCCACGGTCACGGCCGCAGCCGTCACCGGTGGGTCGATCCATGGCACCTCACGGATCACCGCCCGGGCGTACACCTTCTTATTGCGGAGCACCTCGAGGGTGATCTTCTTCTCGACGGGCGTTCCGTCCGGGGCCGTCGCGGTGACGGTGACGTTGAAGGGCTCACCGGTGAGGACCACGTCCTGGGCTGGCTCGACGTCGAGATCGAACCCGCGCTGCGCGAGCTCGACGCGCTCGCGGGCGCTCACATCTTCCCCCTTGATCCGCGCTTTGAACGTCAGCGCGTGGTCTCTGGAGGAGAGCCCGCTCCGGGGGACGTCGGGGAGTTCGTACGAGACGGTCACCGTCCCGTCGCTGTCCGTCCTCTCCGTGTGGATGGTGCCATCGGGCAGCTCGTACTCGACGGGCTGTCCCGCCGCCGGCTGGCCCCACTGATACTCCGCCGTGATCGTCGCCTTCACGGTCTCGCCCGGGAAGTAGGACTTCCGCGGGGTCTCGATGGACAGCTTCAGCTTCTTGAGCTGGTACGCCTCCACCTTGAAGTGGCTGCTGTATGTTTTCCCCTTTGCTGCTTCGCCCCCTTCCTTCGTCCGTTGCACCCGGATGGTGTAGCGTCCGGTGGTCGCCTCCGGGGGCAGGTCGAAGCGGACGTGGAAGGTGCCGAAGTCGGAGAGCTCGACCGTCTGCTCGTGAAGGGTCCGCCCGTCGGGATCCGTGACCTGGAGCTGGTATGTCTCGCCCGCTGGCGTCTGGTACGAGCCGCTTTTCACATTCCGGATGATCCCCCGCGCCTTGACCGTCTGGCCTGGCTGATAGGCGGGCCGGGCCGTGTAGATGTAGCCCCTCGCGCTCAGTCCCTCCGTGATGTCCAAGCCGCGGGTGGGCAGCGTGTTGGAAGCCACGTGACCCTTCCGCATGGCGAAGACCCGGACCTTCACGGTCGACCGGAGCCGGTCGAGCTTCTTCCGGAAGACCCCGTCCTCGCCCGTGGTCCCGGTGGCGAAGACCTTCTTCCCGTCGGAGATGAGTAGCTTGACGCCGGCGACGGCCTTCTCCTTCCGCATGTCTTCCACGAAGGCGAGAAGCTCCCGCCGGCTGGTCCGGACCACCATGTCGATGTCGCTGCGGACGACGAGGGTGGTGGCCCGGAGGTCCCCCCCGGTCACGCTGACCACACAGACCCCGGGTTGATTCCCCTCGAAGGGCACCGGAATCCGCTGATCGATCGGGGCGTACTTCTCGTAGCCTTCCACCTCGATCTCCCGGGTCTTCTCCGGCTCGATCAGCGTCGTATCGAGGGACTCCACGTTCCGAATGGTGTGGGCCTTCCGGAAGTAGGCCTCGAGGTCGAGGGAGTACCGCCGGACCGTGAGCTTCTCGATGTTGCGGGTCCTGGCGTGGATCCGTGGGGTCTCGTCGGTCCGGAACTTCTTCTCCGTCCGGACGTGGAGCTGCTTCTCGGTGAGCTGCTGGATTCGCTTCTTCGCCCGCTTGGCGTAGGGCTCGCCCTCGACCCGCCGGTACGTCTCCAGGGCTTTCTTCGGATCCCCCAGCACATGGTCGTACAACCGTCCCGTCCGCAGCAGCGCGAGGGCGGCCGGGTCGGAGTCGGGATGCTTGCCGATCAGCTTCTCCCATTGCCCGATCGCGGCCCGGTAGGCCTCGCGGACCTTCTTTTTCCCGGCGTCCTCGTCCGCGAGCCGGTCCGCGCGGGCGGCGTGCATCTGGCCGAGGGTGAACAGGACCCGAGGGGCTCGGTCGTCGAGCGGGTGTTTCTCGAGGAACTTCCGGAAGCGCTGCCGGGCGCGGTCGGGCTTGCCCTCGGCGAGGGCCGCGACGGCCACTGCAAACTCGGCGTCGATGATCCGCTTCCGCGCGTCGGAGACCTGCGGCCCGCTGGGGAAGCGATCCACGTAGGTCCGCCACCGTTTGATCGCCCGCTCGTAGCGCTGCTGGCTGAACCGGATCTCCCCGAGCCGGAAGAGGGCCTTCTTCTTCCATGTCGCCTCGAGGGCCGCGGGCGTCTTCTCGAAGCGGTAGAGGGGCTTCTCGGCCCGCTCGCCGGTGGGCAGGTCGTAGGGCTTGCCCGCGAGGAACGCTTCGTAGGCCGTCGCGGCGTCCGTCGGCCGGTTGTGTTTCTGATACGTCTCCGCGATCCGCCACGCCGCGACCACGCTGTACCAGTGGTCGCGGTGGGCCTCGAGAAATTGTCTCGCGGCGTCGATCGCCTCCGCGACGTTGTCCTTCGCGACCTTCGGCATGTCGTAGGACCGGACGACCTGCCAGTGCGTGTCGCCGATCCGCCGGTCGATCGGGTCGCCCGCCTGATCGGGGGGCGGGTCCTTCCGGAGGATCCGAAGGAGATTCTCCCAGTTTTGCCGGGCCTTATGGTACTTGTCCTGGGCGAGCTGGCTCTTCCCGATCCGGTAGCGCGCGTCGAGGACGTGTTTGCCCACATTGGCGGGCTCCTCCCCGGCCTTTTGCCGCATCCGATCGGCGCTGCCGACCGGCCCGGACCACTTCGGGTCGAATTTCCGGAGGTAGGCACGGAAGTGCTTGATCGCATCGGCGTGGTTACCGGCCTTCTGGGCCATCAGTGCCCGCTTGTACATCGCCTGGTCGCGGAGGTCCCGGCTGACCTCCAGCTCGAGG
>CAZQQP010000129.1:0-802 GCA_964595475.1 uncultured Planctomycetaceae bacterium | reverse complement strand
CTTGCCGTAGAGCTTGTAGGCTCGTCCGTAGTCGGGCGACGGCGCATCGGGGTGGCTCGCTTCCGGTTCCTCCGCCAGCGCCTCGGCGTACCGGATGATGATGGACGCGAGGCGGTCCTTCCGCTCGGCCGCGAGCAGCCGCGCCGCCTCCTTTCGGTAGATCTCCCTCGCCGGCGCGTATTTCCCCTGCGCCGCCAGCGCTTCGGCCTTGAGGAACCTCGCCTTGTGGCGCCAGGCGGACTCGGGGTGCTCTTCGAGGAGCCGATCCACGGCCGCGACCGCCTTTTCCTGATTGCCCCGGCGGTGCTCCGCGAGCGCGAGGAGGTAGCGGGCCGTCGCCCCCTCGGGCCCCGAGCGACCGGCCGCCTCCTTCGCCCGGTCGACGGCGGACCCGTAGTTCCGGGCCTGAAGGGCCTTCCGGATCGCTTGGACCGAAGGCGTTTGCTCCGCCCCGCTCGCCGTCCCGTGGGCGAGGACCACGCCGAGCACCGCGGTCAGCACCGCCTTCCAAGAAACGAGCCTACAAATGCCAAGCGCCGTTCGTGGGTTCGCGCGTCGCATGAGAAGGGCCTTCCGCTCGATGGGGTCGTTCGCGAGACATGCTCCTTCGAACCACACCGCTCGTCACCGGCCCTCACGGAGCGGGCCGCACCGACGACCCTCGAAGTATACCAAATGGCGAAAAACTTCGCATGGGTGCTGACGGCCGCGAATCGGCAGCGCCGTGGTCGCCCGGTGAACCCAGATCACTTCCCCCGAGCTTACGTGACAGCTCCCGTCCCATGTGGGGGCCGCTCTTCCT
>CAZQQP010000128.1:1045-11969 GCA_964595475.1 uncultured Planctomycetaceae bacterium | reverse complement strand
TCTTCCAGCCGCGCCGGGTCGTCCAGGTCGTCGAGGATCAGCAGGTGCCGCCCCTGCGAGAGGCGGTGACAGACGGCCCGGCGGATCTGCTCCGCACTCGCCTCGGACGGCAGGTGCAGGCCCAGGGCCTCCGCGAGCCGCGCCGTGGAGCGTTCGATCGTCGCCAACGACGCGTGGACCCACCAGAGCCCGTCGTAGTTGCCGCCGTAGCGGTGGGCGAGCTCGATCGCCATCTGGGTCTTCCCGATCCCGCCCTCGCCCGTGAGCGCGTGGGTCGTCCCCTGACCCCGGAGGCGCTCGTAGAGCTCGCGGAGCTCCCGGCGGCGGCCGACGAAGTTGCGGTTCCGATGGACGCCCGCCTCTCGGAAGTTGCTCTCGGGCGGCCGGAAGAACGCGTCCTGCCTTTCGCGGGGGACCAACGGCTGGCCGAGAGGCGGCTTCTCGGCGGGCGGGACGTTCCATAACCGGCGGAGCAAGTCTTGATAGCCCTCGTCGCTGTCAAGACAGAAGCGGCTCGCCCCGCGTAGCGGTGGAGGGATGTGGTCCTCGTCGCCGCGGGAGAAAACGACGGGGACATACTTCGTGTTCTGCGACGCGGCGTCGTGGAGGGCCTGATACCACAGCAGGCTCTCCCACCGGATCCCCAGGCCGCTGCCAGGGACCTCTTCGTCGCGGACCCGGCGGGTGTACGTCGCGGTGCAGACGACGAGGACGAGATCCGCCTCCGCGATCTGCCGGTCCATCCACTTGGGCCAGCCCTCGGGCGGGGAGACCTCGTACTGGTCGATGGTGCAGTCGATACCCCGCTGGCGGAGCCAATTCGACAGGCCGAGCACGCGGTCGGCGTGCTCGGGAGAGTCGTGGCTGTAGCTGATGAAGCAGGTCGGCGCTGACACGAGCGTCTCCCCGACGCGCAAGGTCCTTCCGATCTTACGATCCAGCCGTCGGGGCTTCATCATCGGTGCCCGAACGCGTCACGTGGCCCCCGTCGGCGAATATGACGACCTTCTCCGGAACCATGAGCAGTACGAGGTTTATGGTCATCCGGTGAAGACGATCGGCCTCGACGGCCTGATCCGGGTGAAGGAGCACATCTCGCGACAGAAAGACTCCGAGTCTCCTTACCAGTTGCGTGGGATCCGGTCGATCCGTCAGGAGACGAGGACGGAAGGCGACGATTCGCTCCCCCACGCCTCGCCTCGTTCGTGACACGCCGTCTTCGGCGCCGGGGAACTCATCCGATCCGCATGAGCAGCGCCGCGGCGCCGAGGGCATAGAGGGCGACGACGGCGACGATCGATGCCCGGATCCCTCGGCTGTCGGTGTGCCGGAAGCACAGTGCGCCGAGGCCAATTGTCAGGGCGCCCTCGACGGGGGCGACGATCCGGCCGAAGTGGCGGGGGTCCCAGTACGAGACGGGGCTGTGGAATCGGTAGTCCGACAGCGGGAACAAATGCCGGTGGGCGTCCGACGCGTGGAGGAGGAAGTCCACGCCGGCGTGAAGAAGCATGCTCGCGAAGAAAAGCATCAGGCCCGGTTTTCCCGCGGCCCACGCGGCGACCACGCCCAGGAGGATGAGCGGGACGGAGTTGAACAGGTCGAAAAACGCCTGCCAGCCCGGGAGGAAATAGCGCGTCCGCCACAGCTCCCCGGCGGAGAACCCCGCGATCCACCGCTCCACGACGAAGAAGACCACCATCGGAAGGTCCGGGACGACAGCGCCGACGAGGACGGCCCACTCATCCGCCGGCCGCCGCTTTCGGCCGAGAACCCATAGATTAATCATTGCATGGGCCGGGCTATGCATCCGAGGGGATCCATGCTCGCCGGAAGGGGGTCCACGGGTCGCGCTCCCGGTCGGCGATGGCGGAGCGCCGGGCATCGCTCAATGCAGATCGGCAACTTCCCAGACGGTGTTGATCGCGACGAGCCCGTCGATCTCCCATTCCCAAAGGGCCTCCGAGGCGGCCTCCTGGCCGTCGGGTCGGTGGAAGGTGTCACACCCGGCGGTGTGGAGAACGGTTCCGCCTTGTTGGCCGATGTTGGAGACGTCCCGGGGCGAGAGGTCTCGTCCGTCCCGGTCAAGCATGCCCTGAGAGCCGTGGTGAATGGCGAAGACCCGAACACCGGGGTGGCAGGCCGTCCGAACCGCGGCGCGGATCGCTACGTTCATCCCCGGCGCGTCGCCCCCGCCGGTTACGATGCCGATCCGTCGCATCGGACACTCCTCTTCGTCAGCCCGGCGACCGACGACTCGAATCTTCCGCGCGACAAAGGAGACGGCCAACGCTGTCGGTCGCAAGGCGTTTCTTGGCGACGGTTCGGGACCGCCCTTTTTGCCTTCACGCCACGCCGCAGCCTCCGTGAGCTCAATGCCCACCTCCGTGTAGGCGATCGCGAGACAGGCGTGCCCTTCCCGACCAATGAGCGGCCGCGCCCGTCCCTGCTGAAAACGATCGCGGAGGCGCGAGCGCCAAGCAATGATCCCGACCACGGTCAGAAGGTTCCGGGAGATCCACCACGTTTGCCCGTCCCTGTCCCGGCGCGGCCGGACCCGGCCCGCGAAGCATGGATCGTTGGCTTGGCGGAGCCGTTGCGAGCGGTGGGAGGCAACGGTAGGGTCCCGGGCCCATACCGATTTATGCTCGGTCCACTGCTCCACGTCGTCCTCCATCAGCCAGAGATCCCTCAGAACACGGGGAACATCGGCCGGACGTGCGTGGCCGTCGGGGCAAAGCTCTGGCTGGTTCATCCGCTCGGGTTTCGCCTGGACGCGAAACACCTCCGCCGCGCCGGTCTGGATTACTGGGCCCATCTGGACTGGGAAGCGGTCGACGACTGGGCGTCGCTCCGTCGCCGACTCCCGGACCGCCCCTTCTGGTACGTCACCCCGGGTGCACCCCGCTCCGTTTGGGAGGCGACGTTCGCGGTGGGCGACGTCCTCGTCTTCGGCCGCGAGTCACGCGGCTTGCCCGCGGAGCTGCTCCGGGACGACCCGCAGCGGCACATCAGCCTGCCCATCCGTCCCGAGGCTCGGAGCCTCAACCTCGCGAGCACGGCCAACACCGTCGTCTACGAGGCCGTCCGTCAGTTCGGCGGGTTGTTGCCGTAGCAAGAACGGTCGAGGAGGGCCGTCGCCCACCGGTACGCGGGGTCGCTCTTCGGCCATGGGGCTCCGTGGCTCGCGTTCCTCCGAGCGCGAGACCCGAGCGCGGACGGCCCGATCAAGATGATCGGGCTATCGCCGCTGGCTCTGGATGCTCACCGACCGGCTCTTCGCTACGACGATGTGGTCGAGGACGTCGATGCCCACGGTCTTCCCCGCTTCCTCGAGCCGTCGGGTGATGGCGAAGTCCTCCGGACTCGGCGACGGGTCGCCGGAAGGGTGATTGTGGACGAGGAGGATGGCGGCGGCCGCGTCCTTGATGGCGGGTCGGAACACCTCTCGCGGATGGACCTCCGCCCCGTCGAGCGTGCCGCGGCTCACCTGGTGTTGGTTGATCACGCGGTGCTTGGTATCGAGCGTGACGATGTGGAACTGCTCGTGCTTGGCGTCCTCCGCGATCCGGCCGAAGGTCTGCTGGCAGTACGCCACCGCGTCCGAGGGCCCACCGATGGCGGCCGGCTTCACCTCCGCCTGCTCGGCCGCCGCCACACGCCGGCCGAGCTCGATGCCCGCGAGGATCTGGCAGTACGCCGGCTCCGTGATCGCCTGGCTGATCGCCCGGAGCTCGCCCCGTCCCGCTTCTGCGAGTTGCCCCATGTTCTCGGAGAAGTGGGCCGCCACCTTCTCGCCGGCTTGAAGCGCCGACTCCCCGGGCCGCCCCGTCCGAATGAGGATCGCGAGCAGCTCGGCGGTCCGAAGCGTCCCCGATCCCGACGCGAGCAGCCGCTCCCGCGGACGGTCCGCTCGCGGCGTCCTCTGGATCTTCGGCCCGTAGAGCCTCTGCTCGATCCAACCCGTGGGCGTGAACTCCGCCCGCCGCTCGGTGACCCATTGGAAGGCGGGACGGCTCTTCGGCCCGCTCCGCTCGAGATAGCCGTCCTGCTCGAGCTGCCGGATGAGACTCGTCACGAAGGCCGGCCGCTCGGAGGCGCAGGCCTCCTTCACCTCCGCGAGCGAGAATCGCTCCCGCCCGAGCGCCGTCCGGAGAACGCGCTCGTACCGCCGATATCGTTCCTTCTCATGTGTCTCGCTCACCTTGACCCCCTTCCTCCCGAACGAATCCCGCCCTTGTGCGCCCAAGCGTAACGGATGCGTCTCCGCTACGCACGTTCGTCGGTCCCGGCCGAGCGCTACGCGAGCTCGATCCCCTCCCGACCAACCTGCCGCTTCACTTCGCGTGCTTGACGGGCCAGTCAAGCTTCTCGTGAAGGAACCGGAACGTCCCCTCGGCGTTGATCTCGTGGCGGCCCTTGAAGAACTCGATCTTCGTCCGGTTGCCGATCCCGAGATGGTCGTATAGGTGACGGACCTTCGCGTACTCGTAGGCCACCCACTTGTCCGGCGCCACCCCGTCGTGATGGCCCCGCTCCACCATGAACGGACGCGGGACCATGAGGTACGCCATCTCCGCGTAGTTGAAGGTCCGCCCGAGGTTGAACTCGGGCATCTCCCACTCGTGGGTGAACATGTAGCTGCCCCGCCAGTGGGTGGTCACGTTCTTCCGGACCCAGTCGTTGAAGTCGGCGGAACAGATGGACAGCGCATACCCGTCGAGCAGCGGCGGCACCCGGACCGCGGTCTTCCCGCCGTAGCTGAGGCCGTAGAAGCCGATCCGCTTTCCGTCGACGTAGGGCAGCCCCTTCAGCCATTTCAGGATCTGCTGGTGCTGCCCGAGGATCACGGAGAACAGCGACGCCTTGATCGGGTTGGCCTTGCGTTGGAGCAGCCGGAATCGGTCGCCGCCGCGGTACGGGTTGTGGGGCGCGAATGTGACGAAGCCCCGCTTCGCGAGCCGCGCCGCGTAGTTGTGGTAGAAGCGGCTGGACCCGACGATCGTGTCTCGCGGAAGGCTTTCCAGCCCGTGCTGACAGACCACCGCGGGCCGGACGTCGTCGTCCTCGATTCCCTTGGGCACGCAGAGGACGCCCCACGCGAAGACGTCGTTCCAGACGTTGAGCCGGACCTCGTAGCCGGTCCACTCCTTCCGGTCGTAGACCTTCTTCGACCGCACTCCCAGCGGCCGCTTGGGCTGGTCGATCTTTCCAATGACTTCCTCCCAGAGAATCCGCTTGTAGCGCTTCGCGTCCTCCGTAAAGGCCTCGACCGAGCTCCGGTCCACCTTGTCCAGGAAGAAGGCGTCCCGCACGTCGTCGGAGTATCGCATCTTCCGCTGGACGTGTCGCTCGATCTGCCGAACCTGCCGCTTCTGTCGCACTTCCGGGTCGAACGACTTCCGCCGGTCACCGAGGGGCTTCTCCCCCACCCCCGCGAGATCCCCCGATCGCCCGAGCTTCTCGAGCAAGCCGCGGACCGCGGCGCCCCACGCCTTGGCCGCTGAGCCGCCCTCTTCCTTCGGCCACGTGGAGACCATCTCGATGTCGGCCATATTGCTCCCGAGCCGCCGGGCTCGCTGCACCTCCTCGCGAACCGTCGAGCGATCCGGTGTCCGCAGCCTGCCGGGGGCCGCCACGTCCTCCCGCCCCTTGCGCGCCGCCGGCGGCCCGTCGACGTCGGGCACCGAGCAGTGGAGCACTTGGACGCTCCTCGGAAACACGAGGCTCGCGAGCTCCGCGTCGCCGAAGCGCTTCAGCAGCGACCACACGTTCCGGTAGATCGGCTCCCGCCACAGCTTGCGACGGGGGCCGAAGTATCCGCTAACGAGCGTCGCGTCGATCCGGCGATCCGCCGCCGCGCTGTAGAGCGCGAGCAGACCGCCCTCGCCGTATCCGGCCACGCCCACGGTGGGATCGTCGGAGGCTCGCTTCTCGAACCAATCGACCGCCGCGAGCACCTTTTGCACCTCGTATCCGATGACGTGGCGGCCCATCTCGTAGGCCTGGCGGTAGATCCACTCCCGGTGGGGCATGTTGGTCATCGAGATGTCCGGGTTGCCGGAGTAGGTGGCCTTCCGGCTGATCAGCGTGGGCACGACGACCTGGCAGCCGTTCGCGGCGAGGCGACGGGCGAGCTGCTGATGAGCGGGAAGCCCGTCGGTCAGCCCCGCGACCTGCTCCGGCGTCTGCCCCGCGTCGGGGAGCACCACGACCCGGCCGACGGGCTCCTGTTTCGGCTCGAGCAGAAGGCCTTCCCCGTCCACCCCGGTGAACACGGGCCAGCGAACCTGGTAGACCCGGAACCGCTCGGTCTTACTGACGAGGGCGGGGTCGGTCTCGGTTCCGAACCGCTCCATGGAGGCGGCTCGACGCTCGTCGATCAGCCCGATGATGCGGCGGAAGCGCTTCCGGTTGTCCCGGACCGACTTCCGATACGCCTCCTTGGAGCTGTGCTTCCGGTCCCAGTGCTTGCTCCGCTCCTCGACCGCTTCGTCAATCTTCCGATCGAGGAAGTCGTGGATGCCCTCGACCATCGCCTTGGACCGCTTGTCGGGTTTCATCTTCTCGAGCGGCGCCGTCTCCGGCAGACGGTCGTCCGCGAGCGCCCCGAGCGGCACGGAGAACGAGACCACGAGCGGAAAGAGCTTGCAGATCCGACGCATACGACTCCCTATTCAGCGAATACGAACTCGGTTGTTGACCGCGGTGCTCCTCCTCCTCGGGGCACGGACGCGTCCTCCGACGGGTCGCCCCCTCTTGCGGCCGCCCCCCGCCGCTCCCCTACGATCGGCGTCGGCGGGCAGGTGTCCAAGATACACGATGGTCCGACCGCCGTCATGGGTCGCGGAGGAAGCATGGTCTACGACGACGAGATTCGGGTGGAGACACGCGGAAACGGCGCGGTCCAGGATCTCACCGACGAGGTGCGATCCGTCGTCCGTCGCTCGGGCATCGAGCAGGGCATGGTCAACGTCTTCAACATCGGGTCGACCGCGGCGATCTCCACCATCGAGCACGAGCCCGGTCTCTCGAAGGACCTCCCCGCGACCCTGAACAAGCTGATCCCCGCCGGCCGCCAATACGGCCACGACGACGGCAACGCCCACTCCCACCTTCAGGCCACGCTCCTCGACCCCTCCCTCACCGTCCCGATCCGCGACGGCCGCCCCGTCCTCGGAACGTGGCAACAGGTGGTTCACATCGAGTGCGACGTGCGGCCGAGGACCCGTCGCGTCACGGTCACCGTCTACGGGGAATAAGCGGCATGGGGCTCGGAGCAGGGGCGTGGCGGCTCGCGGCGGACCGCGGGACACGGATCGCGGGCGGCGTGGCGTGAGCTCGACTTAGGATGCGTGCATGAAGCTCGCGTTCTCCACCAACGGCTACGTGCAGTGGGACCTCGCCGCCGCCATCGACGATCTCGCGGCGGCGGGATACGACGGCGTCGAGGTGCTCGCGGACCGCCCCCACGCCTTCGTCGACGACATGGACGCGGAGGCCGTGGGTCGCCTCGCCAAGCGGCTCGCGGACCGTCGCCTGTCCGTCTCCAACGTCAACGCCAACTGCACGTTCGCCCACTGGCCGAGCTGTCCGCCGGAGCCGGTCTTCGAGCCGTCGCTGTGCAGCGACGACCCGGCCCTCCGCCGCGTCCGGGCCGACCGGATTCGCCGGACCCTCGACCTCGCGGCCGGCATCGGCGCGGACTGCGTGAGCATCACCACGGGCAAGCCGCTCGGGCGGATGCACCCCGAGCCGGCGTGGGACGAGCTGAAGCGGCAGCTCACCCCGCTCCTGGAGCACGGAGACGCTCGCGGCGTGAAGATCGGCATCGAGCAGGAGCCGGGCCTCGTGGTGGAGTGGGCCGACGAGATCGCGAGGCTGATCGACGAGCTGGAGGCACCCTCTCTCGGCGCAAACCTGGATCTCGGCCACTGCGCCGTCCTCGGCGAGCCGATCGACGAGGCGCTTCGCACGCTCGCCGGGCGGATCTGGAACCTTCACGTGGAGGACCTCCCCGCGGACGCACGGGGACGGTTCAAGCACTACCACTGTGATCCGGGGACGGGCGGCTTCGACTTCGCCGCCCTCCGTCGGTCGCTCGCGACCATCGGCTACGATCGGTTCCTCACCGTCGAGCTGTATACTCAGCCGCACCGGGCGGCGGACGCGGCCCGGCGGAGCGTCGAGCTTCTCCGGCGGTATTTCTGATGAGCGAGATCTCCGTCCCACCGCCGCCGGCCCGCCCGGATGACGCCCACAAGGGCACGTTCGGCACCGTGGGCATCCTCGGCGGCTCCCCCACGATGCTCGGGGCGCCCGCCCTCGCCGCCACCGCCGCGCTCCGGAGCGGGTGCGGGCTGGTCCGGATCCTCACGGACGCGGACCTCCTCCCCCACTGCATCGGGATCGAGCCGTCGGCGACGGGCATGGCCCTTCCCGAGCCGGCGTCGGACGCCGACGCGTTCCGCCGCTTCGTCCGGAGCTTGGACGAGCGACTGGTCCTCGCGGTCGGTCCCGGGATGGGCCAGGGGGACCTGCCGCGACAACGGCTTCGCGAGGTGCTCACCCGGCCGCTGCGGACCGTGGTCGACGCGGACGGGCTGAACAACCTGAGCGAGCAACCGGAGCTCGCCTCGGAGGCCCAGGGCTCGCTCGTCCTGACCCCCCACCCCGGCGAGTTTCGCCGCCTCGCCAGCCCGTGGGGCATCGACCGGAGCGCGACCGACCCCGACCAACGCCCCGACGCGGCCGCCGCCCTCGCCAACGCCCTCGGCGCCGTGGTCGCGCTGAAGGGCCGTGGCACCGTTGTCAGCGACGGAGCGCGCTGCTCCGTGAACACCACCGGAAATCCCGCCCTGTCCACCGCCGGCACGGGCGACGTCCTTACGGGCATGATCGCCTCGTTCATCGCTCAGGGCCTCGCCCCGTTCGACGCGACCGTTCTCGCCGTGCACCTCCACGGTCACGCGGCGGACCGATGGGCGGAGCGCCACGGGCGGGCGGGACTCACGGCTCGGGACCTCGCCGGCCTCCTCCCCCTCGCCATCGAGGACCATCGGAGGCGCTGCGGTTGAAGGGCAAGGTCCGCAGCCGCGGCCTCTTCGTCACGGCCACCGACACGGAGGTCGGCAAGACGGTGGTGACCTGCGCCATCGCGGCGGTCCTGCGGAACCAAGGCTGGCGGGTGGGCGTGTGCAAGCCGATCGCCACGGGGTGTCGGCGGGAGCGGGAGGGGCTGATCAACGCCGATACCGAGGCGCTCGCCCACTTCGCGGACTGTCGACACCCGCTGACGACCATCAATCCGGTGCGGTACACCCGTCCGCTCGCCCCGGCGGTCGCCGCGGAGCAGTCGGGCACGCCGGTGGATGACGACGCGATCGACCGGTCGCTCGCCCGCGTCGACCGGGACTCGGACATCCTCCTCGTCGAGGGCATCGGCGGGTGGCTCGTCCCGATCGACGGCCGTCGGACGGTCCGCGATCTCGCCGCGGCGATCGACGTTCCCGTGGTGGTCGTCACCCGCCCGTCGCTGGGAACCCTCAACCACACGGCGATGACCTGCGCTCACATCCGCGAAGCGGGCCTCCGCCTCGCCGGCCTCGTGATCAATCGGGCGGACCCGGAGACGCCCGACGTGGCGGAGTCCACCAACCCCACGTGGCTCACCCGCCAGAACCGGACGAGCGTGCTCGCCACGGTGCCCGAGGCGTCCGGCACGCAGCCGGAGAAGGGCCGTCTCCCCCCCGCGGTCCTCGATGCCATCGCGCTGATGGACTGGGCGCGGACCGCCAAGCCGCCGCGATAGGCGCTTCCGGTCTCAGCCGACCGCGGGCTCCCACCCCGGCTCGTAGGCGCGTTTCCAGAGCTCGTGGGCCGCCTCGGGCGAGTCCACCCGACCCGTCTTCGGGTCGGCCGTCACCGCGCCCGTGGTGCGATAGGCCATGTTGGCGAGGTGGCAGAGGTGCGTGCTCGCGACCCCTTCCGCGATCTCCGCGTTGAGATTCGCCTCGCCCCGGATCGCGTCGGCGAAGTTTCGCAGGTGGTCCTTGTCCCCGCCTTGACTGCCTTTCTCCTCCACCACCGCGCCATCGGCATCGAGCACGCGGTAGGAGGCGCCCTGGATCAACAAGCGACCCTCGTCGCCGTAGAAGGCCACGTCGTGGGCGGGGTCCGCCTTCCGCCGGGGGAAGCAGCTGCGGGCCTCCCACGCGATGAAGGAGTCGCCGTAGTCGAAACCCGCGAGGGTGGTATCCGGCGTCTCCTGATCGTCGTCGTAGCGGTATCGCCCGCCGCCGCAAGTGGTCCGACGCGGATACGCGACGCCGAGGCCCCACCGGGCCAGGTCGATGCGGTGAATGCCGTTGTTCCCTGTCTCCGCCGTGCCCCACCGCCAGAACCAATGCCAGTTGTAGTGGACCACATTATCGCGGTAAGCCGTCTGCGGAGCCGGCCCCTGCCAGAGGCTCCAGTCCAGCCAGTCGGGGACGGCGGCCTCCTTGCCGTGGCCGATGCTCCCCCGGTCGTTGAGGTACCAGCATCGGGCGAACCGCACGGGCCCGATGATCCCCTCCTTCAGCCGTTGGATCGCCTCCACGACGGCCGGCCAGCTCCGCCGCTGCGTGCCGTGCTGGACCACGCGGTCGTGCTTCCGCGCCGCCTTTACCAGCAGCTCGCCCTCGTGGGGGTTGTGGCTGCACGGCTTCTCCACGTAGACGTGCTTGCCCGCCTGACACGCCAGGATCGCCGCGGGGCTGTGCCAGTGGTCCGGGGCGGCGATGACGAGCGCATCCACGGCGGAGTCGTCGAGGATGCGGCGGAAGTCCGTGTTGTTCTCGTATGGCCGGCCGCCCTGTGTCTTAATCTGCACGGCGATCGACGGCCGGCCCGAACGGTCCTTGGCGGTTGAGAACGTGATGAGTTC
>CAZQQP010000128.1:0-1035 GCA_964595475.1 uncultured Planctomycetaceae bacterium | reverse complement strand
GAGGATGCGGCGGAAGTCCGTGACGGCCGTGGGCCGCTTGCCCTGGACCGCCTCGACGCGCTTCTGCGAGTAGCGGCGGTTCCGGGCGTCGACGTCGCAGACGTAGCCCACCTCCACGCCCGGCAAGCCCGCGAGCTGTCTCGCGAGCCGTGTGCCGCGGCCGTCGCCGCCGACACGGTTCTTCGAGGTCCCCATCGACCCGACCACCACCTTCTTCTCCGGACGGGCGGCGCCGAGGAAGAGGCCGGTCGTCGCGGTCGTGCCCAGTATTTCTCTGCGGCTGACGGACTCGGTCATGCGTGCCCTCCTCTTTGAAGCCATGGGTCGTGAGCCGACGAAGGTACCAAACCGGCGGAGGTGTTGCATGCCGCCGGGCGCCGGATAGAGTGTCAAGCTCGTGAAGACCGACATCCGGGAAGGGGCGAATCGACGAAGAACAAGGGGTCCGATCATGTGGCGATCCGCGAGAGCATGGGGACTAGCGCTTCTGCTGCTCGGAGGCACGACGGTCACCGCGGCGGCCGCCCCGTCCGTGCCGGAGACGGTGGACTTCAGCGAGCACGTGCGGCCGCTTCTTCGGAAAAAGTGCTTCAAGTGCCACGGACCGGGCGCGAAGAACAGCCAGACGGACCTCCGCTTCGACCTCAAGAAGAACGCCTACCAGGACCTCGGCGGCTACCGAGCCATCGTCCCCGGCAAGCCGAAGGAGAGTGAGCTGTACAAGCGGATCACGGCGGAGGACCCGGACAAGCGGATGCCGCCCGCCAGCTCCGGAAAGTCGCTGACGGAGCGAGAGATCGAGATCTTCCGGCAGTGGATCGAGCAAGGCGCCGAGTGGGAGAAGCAGTGGGCGCTCACCCGCCCGGAGCGGCCTTCGCCGCCGGAGGTGGACCACGAGGGCTGGCCGCGAAACCCGATCGACCGCTTCGTCCTCGCCAAGCTGGAGAGGAAGGGCCTTAGCCCCTCCCCACCGGCCGACCCGCGGACGCTGGTTCGCCGGGTCACTTACGACCTCACCGGTCTCCCGCCCGATCC
>CAZQQP010000127.1:9345-12061 GCA_964595475.1 uncultured Planctomycetaceae bacterium | reverse complement strand
GGGCGGCAAGCTTCTGCGCGAGGAAGGCCTCCTTCTGGGCCGGGGAGAGAAGCGACCAATATATGAGGATCTCCTCGGCGGTGAGCTCCATGAGCAGGGAGGGCCGGTGGCTCATGCTCGTCTCGCGGACGAGGACGCGCCATTCGCCGCGCGTGTGCCGAGCGCGCACGAAGCTCGTGGAGTGGAGCAGCTCGCCGAGCCGCTCCGCGGCCCGGGCGGAACAGGGCGTCCACGCGTCGGCCGCGGGCGACTCGATCGTCTCGATGGCTTCTCCCGTGAGCTTCTCGAGCGTGATCGGGCCCTCGACCGCGCCGTGCACGCGGTAGGACAGCGCCCGGGCGGCCCAGTCGTAGACCAGCGACAGCTCGATCGGAACCGATTCCGCCGCCAGATCCTCCGTGCCGGCGGAGGCGTCCTCCGGGAAGGTCTCCGGCTCCCCGTCGAGCGGCTGCAGCCACCAGCGCGCCGGGATCCCCTGGTCGCTCACGTCGACGAAGAAGGCGCACTCGAGGTTGCCGGCGTGCGAGGCGCTGTGGGCCGCGGTCGTCAGGTTCATCGAGCCGACCAGCGTCACCTGCTTCCCGCCTCCTTCCCAGAGCCGATAGACCTCCGCGTGGACCGGCCGCGGCGGCTCCCCGCGCGTCCGCTTCCGGCCTCCCGGTTCGAGGACGGCGTTCGGCAGGGTGGCCCAGTGCGCCACGCCCGCGACGTGCTCGTAGAGCTCGCCGGTGACCAGCGCGCTCCCGTCGTCCCCGCGGGGCAGGTGCACGCGCGTCTCGCGCGGGTCTAGGACCTCGATCAGGCGCTTAAGGGCGGAGGCGTCAGCCCGGTCGAAGTACGGGCTCACCACCTCCAGGTTCATCCCGCGCGGCAGGTGCAAGCCGGCGAGCCACCGGTTGAGCGGGTCCTGCCCCGTGTAGAGGCGTGCGTGGTGCCGGCCGTTCGATCGGTGGCGGGCCGGCTCGCCCCGTCGTGTCCGGTCGCGGACGAAGCCGTGGATGCGGTCGAGGGCTTCTTGGGTGTCGTCGCCGGCGGCGGTGCGGCGGATCCGGTCGATCATCCCGAGCAGGTCCCGCCGGAAGCTGCAGGGACGCGTCGCCCGGCCGGCATCCGGGATCTCCTCGAAATGGCCGGCCTCCACGTTCTCCCACCAGCCCGCGCGGGTGAGGTTGGCGGAAAACGTGCCAACGACCAGTGCCTCCTCGCCGTCCTCCTCGCCATCGCCGTCCTCCCCCGGCTGCCCGCCCCCGCGATCGACCAGGAGCAGCGCGAGCTTCGGGTGAAAGACGCCCTTCCCCGGCCCGCGCGACACGTCGATCCGCTCGAAGTCGAGCTGTGCGGGCGCGGCGTCCTGGGACAGGGCCGAGCGGTCGTAGTAGACGGCGACGCGCGGGCCGAGCAGCGCCTCCTCGAGCTGCAGCCGCCGCACCTTCTCGGCCTGGCTGAATGGCCTATTGAAGAGAGCGGGCAGCACCTCCAGCTCGAAGAACCCGGGGTCGAAGCTGAAGGTGGTAAAGACGGCGGCCCGCACGCGCCGGCCGCCGATGGCGGTTCCAAGTTGCTCGCTCAACACACCCTGTGGGATCGCCGTGCTCACGCTTTACCCCGTGCAATCTGCCACGCGATCCGGCCCAGGGAACCGAGGAAGTACGTGTTGCGCGCATACGCGGCGAGGTCGTCGCCCGTCGGCAGGGTCGGCTCGGTGCCGCGAAAGCGCACGTCGAGACGGCCGTTGTCCCCTCGCCTGACCCACGGTGCGGAGCCGCGCCGGTTCATCACCGTCCCGTTCCACGCGAGCAATCCCTCGACCAGCGCCTCGTAGTCGCCGCAGCGAAGCGCCGCGTCCGCGTGGGAAAGGTGGTCGCGTAGCTCCGACGACCCCGCCGATTCCTCGATCCGGGGGGCGAGGCCGTCGAAGTCCGCGTCGAGGGGGAGGCCCTCGGCACCCCACGCGTCCGCGAGCTCCTGCCCCACGGTCGCCGGCTCCTGGTCGTGACGGGCGGTGACGAGCTCGAACGCGAGCTCCGCCGGGCCGAGCAGCGCCTCGAGCCGGTCGATCTCGCGCAGGCGCGCCGCGAGGCGGGCATCCCGCTCCTCCGCGGCGTCCGCGAGGGTCTGGAACGTCGGCCGCTCGATGGCGGGTGGGCCGTCGAAGCGCTCGGTGGTGAGCCGGGCCACCGTCGCCTGGCACTCCGCCGCGACGCGGTCCTCCACGGGCGCGTTCGCCGCGTCCCGCAGGACGCTCCCATAGAAAGCGATCTCCTCGCCGTGCAGGTCTGGGGAAAGCGCCTCCGCGAACGCCTTGAGGACGGGGTCGTCGCGCCGCGCTTTCACTTCCCCGCCCTTGGCGGCGAGGTCCGCGATCCGCTGCCACCGCTGCTCGAGGGCCGGCGCGTACGCCTGCTCGACGAAGTCCCGCGCCGCGTCCGTCACACCCAGCGTCCCCTCCGGGAGCAGGCCGGAGGCCCGGCCGGCCGCCGTATACAGGCCGGCGATGCCGTAGACCCGCTGATCGGAGAGGATCATCGCCTCGCCGTCCGCCCCGATCCGCACGGATCGCCCGCCCTCGACGAACCGTTGCACCCGCTCGATCCCCCGGACGCTCCCCTCGTCGTGGACCAGATACCGCGCGTACGCGGCGAGCTGCTCCACTCGCAGGAACACGCCCTCCGCGTCCTCCTCGGCGACCGCCCCCGCCTCGACCAGCCGCTCTCCG
>CAZQQP010000127.1:1318-9323 GCA_964595475.1 uncultured Planctomycetaceae bacterium | reverse complement strand
TAGCGGCCGATCAGGAGCACGGCAAACTCGCGGACGGAGACCGTCACCGTCGTGAGGTTCGCCACGATCCTCCGGCCGAAGCCGGTCCAGACCGGCTGAATGCCGAGGGGATCGCGGGAGCCGCGGATCCGGGCGCGGGGGTCTTCGAGGGTGAGGAACATACAGCGCGTCAGTCGCGATTCCGGCGTCACGCCCCTGCCGCATGCCGCTTCCCATGAGGTTGCGTCGTACGCCCCACACGGATCAAGCCGCAATTGGGGGCCTCCGAACGACGGAATCACGCAAGAAGCGGGTGGCCGGATCCGCTCGTCGGCCGGGTTGCCGCGCTCCCCTTGCCGAGGCCGAGGGTGTGGGTCCCGTCGGTCGCCGAGATCGCGGCTCCGCACGACCCTTCCCGCCGTGCCTCCGGCCGCACACTTCCTCGCTCCTGCTTGCTCGCACGCGCTTCCGGGCGCCGGCCTCCGCCTCCCGCTCGCAGCGGACCGCCCACCGGCCCGGTCCGCTGCGCCTTGCTCCGGGGAGGACAGCGGCCAATCCTCACGGCTCGCCCGCGGACTGTGTGCGAACCCCATGCTGAGACACCGTCACCCGAGAGCGGACGACAGCGACGAGCGCCTGACGGACAAGCCGTTGCGGCGGGACGTCCGCATGCTCGGGTGGGAGCTCGGCCGGCTGCTCCGCCGGCTGAGCGGCGAGCGCATGTACCGCCTGGTGGAGCGGGTGCGGGCCCTCGCCAAGCGCCGCCGCGACGGCGACGACGCCGCGGACCACGAGCTGCGGAGCCTCATCGGCGGGTTGGAGCTCGACGACCTCGCCTACGTCATCCGAGCGCTGGCGGTCTACTTCGACCTGTCCAACCTCGCGGAGGATCGCCACCGCATCCGGGTCCTCCGCGAGCGGGAGCGACAGGGGCGGCCCGAGCGAAGCCGCCAGTCGCTCCGTGACGCGGTCGGACGGCTCGCGGAGACCCTCGACGGCGAGCAGCTCCGCTCGCTGCTCGACCACCTGCGGATCGAGCTGGTGTTCACCGCCCACCCGACGGAGGCCAAGCGGCGGACCGTCCGCGACACGCTGCGGCGCCTCCGCAACGACCTGAGCGAGCTGGACCGCGAGGATCTGCTCCGGCCGGAGCGGAAGGACCTCATCCGCCGCATCCGGACGGACCTCGCCTGTCTCTGGGAGACGGACCCCGTCCCTCCGCGGCGGCCCACGGTCCTGGAGGAGGTGGGCCGCGGCCGCTACGCGGCGGAGGGTCTGTGGAACGTGGTGCCGGCCATCTACCGCTCGTTGCGGGAGGCCATCGGCCGCTTGCCGGAGCGCACCCTCACGGCCCAGCCCTTCCTCCGGTTCGGCACGTGGATCGGCGGCGACCGCGACGGCAATCCGCTGGTGACGGCGGACGTGACGCGGAAGACCCTCGAGCTCATGCGGGCGTCCGCCATCGGCGGCCACCTCCGCGAGTGCGAGCGCCTGTCCGAGGTGCTGAGCATCTCCGAGCGGGGCCACACCGCGTCCACGGAGATCCGGACGGGCCTCGCCGACGCGGAGCAACGGTGGTCGGGGGTCCGGTCGCTGCTGGAGCCGATCAGCTCCAAGGAGATCTACCGCCGGTGGCTGAAAGTGATCGAGTATCGCCTGCGACGGACGCTGGACTCCCCGCCGGACCGGCCGCCGCTGGACGCGGCCTACCGGAGCCCGCAGGAGCTCAACGAGGACATCCGCCGCATGGCGGACAGCCTGCGGGCCGAGGGGTACAGCGGTCTGGTGGACGTGGACCTCGACGCGTGGATGGACCGCGTCCACACCTTCGGGTTCCACATGGCGGGCCTGGACGTGCGGGACAACTCCGCCCGGCTGCACGAGGGGGTGGACCACATCGCGAGCGCCGCGGGCCTCTGCGACAACTACGCGGACCTCTCCTCGGAGGACCGGGCCGCCTTCCTGGTCCGGCCGGTGGACCCGCAGGACGTGGAGAGCCTCCGCCCCAGCGACCTCCCCTCGCCCGCGGACGACATGCTCCGTCTGTTCGACCACCTGGCGCGGGTGGCGGTGGCGGACGGTGCCCAGTCGCTCGGCGCCCTGGTGGTAAGCATGACCCACCGTCCCGCGGACGTGCTGGCGATGCTGTGGTGCGCGAGGTTGGGCGCCGCTCGCATCCGTCGGCCCGAGGCGGCGGACGCGATGCCCGTCACGCCGCTGTTCGAGACCATCGACGATCTGGCGAGGGCGGGCGAGCTGTTCGATCATCTGCTGCAGTTGTCCGCTTTCCGCGGCCACGTCCACCGCAGCGGCGGCGTGGCGCTGTGCATGGTGGGCTACTCCGACAGCACCAAGGACGGGGGATACCTCTCCGCCCACTGGTATTTGCACCGGGCCCAGCAGGACCTCGCGGCCGTGGCGCGGCGTCACGGGGTGGGGCTGATGCTCTTCCACGGACGCGGGGGAGCGCTCGGCCGGGGCGGCGGACCCGCGGCGAGGGGCATCCGCTCGCTTCCGCCGGAGTCCGTCCGCGGGCGGATCCGGATGACGGAACAGGGCGAGGTGCTCGCGGAGCGCTACGACGATCCGGCCATCGCGACGCGGCACATCACCCAGGTGACGTGGGCGACCCTGCTGGTCAGCGCCGAGCCGCCCCAACCGCCGGACCCCGCGGCGGACGAGCTGGTGGCCCGGGCCGCGGAGCGGGCCCAAGCGGCGTATCGACGGCTGGTGACGGACCCCGCCTTCGTGGGCTACTTCCGCCGGGCGACGCCCATCGACACCATCGAGACGCTCCAGATCGGCTCGCGGCCGAGCCGCCGTCGGGGACAGCAGAGCCTCGCGGACATGCGGGCGATCCCCTATACCTTCGCGTGGACGCAGAACCGACACCTCATCACGGGCTTCTACGGCCTCGGCAGCGGGCTGGAGCCGGAGCTGGAGGCGGACCCCGAGCGGCTGCGGACGCTGTATCAGCAGTGGCCCTTCTTCCAAGCCATGATCGACAACGCGGAGCTGGCGCTGGCCAAGGCGGACCCGCGGATCGCGGGCGAGTACGCCGCGTTGGCGCCGGGCGGGGCGAAGGGGCGCATCGCGACGATGATCCGGGAGGAGCACAAGCGGACCACCCGCGTGGTCCTCGGCATCACGGGGCGGAACCACCTCCTCGAGCACGTGCCGTGGCTCCGCCGCTCCATCGACGTGAGAAACCCCTACGTGGACCCGCTCAACCTGATCCAGGTGGAGCTCATGCGGCGGGCGGCGGAGGTGGACCCCGAGCGGGACCCCGAGCGGGCGACACGCATCGACGAGCTGCTGCGGCTGTCCATCAAGGGCATCGCCTCGGGCATGCGGAACACGGGGTGAGGACCGTCGTGTCCTTCCGAAGCGCCCGGCCCGCCCGGACTCTCCGCGAGGTCGGGCACGCCCGCGGCGAGCGGGTCACCGGGCGGCCACGCTCGCAACCGGCCCGGATCTCTCCGGCTTCTCGCGTCGCCTCGTTGTTGTCAGCGCCCGGCCTTTTATAATCGCCGACCACTGTGGAACGGACGCCCTCCCCCATGCGAATCGGACGCAAGATCGGCCCACTCGAAGCGGTCGCCTATCTCTCGCTTGCCGCGTGCGTCCTCGGCGCCGAGGAGAAGACGGCCCCGACGAACCGTGGACGATCCCTCGACGAGCTCGCGGAGGTGTCGGCGACCGGCCCCGTCCTCCCCAACAAGCCCGTGGACTCGCGGCTGACCGTCGAGGCCCCGCGGGTGACGGCGTGGCGATCCGACGGCACGCAGCGTCTGCTCCTCGAGGGCGGCGGGGTACGGGTCTCCGTCGGGTCCTACGGCTTTCGCGCGTCGCGGGCCGTGGTCTTCATCACGCCGCGGGAGCGGCCCGGACCGACCGCACGCGAGATCGCGGTCTACCTTGACGAGGTGCAGTCGCTCGGCGGGTCCGGACCCGTCCAGGCGGAGGGGCGTCGCTTTCTCGTGACGGCGGTCATCACGGGTGGGGTGGAGGTGAAGACCTCCGTCCTCGACCGCACCTCCGCCGCGAGCGACCCGCTGGTGCAGGCCGCCCGGCGGCGGGTGGACCGTCACTTCAAGGCGATCGCGGCCAAGACGGTGGACCTGCCGAAAGGACCGCCCCTCGTCTCCGAGAAGACCCTGCAGGCACGGAAGAAGCGGCGGGCGAAGCTCAAGAAAGAGATGGAGGGGGTTCCGCCGGAGCTGACCAAGGGGCCCCTCCCCCCCAAGAAGAAGCCGCCGGAGCGGCCCGGCCCGCCGCGGCCGAGCGAGGTGGAGGGGACGGTCCGCTTCCGCGCCGAGAACGTCGTCTACCGCGAGGGAGAGAAGGAGAGCACCGTTATCCTCAGCGGCGGGCTCAAGGTGCTCCATCGGTCGCCCTCCGCCGACCGTCGCCTCTCGCTCCAAGCGGACAAGGGCGTCGTCTTCCTCGAGCCGGGGGCGCTGGACAAGGCGACGAGCCGGAAGACGCAGGCCTCCAACGTGCGGGGCATCTACCTCGAGGACAACGTCCTCGCGACCACGGGCGACTACGCGGTCCGGGGACCTCGCATGTTCTACAACCTGCGGACGGACCGGGCGGTGGTCCTCGAGGCGGTCTTCTTCACCTGGAGCGTCCGCCGGCAGGTGCCCATCTACGTCCGAGCCCGGGAGCTTCGCCAGCACTCGCGGGACACGTGGTCCGCAGAGGATGCGCGGCTGACCACCAGCGCCTTCCACAAGCCCCACTTCTCCATCGGCGCGGGGAGTGTCCGGATCAGCGCGAAGGAGGACTCCGCCGGCAATCAGGAAGTGCGGTACGACGCGGAGAACATCACCTTCAACGTGGAGGGGATCCCCTTCTTCTACTGGCCGGGCATGGAAGGAGAGGTGACCGACACACCGCTGAAGTCCGTGGAGGTGGAAAGCGACTCGCAGCACGGCGGCGTGATCGAGACGCGGTGGGACCTCTTCAGCCTCCTCAACACCTCCCAGCCCGAGGGCGTGGACGGCGAGCTGCTGCTCGACGGGCGGACCAAGCGGGGCGGCGCGGCGGGGCTGGACCTCGAGTACGACCGGTCGCGGCGGCGGGGCGTCTTTGAGGGGTACTTCCAGCACGATCAGGGGGAGGACGAGCCGGGCGGACGAGAGGAGATCACGCCCGAGACGGAGTATCGCGGCAAGGCGCTCTGGCGCCACCGTGAGTTTCTCTCCGACGACCTTCTCCTCGACGCGCAGGTGGGGTGGCTGAGCGACCCGACCTTCCTCGAGGAGTTCTTCCCCGAGGAGGCCAACGCCAGCAAGCGATACGAGACGTCGGTCTACCTGAAGAAGCAGGAGCAGGACTGGGCCGCCAGCTTCCTGACCAAGTACGACCCGCTGGACTTCGTGCCGCAGACGCCCTTCCTCCAGACCGCGGGCAACCGCGCGGGACCGAGCGTGGGCTACGACGTGGAGAAGCTACCCGAGGTGGAGTACCGACGGGTGGCGACGTCGCTGTTCGACGGCGCCGCGACGTGGTACTCCGAGACCCGCGCCGGCGCCGTGCGGCTGAGCTTTCCCGAGCAGACGCCCGCGGAGCTCGGGTTCAACGCGGCGGACTCCGTGGCGCGGTTCGGCATCGCGAGGACCGTGGCGTTCGACCGGGCCCTCACGCGGGCCGGTCTCGACGAGGACAGCCGCTTTCGCGGCCACACCCGCCAGGAGATCCAAGTGCCGCTGCAAATCGGCAAAGTGGACGCGGTGCCTTACGTCTCGGGTCAGGCGACGGCCTACGGCGACCACTTCGAGGCCTTCCGCGGAGAGGACGAGCAGATCCGCGGCCACGGAAGCGCCGGGGTGCGGCTCCACAGCAGCTTCAGCCGGACCTACTCGGCGGAGAGCGACCTGCTCGACGTCCACGGCATCCGCCACATTGTCGAGCCGTCCGCGAACCTCTACTACGCCGAGAGCAACGTGGCCGCGGGCGACATCCCCATCTTCGACTACAGCGTGGAGTCGCTGTCCCAGGGGCGGACAGCGCGGATCGGCCTGCGGAACACGTACCAGACCAAGCGGGGCGGGCCCGGCAATTGGCGGAGCGTGGACTGGCTCCGCATCGACACGGACGTGGTCTTCACGTCGGACGAGGAGCGGAGGCTCTCGCCCATCGGCCGCTTCTTCGACCAGCGACCCGAGCTGAGCATCTTTACCGACCACTTCGCGGCGGAGGCCGCGTGGCAGGTGACGGACACGCTCAGCTTCGTGGGCAACTACAACTTCGGGATCGACAGCGGCGAGCTCGAGCGGTGGAACGTGGGGGCGAACATCGACCACACGCCGCGGTTCCGGAGCTTCGGCCAGGTGCGGTCCATCGACGTGGTGAACAGCACCATCATGCGCTTCGGCTTCGACTATCGCCTCACCACGAAGTATCGCGTGGAGGTGGCCCAGAGCTTCGACCTGGAGGACAACGAGAGCCGGGACACCTCCGTGACCCTGACCCGGCGGATGCCCCGGTGGCTCCTCATGCTCGCGCTCAACGTCGACTCGCTGACGGGCGAGACGAGCGTGGGCGTCGCCGTGAGCCCCGAGGGCCTCGGCGGCGGGCGACGCAACCCCTTCCTGTCCAAGACCAGCTACACCAACTAAGGGGGCCGACCCTGAGGCAAGCCATGTCGCGACGCGCGCTGCTTTCCACGATGGTGATCTCCCTCGTTGTGTTCGGCTCCGCTTCCGCGGCGGATGAGGGAGACAAGCCCAACATCGTCTGGTTCATCGCGGAGGACATGGGGCCGGAGCTCGGCTGCTACGGCGAGCCGCAAGCGCACACGCCCCACTTGGACCGCTTCGCGAGCGAGGGAGTTCGCTACACCAACGTCTTCTGCTCCACGCCCGTCTGTTCGTCCAATCGCTCCGCCCTCGTCACGGGAATGCACGCCACGAGCATCGACGCGCAGAACCACCGCTCCCACCGAAGCGACGGGGCCACGCTGCCGCCGGGCGTGCGTGTCGTGACGGATTGGCTGCGGCCCGCGGGGTACACCACGGGGCTCATCTGGCGGGGGAAGAAGGACTGGAACTTCCACTACGAAGGGCGGGCGGGGGAGGACTCGCCCTACGACACGAGAGACCTCGAGGAGCTTCTGAACAGCGAGCCCTTCTTCGCCCAGGTCCAGGTGGGCGAGTCCCACCGGGGCTTCCACGGGCCGGAGCGGGCGGACCCGGAGAAGGTGGACCTGCCGCCGCAGTACCCCGACCACCCGCTCGCGAGGAAGGACTGGGCACGCTACCTGGACACGATCTCCGTCGCGGACCGCAAGTTCGGCAAGCTGCTGAGCAAGCTGGAGGACGCCGGCGTCGCGGACGACACGCTGGTGATCATGACCTCCGACCACGGGCGGGCGATGCTCCGGGCCAAGGACTTCGTCTACGACAGTGGCGTGCACGTGCCGCTCCTCGTGCGGTGGCCGGAGAACTTCGACCCACCCGCCCTCTACGAGGCGGGCAAGGTGGACGAGCGGCTGATCAGCCAGATCGACGTCACCGCGACGACGCTGTGGGCCGCGGGCGTGACGCCGCCCGCGACCATGCAGGGCCGCGTCTTCCTCGGCGAGCGGGCGGAGAAGCTCGCCACGCTGAGCGGCGAGGGGGAGCACCGCCGCTTCGCGTTCTCCGCCCAGGGGCGCTACGACGAGGTGCCCGCACGGAACCGCGCGGTTCGGACGAAGAAGTATCGCCACATCCGCAACTGGTATCCGGAGCGGCCCTACTTCGTCCGCAACGAGTACAAGGAGGCCTCCTACCCCGTGATCCACCTGATGCGGCGGCTCTACTTCGAGGACGAGCTCACCCCGGTGCAGGCCCAGTACATGAGGCCGGACCGGCCGAAGGAGGAGCTGTTCTACATCCCCGACGATCCCCACAACGTCCACAACCTGGTCGACTCGGACGAGCCAAAGCATCAGCGGGCCCTCGAGCGGCTCCGCGCCGTCCTCGACGCGTGGCTCGTCGAGACCAACGACCAGCAACGCTTCCCCGAGGCCGCGGAC
>CAZQQP010000127.1:0-1308 GCA_964595475.1 uncultured Planctomycetaceae bacterium | reverse complement strand
GGACGTGATCCGGAAGCGGCAGAAGCGGGAGGACGACCCGGAGTGGAAGCAGTGGGCCAAGAACCACCCCGAGAAGTATCGCCTCTACCGGAAGATGCAGGCGGAGTGGGACCGCATCGACGACGACGACGCCAACTGTCCCCACAGCGAGCGGGTGTGGGGCGAGGACTGCCCCTGTCCGCTCGTCGACCTCGACGACCTCTGACCGGCCGACAGCTCGTCGCCTCGCGCACACTCCCGCCACGAGTCCGTCGTCTCGGCCCTCCGCCACTGGCAGACGAGCTGCCAGTGGCACCCTTCGTGAAGGACCGTCCGCTGCGCGTGACGGACCTCTGCTCTGCCAGTGGCTCGATCACCGGACGTCCGCGCGGAGGGACGGTCCAAGGCGAACTCGATGGGTGGCACCGGCAGTTTGCCTGCCAGTGGCCCGGCGGGGACGTCGCCGGGTGCCACTGGCAGCTCGTCTGCCAGTGCCCCGGCCAAACCAGCGGTCGGCGGGCAAGAATTCCTGTCGGTCGCGAGCGTGTCCGACGGCTCGGCGACCTCTCCCGACGAACGCTCCGTGCATGTCCCGTTCAGAATGGCTGCTTCCGCCTCTCGGGCACTGGCAGGCAAGCGGCGTGTGCCACCCAGCACACCCCGCGAACCGCGGCACGCTATGAATGGGTAAAGGAATCGCGAACGTGCTCGCTGGGTGGCACGGACAAGGCCGTCTGCGGCCGTGTCCGTGCTGACCGCCCCATCGAAGGTGGGAAGCGAGGCGGAGCAGCCAGTGGTCGCCGGTGACGCTAAAAAGAGTCTGGAACGACTGCAGTCCCTGACCCCGCACCGTCGAGGAGCCTCCCCATGCGATGCGCTTCTTTCGCACTCGCGCTGGTCCTGACCCTCGCCCCGCTCGCCGGAGCCGACGCCGACCGCCCGAATGTCATCGTCGTTCTCGCCGACGACCTCGGCTACGCCGACGTCAGTTTCAACGTGAAGGGTGACCCGGCGATCCCCACGCCCCACATCGACCGCATCGCGGACGGCGGCGTGCGCTTCACGGCCGGCTACGTCTCCCACCCCTACTGCTCGCCGACGCGGGCGGGCCTCCTGACGGGACGCTATCAGCAGCGCTTCGGCCACGAGAAGAACCCCGCCTTCCTCCCGAACAACGAGAACGTGGGGCTCACCACGGACGAGACCACGCTCGCCACGGTCCTCGATGACGCGGGCTACACGACCGGCTTCATCGGCAAGTGGCACCTCGGCGCCTCCGAGCCCTACCACCCGATGAACCGCGGCTTCGACGAGGTCTTCGGCTTCCTC
>CAZQQP010000126.1:11492-12085 GCA_964595475.1 uncultured Planctomycetaceae bacterium | reverse complement strand
GCGAAGCCTCCTTGCTTTGGCGTGGGCCTCGAACCATTTGCGATGCCCCGCCGGCGGCAGATCCCGGCATTTGCGGAGGTTGCGCTTGCTCGATCATCGGCTTCGCCGTCTCATCGGTGCCAAGGCGGAAGCCGACTTCCGCCTTGGCACCGATGAATAGGCTCAACTTATTCTTTTCCGCCTACTTATTTCATCCAGAACCTCGGCCAGCGCTGGGCCGATGCGATCGTCGGCGCCACCGTCGCACTGGCGGCGAACCTGGGGATGACGACGGTGGCCGAAGGAGTGGAAAGCGCATCCCAGCTGCAAACGTGCCGCGAGCACGGCGTCGACATGGCCCAGGGCTACTCCCTGGCGAGCCCCATGTTCAAGGCCGACCTCAAGCGGTGGTGGGCCGACGGGTCCACCTGATGGGTTGCGATGTACCCTCGGTCGAGGGTCTAGGGCGCCGGCGGCGTCGCTTCGGGATCTAGGGCTCTCCAATTCGCGTAGGTGCGCGAAGAGATGGGCCGCCGGCGAGCTCGGCGCCGGTCCGGTCCAGGCAGAAGGTCAAGGTGGAGCGCAGGCCCCGGGCCGGAGCGTGCAGGTGCGGA
>CAZQQP010000126.1:10750-11482 GCA_964595475.1 uncultured Planctomycetaceae bacterium | reverse complement strand
TACGGTTGAGGGGTGGCGGGCATGGAGCGGGCGTCGGCCCCCGGAGCGCCGCGGAGGGCCTGGGCTGAGAAACCTTGAGGCCCGAGCAGCCCGCAGAACGTTGTGGAACAGGGGTGCGGGAGCCCCCTTGTCTCAAGCCGACCGTCAAGTACGCCAATTCCAAAGGAACCGGGTCTAGGGCCGCTCCGGCGGGGCGCTAGTCCTTAGACCCTAGACCTCGTCGCTCGACGTCCCCGGGGCATCGCCCGGGCGCTACGCGCTCAAGCGGCGGGGTCGGGCAGCGCGACGGGGTCGGCCGATGGACCGGCCCCACGCCGCGCCGGGGCGGTGGCCAGCAGGGACAGGCCGACCAGCGGGGCGGAGAGGAGCACGAAGACCATCAGGCACCCGTCGTAGCTGCCGGCCCAATCCTTGTAGAGCCCGAGGATGAACGGCCCGACACTTGATGCGCTGACCATCACCGTGGTGAAAAACCCGCGGATCCGCCCCAGGTGGGCCCGGCCGTAGTACCGCGGCAAGAGCGTGCTCTTAATCGCCATCACCAGCCCCTGGGCCGAGCCGAGGAACAGCCCGCATACGGGGATCCACAGCGGCCTCTGCATGGTCCAGAACAGCGCCATCGAGCCCACCACCGCCGCCATGGCGACCGCCAGCAGGCGGTTCAGCGGCACGCGGTCGGCCAGGACCCCGCCGACCAGCTGGGCCGCCGCCAGGCAGACGGCGAAGGTGGTG
>CAZQQP010000126.1:5917-10740 GCA_964595475.1 uncultured Planctomycetaceae bacterium | reverse complement strand
CGATCGAACCGATGGCCCCCGGACTGGGGTTACACGCCGTTCAACAGGGCCGCGGCGTCCGCCTCGCTCAGACCGCGCTCGGCGAACAGCGGGACGATGTTGAAGAACACGGCGGTGTTGGCCATGGCCCAGAAGGTCATGGCGGCGGCGAAGATCCAGAACGCCCGGGTCCGCCGGGCCTCGGCGAAGGTGAAGCCGTCGTCCTGCGCGACCGATGGGTCGCGGTGCCCCTCGGAAGAGACGGCGCCGTTCTCGAACGGCTGCCCGACGTCCGACGGCCGGTTGCGGAACGCCAGAAGCAGGGGGAGCATGACCGACCAGACGCCCACGCCCAGCGTGGCGAGGGCCCACCGCCAGCCGACCGTGTCGATCAGCCACAGGTTCAGCGCCGGCACCGTGCCGATCGCCGCGGCGATGCCGAAGTTGCGGACGCCCTCCACGGTGCCGAGCCGCCGCTCGAACCAGAAGGGGAGCGTTGTGCCGCTGAGCAGCCCCATTGCACCCTGCCCCAGCATCCGGAGCATCAGGAAGGCCAGGAGGAGGGTTAGCAGCCCGACCACCTGCGAGGCCGCCACGCAGGCACCGCCGAACAGCAGGACGACGGCCGTCAGCACGCGACGGAGGCCGAAGCGGTCGATGAGGGCTCCAAACCAACTCATCGGCAGCGACGCCAGCAGCGTGCCGAGCATGTAGGCGCCGGTGAGCTGGCTGTGGGAAAGCCCGAGGGCCTCGCGGAACGAGGGGTTGAACACCGAGAGGCCGAAGGTCTGGGCGGGTGCGGTCGCGATCAGCGTCAGCGTCGCGATCGGCACCATCACCCAGCCGTAGTAGAGGCGGGTGGATGAGGATTCGGTTGGGTCGGTCCGCTGCGCTTCCGACATCAGGACACGCGCTCCACGCAACAGGCCCGCCGGGTGGGGCGGGTGCCGATTCGAGTGCTTCGGTGAAAGAGAGCCGTCGGCGGCTCCGGCGATGGGACGAGGCCGAGTATACGCAGCGGCGGTGCGAGACGGTCAAGAACCCGCGGCGTACCTGCTGCGGAGTGCGCTGGGGCGCGGTTGACCGCTCCACGCCCGCTCCGGATCCTCCGCCGCCAGCCGGACGAGGAGGATGCCGAGCTGGATCGGCTCCGCCAGGAGATCGCGAGCCTCGACGCCGAGCTCCAGCAACTCCGCGGCTCGTGATCCGGCCGCCGCGACGGGCCGGCTACGGGTCCCCGCCGTCGGTTGCCGCGGAAGGCGACGGCGCGAGCCGTCCACGCAGCGGCGCGTGGCGGGGCTGCTTTTTTTCGTTGGAGGCCACCTCGACGCGGACCCGCTGGAGCTGCTGCATGGGCTCGCTTCTCCGCTGGCGAGACGCCGCTTCCGCGTCCCGGTTCCAGACTCCGCAGCTGTTGATTGACGTCGTGACGGCCGGCGCGACCGCAACACGGTCCTTTTCCGCAATCGCCCCATTGAGCGGGTGACCCGGTGGCGGGCGAGGGTATACTTGGGCCGTCATGCGTGCTCAAGCCGATTCCCACACCGGCCGACTCCCGACTCACCTGCTGCCCGGCGGCTGCACGCCTCCCTGATCGCTCGGGAGCGCCGATGCACCGGCGCCTTCAGCGTCGATGCCTTCGCCTCATGGGACACCCGTACGGCGTCCTCGCCTCCTGCCCAGCGGCATGGCCCTCGGCGGGCGCCGCGGTTCGAAACGCGTCTTTTCCTCCAAGAACGAGTCCTGTTGTTGAACCTGACCGACGAGATCGCCCGCCGCCGGACGTTCGCCATCATCTCCCACCCGGACGCCGGCAAGACCACGCTCACCGAGAAGCTGCTGCTGTACGGCGGGGCCGTGCGGACCGCCGGCTCGGTCGCGTCCCGCCGGAGCCAACGATCCACCACCGCGGACTGGATGGCGCTGGAGCGGAAACGCGGCATCTCCGTCAGCTCCGCGGCCGTGCGGTTCGACTACGCCGGGAACCGCGTCAACCTGCTGGACACCCCGGGCCACAAGGACTTCTCCGAGGACACATACCGTGTGCTGACGGCGGTGGACGCGGCGGTGATGGTCATCGACGCGGGCAAGGGCATCGAGGCGGAGACGCGCAAGCTCTTCGAGGTCTGCCGGCAGCGGGGCGTGCCGATCCTGACGTTCATGAACAAGCTCGACCTTCCGACGCGGCAGCCGCTCGAGCTGATCGACGAGCTGGAGAGCGTGCTGGGCATCGGAGCGTGCGCCATGAACTGGCCGCTGGGCACCGGCGACACGTTCCGCGGCGTGTTCGATCGCCGGGCGGGCGAGGTCCACCTGTTCGAGCGGACGGCCCACGGCAGCCACCCCGCCCCCGTGGAGGTCGGCAGTCCGGACCATCCGCTGGTCCGCGATCGGGTGGACCGCGGGGCCCTCGACGCGGTCCGCGAGGAGGTGGCCATGCTGGACGAGGCGGGATCGGTCTTCGACCCCGACGCGATCCGCCGCGGTGAGTTGACACCCGTCTTTTTCGGCAGCGCCATGAACAACTTCGGCGTGCAGCTGATGCTCGACAGCTTCCTCGAGCACGCCCGACCGCCCACCCCACGACGGGCGACGGACCGCGTCGTCGAGCCGACGGAGCCAAATTTCTCCGGCTTCGTCTTCAAGATCCAGGCGAACATGGACCCGAAGCACCGCGACCGCCTCGCCTTCGTGCGTGTCGTCTCCGGAAAGTTCACTCGGGATATGACCGTCACGCACGCTCAGAGCGGTCGGCGGGTGCGGCTGTCCAACGCCCAGAGCCTCTTCGGCAGCGAGCGGGAGACCGTCGAGGAGGCGTATCCGGGGGACGTGGTGGGGATCATCGGCCGGGATCTCCGCGTCGGCGACACGCTCACCGAGGATCCCGCGATCGAATACCGCGAGATCCTGCGGTTCCCGCCGGAGTGCTTCGCCTACCTGCACAATCCCAGCTCGGCCCAGCACAAGCGGTTCGACCGCGGCGTGCGGCAGCTTCTCCAGGAGGGGGTTGTGCAGTGCTTCGAGCTGCGGCGGCGGGGACAGAAGACGACGCTGCTCGCCGCCGTGGGCCAACTCCAGCTGGAGATGGTCCAGCACCGACTCCTTGCCGAGTACGGGGCGGAGTCCCGCCTGGAGACCGCCCCTTGGTCGATCGCCCGCTGGCCGGCGGGGGCGGACGAGCCGGGAGCCCTCGACGAGCTGTATCTGCCCGGCGGCACCGAGCTCGCCCGGGACGACCGAGGCGGGCCGGTACTGCTGTTCCCTGAGGCCTGGCAGGAGCGCTACTTCCGTGAACGGAACCCCGGCGTGACGCTGCTGAGCCATCCCGCGATCGCCACGGAGGCCTCGACGGCGACCGCCTCGCGCTCGTGAGCCTCCCACGGCGGGCGCTTCCCGGCCGGTGTTGGAGGAGCCGGCGTGGCGGCCGCTGTCACGCGTCGGCGAGCACGCGCTCCATGACGCGCTCGTGGATCCGCACCGCCTCACGGCCGAGCAGGGCGAACCGGATGTGGGTCACTTTCCGAAGCCCGGCGGCCTGCTCGACGACGGTCCGAAGCGCGACCTCCGCGGCCGGCTCCATGGGGTAGCCGAACGCCCCCGTCGAGATGGCCGGGAACGTCACCGAGCGCCCGCCGTGAGCCTCGGCCAGATCCAGAGCCTTCCGGTAGCAGTTCGCGAGCAGCTGATCGGCCGGCTCGTCGACGCCGTAGACGGGCCCGAGGCAGTGGATCACGTGGCGGTTGGGTAGCTCGAATGCCTCGGTGATCACGGCCTCGCCGGGCCGGATGGGCGCCAAGGGCCGGCAGGCGCGCTCCAGCTCGGGCCCCGCCGCCCGGTGGATCGCCCCCGCCACGCCGCCGCCCGGCATGAGCTCCGCGTTGGCGGCGTTGACCACCGCGTCCACGTCCGGCTGCTTCGTGATGTCCCCGGCCACCCACTCGATCTGGACACCGTTCCGCGTCGTCTTCATGCTCATGCCCCGTTTACCCTGGAATCGGATTGGCGAAGAAACGTCCGCAAGCCATCCTACCGTCCGCCGAATGCCGTTTGTCCCTGCGGCATGGCTCGGCCCACGTCTCGCAACGTCTCTCCGTAGCCGAGCTCGCGCAGAGCTCGGTGGGGCGTCCGGGAGCTCCGTGGCCATCGAAGGCGTCCCTGCGGGACATCCGCAGCTTCGGCTGTCGCGGACTCGGGCGACGAAGCACTGCTGGAACGCCTCGGGGAGACCGTCGCGAACACGCGTCCGAAGGTGTCGTCGGAGGGGATCCCGCCGGGCAGCTTCAGGAAGGTCTCCAGCAACTTCCGCTTCGCTCGCCCGAAGGTGGCGATGTCGGTCCAGCTCTCCGCTCCGCAGGTGACCCCGAGGACCGCGATGGCGACCATGTCGCTGAGTTCGTGCCGCCGGGTCCGGTCCATGCGGAAGTCCTCCAGCTTCTCGCAGGAGCGCAGCAAGCCGCGCGGGCCGCTGGCGTCCATGCCAAGACTCCTTTCGAGGAAGGCTCTCGTAGTGGACGCGAGCCGCGCGCCACGTCGATCCGAACAGATGATCCACAATCGGCGGCTGGTTATACACTAAAGAGTTCGCGTATTCTGTGGGCCGCGCGGCGATGAGATGCGATTGCCCTGCATGAAGTGCCTCCTTTGCGGACGGTCCTTCGATGCATCCGCGGAGAGGACAGCGAGAAGGCAGGCGAGCAGCACCCACCCGTGATAAGCCGACCCCCTTGCACGCGAAGGAACCATCGGTGTGATCTTCGTTCCTGTGCATCCCATGCGGACGCTGCTTGGCCGAACGGTGTTAGCAGTCGGATTGATTGCTCAGGGCCAGGTGCAGCTTCAGCAGC
>CAZQQP010000126.1:0-5907 GCA_964595475.1 uncultured Planctomycetaceae bacterium | reverse complement strand
GTCGTCATAGGTGCCGGCAACATACGCGTCGCCGGGAACGCTGCGCAGCCCGCCCTCGCCACTTGATCCGCGCGGCAGCGCCGAGCCCTCCTCGAGGAACATCCGCGTCGCGTCCGCCGCTAACTTCTTCGCCCCGGTCAGATATCTCTGATCCTCGGTCGCGCGATGGGCCTCGACCAGCAAGGCAAGGGCGTAGGCCATCCGATCAACCCGCAGGTTCTTCGGATACGGGGACAAATTTGCCTCCAAGTACAGATCCGCGCCCCTCAGTGCCAGCTTGCGCACCTCGGGATCACCGCCCGAGACCCGGTCATACAGCAGTAGGTCCAGCGCATAGCGGGCCATCGGCGGAGCCTCCCACAACCGGGTGTGGTACGGCCCGCTCCGACCGGGCCGGCCGCCCGGCTCCAGCGTCTCGGCGTTCGCAATCGCGAGGTAGCCCTTCTCCGGCTTCAGCGGGTGCTCGAGCTTGTTCACCAGCACATCGCGTGAACTGTCGATGAGCTTCCGCATCCTCTCCGCCAGCGGCGGAAGCGCGACCTGCGCCGCCTTCTCGAGCTTCCAGATCATGAACGCGTTCTGGTGCGCCCAGAACTCCTGGCGGATGCCCTCGCCGGTGCCGGAGGGCATCACTCCGTTCGGCTTGCGCCGACGAAGCGCATTATCGATCACGGAGCGGATCGCCGTGGCCATCGTCTCCCGGAACTGCTTGCTCTCGGCCCGGTCGTGCGCGATCGACCAGGTGTTGCAGAACTGGGCAACCAGGCGAAAATACTCCGTGCCGCCACGCGCCCCTTTCGGCCACTCGTCGATGTGATAATGCCGGTTCCAGATCGCCTTCTCGTGATCCTTGAAGGTATAAGCCCACAGACCGTCGGCGTAGCGAAATTGCGCGGTTCGGACCTCCCGGCCAAGCGTGTAGCACCTGTCGAAAAAGGGGGACGTAAACGGCTCGTGCAACCGTTAGCCCTTGATGTACGTGCATGACATATCGCGTTTCAGGTGCCAGGCCATTTCCTCGCCCCAGGGAAATGAGCCCCGAATACGGGTCCTGGCAGTGGGTCCAGAAGTAGCGGTGGGCCGCGTCGGCGGCGTCGGCGTATTTCTTGTCACCGGTCAACTCGGTCAGCTTGTACAGCAGGCGGTACAGCCCCGCGTTGACCGGCGGGTTGGCCGTCGCGCCCCACATCTGCGCGTTGTACAGCACGGGCTGACCCAGAACCTGACGGACCTCCCCCTTGTCGGCGCCGAACAGCTCGTGGTTGGAACGATTCAGCATCACCGCGAACAGCGGCGTGTGCTCCTTGCCCCAGCGATCCCGGCCCTTTTCAAGCATGGTATCGGCATAGGCGCGGGCCGCCCGGAAGTAAGCGCCGCGCTCGGCGCTTGCCGGGGAGTCTGCGGCGGCCACGGCGTTCCCCTGAGCCATCGCGAGGGCGAGACAGAAGAGATGGAGGACGCGGTTCCCAGCCATTGGGTAGGTCTCCCTGTTTCGAGTGTTCAGAATGTTAACGGAGTTTTCCCGGTCGGCCGGCGATCCGATTCGGCGCGTGCGGTGCTGAGGTGATTCCCGGTCTGCTGCCCCCTGACAGATGCTGACCGGACCCGCAACGCATGATCGGGAGCATAACCTCCACCAGGGCCGCGAGCATTCCCGTTGCGTACCGGCATTCCCTCCGGCGGACGCGACCAGACGCGGTCGCACCTCACCCCACCCACCCCGACGCCGCATCACTGACCCTGGCTGACGCCCTGCTGGCGGTTCTGCTGCATCTCCTCGAAGTAAAGCTTCAGCTGTTTGAGCTCGTCCTGGCGCAGGAGCGCGGCGCGCTTGTAGTGCTTCGTCCCGCCTGCGCCGATCAGACTGGTCTTTCCGCCGAGCGCCCAGACGCCCTCGCGCTGTCCGTTTTTCACGTCGATGTAGCCCAGGTCGAGACGGATCCGCCCGTTCGACGGATCGATCCCGACCGCCTTCCACGGGATCTGGATCAAATACTGCCAGACGACGTTGTGCCGGCCGACCTCCGCCTTGAGCGCGATGTCCGCCGGCTCGTCGCCGGCGAAGCGGCGCACGCGGGTGGCCGGGGCGTATTTCGGGTGGTCGTAGCTCTCGTTCCAGGGCCCGATTTTGCGTTTCGTCGGCGCGACGTCGATCTCGTACCACTGCTTCGCCTCGCCGGGCCGGCCCTGCGCTAGGCCGATCCGCAGCCGCGTGGCCCCGGTCGGGTCCGGACCGTCGGCGCGGGTCAGTTGCCGGTCTTTCTTGATGCGGAACCACAGGCGCAGGTGCCGGGCGAAGTAGGCGATCTGGCAGCGGCCGGTGGCGTCGAGCTTCGGATCGCCGACGACCGGCGTGAAGGAAATGCCCGGTCGCTCGACGCGCCCGGTGGGGAACTGGAACGTGCCGGGGACGGGCGGCCGGTCGGCGTGCGTGCCGGCGAGCCCGAAGCCGAAACCCTCGCGCGGCATCAGGCCGACGTCCACCCCTTCCGGCAGCGGCGGGAACGTGGCCAGCCGCGCGTGCAGGTTGCTCGTCTCGAGCGTGGTTTGCGGGCCGGTTCGGATCTCGAACGGCTCTTCGAGATGCCCGTCCACGCGCACGTCGCGGATGGTGAACAGCCCGCCGCCCTCGCCCGTCTCCTCGACGCCGATGCCGTACGGGAACGACGGTCGTTCCCGGGTGGCGTAGACGTTGACGTCGTCGATCGTCAGACCGCCGATCTTCTCGTACCCGCCGACGCGCACGCCGGTGATGTCCGGCCCCCGCACCGTGACGTCGCGGATCGTCACCTGCCCGACGCGGTCGCTGTGCTCGTCCTGTGTCGAGACCACCTGCACGCAGCCGTTACGCCGCACGACCGTGCAGCCGTCGATGAGAACGCTCTTCCAGCCGCCGAAGGCCCGGATGCCCATGTCGTTCCACAGCTCGCCGGTGGTGTGGCCCACCATCCGTACGTCCTTGAAAATCATGTGGCCTTTCAGCCCCTCGCGGTCGTCGAGAGCGCGCGGCGACTGCCAGAACATGTCCCCGTAGCCGGCGTTCAGCACGTCCATCCGCCACTCGATCACCGCGTCCGGCTCGACGGTCGTTACGCTGCGCGATACCCCGTGGTCGCAGTTGCGGTACACGCCGTCGATGCGGGCCCGCTCGTGAACCATGGCGTTGAGCCCGTACATCGTGCCGCCTGCCCGCGGTCGCGCCACACGTCCCCGACCGTGTGCTTCGGGTCCGCGTTCTGGCAAAGATGAGCACGGATCACGCAGTCCTGATCGATCCGGAGCCGGTCGACGAACCCGAAATCGATCGAGCGATGTCGGGCGCCCGGCCGATGCCGGATGTTCCCGCCCTTCTTGAAGTCGATCCGCACGTTCTCGAGCACAATCCGATCCTTCCGATAGTCGTGCGGCTGGAACCCGCGCCGGACCCACTTCACGCGGTGCCTGGGCCGGCCAAACAGAAACGCCGTTCCCGTGGTGGGCTTGTCATCGCGGGCACCGAAGTCGAAATGGTGCACGGTCAGGTTGCGCAGCTTCACCGTACCCTCGGCGCCCACGCGCATCACCGCGGCCCCGGTGCTGTGCACGTCGCGCGGCTCCTGGTTCGGATGGTTCGCGCGCCAGTCGGCCCGCACCGAGATGCCGGGATGAAACGCCCGGTCATACGTGAAGTCGCTGAGGATCAGATCGCCGCGGAACGGCTCGTCCTGGTCGATCAGGGCCACCCCCTCTTCCGGGCCGAGCGCGCCGCTCGGACGCAGCGTCGATACGTGGTCGCCCTGCCCCTTGATCACCACCGTTGCCTTCCGCGTGATCGCCGTGTCGTGCTCGGTGACGCCGGCCGGCAGGATCACCTTGATCGCCCCCTTCACCCCGGCGACCGCCTCGTTGAGCGTCTGATCCGGCGCGACCCGGATGACAGTGGTATCTTGACCCGCGGCCGTCGGTTGCGGCGCGTACGCGGCCACGAGCAGCACGATCGCGGCCCGGCACGCATCCGCCGCGTTCATGAAGGGCGCGAAGCATCGGCGTGGAGGACTATGCATCATTCGGTCTGCCTCTTGCCGGGTTGGAGCGCTTGACGATTTTTGCATGGAAACCCCGCGGGAACCAGTGGGCCGCCGCGGGCGGTCGGGGCGCGAAACCTTGAGCCCCGAGCAGCTTGCAGAACTTTGCCGCACAAGGGGATGGGGGTGCCCCTCGGCCGAAGACGGGTGTCACCGACGCCAATTCCAGAAAGACCCTATTTGCGGGCGTCTGTCGCGTGGCGGTAGGCTGGAGACCTCGATGGGGCTCACGCATCGCGATCGCACGCAGAATGCGATGCGTGGCGCGGCCCTTCATGGCTTTGGCTTGCCCCCACTCGAGAAAGGACAACCGATGGCTCTCACGCGGAGACGACGGATGCCGAGGTTCCAGTTCAGCCGGGCGCTGCTCGCCATCGGCGCGGGCGTTTGCCTGACGCTTGCAGCACCCGCACCCGCCCAGGATGACAGCGGCGCCGGCGAGGATGCTGAGGCCCCGGACGCATCCGAGCTGCGGGAGCGCATCGAAGCGGCCGAGCCGCACTCGACCGTGACGTATCCCGGCTCCGAACGGCTGATGCTGCACGAGCCGCTCGTGATCAAAAAGCCACTGACCTTCCGCGGGCTGAAGGCGAGGATCCCGGAGGGCGAGGAGCATCTGGGCGTCATCATTCAGTCGCGCGGCGTCGAGATGACGCACTTCGACATCATTGGCAACGGTCTTCGGCCCGCCGGCCCGATCAAGGCCGGCCGCGGCGGGTTCGTCATCCGCAACGGTCGAGTGGCCAAGAGCGGCCGCCACGGCATCTGGAACCAGGGGGAGATCAACGGCGGGCTGGTGCGCGATATCGTCAGCCGTGACATGAGGCGGGACACGGTTTCCCTCGTCGGCCGTAAGCCCAAGGGGCGCAACCTCGTGATCGAGAACATCCGCGCCCCCGGCAGCGACATCCGCGGCGCCCTGGAGATCGCTGACGGCTGCGAGAAGGTCGTCGCCCGCAACATCTACGCGGAGGATTGCGTCTACGCCGTGTCCGTGGAGGACGACGGCGAGGCCGGTTGCGACGTGAACACGGACGTCCGGCTCGAAGGCATCGTCGCCGTCGATTGCAAGCTCGCGATCACCACGCGCGGCGACAAGAAGGCGAAGCTCACCGATTACACCATCGCCGGGAACGTGGCCCGCGTGGACGACCCGATCAAGGGCGCCCGCCGGCGCGTCGAGGACAACGCCGCGCCGGGAAGCGGCACTGTCGACGACAGCGGCTGATCCCGCTCGGCGGGCGGGATGGGAACAAGCAGCGGAAAGCCGACCCAAGGGAGTGTCGAAAAGGGGACCACCGCGACTGGCCGTTATCCGCCCATCGTCGCCAGCGCTGGTGGCGCCGCGAAAATGGGTCACTTCTTCGCCGCGGCCACATGACTCACGCGACCACGCCGGGAGAGCTCCCATGGACGCCCTATGGAAGGTGCTTATCTCGACGGCCGTTGCGGGGGCGGCGATCCCTGTCGGCGGCTTCGGCGCCCACATCGAACATCTCTCCCCGGGCGAGGTGCGCCGCATCCTTCTACGCGGCGTGATGGCGTTCGGCGGCGGGGCACTGCTCGCGGCGGTCGCCCTCGTCCTCGTGCCGCATGGCATCGAGGTCCTGCATCCCGTCTGGGCGGTTCTGCTGTACGTGCTCGGCGGGGTGGTGTTCCTCGGGATCGATCGGGTCATCGAGCAATCCGGCGCCTCAACCGCCCAACTCGTCGCCATGCTCATGGATTTCGTGCCCGAGGCCATCGCCCTCGGGGCGGCCTGCGCGCTGGGGGACACGCGCCTGGCGTGGGTGCTCGCGGGGATCATCGGTCTGCAGAACCTGCCCGAGGGATTCAACTCCTA
>CAZQQP010000125.1:8588-12166 GCA_964595475.1 uncultured Planctomycetaceae bacterium | reverse complement strand
GGCTTGCCAGGTGGTGTGAGAGCTGGGGGAGGGCGACCTCCCCCGGCTACTCGATTCGCGCGGCTGTCCATTGTGACCGTGCCGTCAAAGCCCCCTCCCGCCGCATACATACCATCTGACGGGCGCGGCTCGTTGCGGGGCGACCGCTTCCTCGTCGACGGGTCGGCTCGAGCGGGGGCACCGGGCGGTCGCACGAGGACTGCGGTCAGTCGATGACGGCGCCGGCGTACCCGACCACCGAGGAGGGGTCGCCCGTCACCGTGGCGGTGTTGGCGTAGTCGACCACTTCCGGTCGCACGCCGCCGCCGACCTCCCCGAGTGCCCGGAGCACGGCGGCGGCGGGCCGCATCCCGCACATGGTGATGCTGTTCCGCTGACAGGTTCGGAACAGCCGCGACGGGTCGCCGCTGCTCAGCGCCTCGAGGGCCATGTGGTCGAGCTGACGTCCGACAGCGTCCGACGCGAAGTGATGCATGTCGCTGGAGATGACCAGCAGCGGCTGCTCCCCGCCCGTCAGCCACGGCTCGCGGAAGAGCGTGGCGAGCCCCCGGCCGATCGCCGCGGCGCCCGCCTCGCTGCACGTTCCGATCGTAATGGGAACCACCCGCAGGTTCGGGTTGACCCGACGGAGGAACGGGAGCAGCACTTCCGTCCCGTGCTCCGCCTGGTGGGCCCCCACTTCGCAGGAGAGGCCGGGGACGAGCTCGACGAGGCGAAAGACGAGCTCCGTGGCGACCGGAACCGTGTCGCCGGGGAGCCGCCACGCCTCCTGCGGCGCGACGGACCAGTTGGCCCCGTGGGGCGTGTGCTTCGGCCCGATGACCACCGCGAGGCTCGGCACGCGCACCCGAGCGAGCGTCTTCCCGATGACGGGTCCGCAGAACCGCCAGCCCGCGTGGGGGAGGAGCACGCCGCGACAGCGACGCATCGGCGCTCCCGCTCCCGCTTGCAGACACTTGTCCACCTCCGCCGTCATCGCGTCGGGCGAGGCGGGGTAGAACTGGCCGACCCTCGCCGGCTCTCGCGTGCCGCCGCCACCCGGTCGGTTCCCCGGGCTGTGGACCACGGGACGCAGCGCCGTCAGTGACGGCTCGCCCACGCCGTCTTGCCATTGCTGCATGGTGAGCCCGAGGCCCTGCAACGCCGCGTCGAGGGCACTTTTGCCCGTGGGCAAAGTGAGGATCTGCCGCTCGCCCCACCGTCCGACCACGGCGTGGCCGGCCAGCGGCGCGAACCGCCGCCCGTCGCCGTCGGGGCGGACGGGGACGGGCTGCACCGCGGCGATCAGGTGAGTGATCTCGGGATTTCCGTCCGCCGCGGGGCTCTGCTTCCGCAGCGCCTCGCCCGCCGTCCGCGCGTGGTCGAGGAGGGGCCGCCCGGCGCCCCACGAGGCGCCCGTCGTTCCGTCGGCGCTGCGGAGGACCACAGCTGCGGGCTGCTTCAGCGGCCGGCCCATCGCCGGGTCGTGCAGCGCCCCGTGGAGCTGGCCGGTCGCCGCGGTGACCGTCAGCCGGTGCAGCCGGTTGGCGTGGAGGTCTTCCGGCCGCAGCTCGCCCTCGGGCGCCGGCTGCGAGAGCACGCGTGCGCGGAAGCGAAGCAGCCGCGCCCCGTCCTCCGCCCAGGCGCCGGCGGGCAGCCCCGCCTTCCTCGCGAGCTCGGTCACGAAGGTCTGGGCGTCCCACCCGTTCTCCACGGGCACCTGGGGAAGGAGGAGACCTCGCCCCTGCGGGTGGGCGAGGACGAGCCCGTGGCTGCCCACTTCTATCGCCTTCATTCGCTCCGGCCCGCTTCCGCGGATCTCCGCGGGCTCGTGAAGGAGGGAGACCTCCACCTGGATGTGGGGAAGCTCCTCGGGCTGGATCGGTGGAAAGCGGGCGTCGCCGGTGGCCGCCTGCCTCGCCGCGCCGGTGAGACAGCTTCCGATGGTCAGGCTCCCCTGCTCGTCCGCCCCCCACCGTCCGGTGCACGCCCGGAGCTCCCCGCCGCGACGGAGCGTGACGAACACGCCGAGCAGCGGCACCTCAGCGAGGTCGGCGGGCGGCTCTTCCGACAGCGGAAGACCCCGCACCGCCGCGTCCACCGCGCTTCGGGCGCACCGCACCAGTGCGTCCGCTTGGTCCTCGGTCAACGCCGACGGCTCCTGCGTTGGAGGCTTCTTCGGTGACGTCTCCTGGGCTCCCGGTTTCTCCGCCGGAGGAGCCACGTCCGCCGTCCCCGCCTGGTCGGGCCCCTTCTCCTCCGTCCCCTCCTGATTCGGGTCCTCGAGCCGCTTGTTCAGCCGCGACCCGGTGGCGGGCACGTACGCCCGACTCGGGTCGTAGACGCGGACGGGCATCCGCCGCCTCCCCCATCGGCCGGGCGTCGGCTCGAAGACGCCCGGAATCCACTCGCCGCACGCCCCGCAGCGGTTTCCGTCGAGGCGATAGGCGCCGAGCTCGTGCCAGTCCCGCTCGATCAGCAGCGTCCCGCAGCTCGGGCAGGACGTGCTCCCCCGCTCCGTGTCGTGGACGTTCCCGACGTACGCGAACTTGATCCCCGTATCGAGGGCGATCTCCCGCGCCCGGATCAGCGTCTCGTGGGGCGTCGGCGGCCGGTCCTGCATCTTGAAGTCGGGGTGGAACGCGGTGAAGTGGACGGGGATGTCCGGCCCGAGGTGCTCCACGATCCAATCGGCCATGCGCCGGATCTCGTCGTCGGAGTCGTTCTCGCCGGGGATGATCAGCGTGGTTAGCTCGAACCAGACGTCCGTCTCGTTGCGGAGATAAGTGAGCGTATCGAGGACCGGCTGGATGTGGGACTTCGCGAGCTTGCGGTAGAAGGTCTCGGTGAAGGCCTTGAAGTCGATGTTGGCCGCGTCCATCCACTGGAAGAGCTCCCGCCGTGGCTCCTCGCTGATGTATCCCGCGGTCACCGCGACCGTCCGGATGCCCTCGGCCCGGGCGACCTTGGCGATGTCGATCGCGTACTCCGCCCAGATGGTCGGGTCGTTGTAGGTGAACGCCACGCTCCGGCAGCCGGCCCGCTTGGCCGCCTCGACCACCGCCTCCGGTCCCGCTTGCGAGGCGATGGTGTCCATCTGCCGGCTCTTGGAGATGTCCCAGTTCTGACAGAACTTGCACCCGAGGTTGCACCCCGCCGTCCCGAGGGACATCACGGGCGTGCCCGGGAGGAAGTGGTTCAGCGGCTTCTTCTCGATGGGATCGACGCAGAAGCCCGAGCTCCGCCCGTAGGTGGTCAGGACCAGCTCGCCGTCGACGTTGGCCCGGACGAAGCAGAAGCCGCGGCTCCCCTCCTTGATCCGACACTGCCGCGGACAGAGGTCGCAGACCACCTTGCCCGACGTCTCGTCCCGCCACCACCAGCGTGTCTCGAACGGCACCTGTGTCTGTGGCATGGTTCCCCCGCGCCATTCGAAGTGTGTCCGGTCAGCCAGGAGCGTCTCCGCCGACTCGCGGGTCACGCTCACCGGCGGACAAGCCGCGAGTGCCCGCTCATCATGGTAGGCCCGCTTCGACGGGGCGAGCATCGGACGCCGCGACCTCCGTTCAGCGGGGCCGTTGACGCGCCGCGGTCCATCC
>CAZQQP010000125.1:0-8578 GCA_964595475.1 uncultured Planctomycetaceae bacterium | reverse complement strand
GACACACTCAAGGGGACCGAGTTCGGGGAACTGCCAGCCGGTGACGAGCGTGGGCGTCGGCACGGCTCCAGCGGGCACGGGCAGAAAAGCGACGTGTGCCGCCTCACGCCGTCGCGACCGGCGAAGACTGTGTTCGATCCAAGGAGATGCTGATGGCCCGGCTTCCGATGCTGGCGTGGCTCCGCGGTTCGCTGCTCGGCTCGGCACTGGTTCTCGTCGTCGGTGCGGCGTCACCGTCCACGGCCGCGTCCTTCGAGAGCGACTGGTCCGGCGCGATCGACCGTGTCTGGCCCGGCGGCGCCTACTGGAGCAACCCGCTCCAGGACTGGCGCGTCCGCGACGGGTCGCTGGTCTGCGTGAACCCGGCCAACAACCGAAACGTCCACCTGCTCACCCACCAGCTCAACGAGAAGGACGTTTCCTTCGAGACGTCCGTCACGGTGAGCTATAGCGAGAAGACCCGGCCGAACGCCCGTGCCGGCTTTCTCCTCGGGGTCGACGGGGCGATCGACGACCATCGCTACGCGGCGGTCCGCGGCGGGGGCGGTACACCGGCGGGGCTGACACCCGAAGGAAAGCTCCACCTCGCCGGGAAGACCGCGGGCGGCGACCTGCCGCTCTCCGCCGTCACGCTGCGGCTGAGGGCCGAGCCGGCGGACGGCGGCTTCACGGCCGTCCTCACGGCGCACGCTCCGGATGGGGGCGAGGCGCTCGCGTCCGTCCGCAAGAAGCTGTCCGCGGACGCCCTCGTCGGCAATCTCGCCCTCGCCTGCGACGGAAAGGGCGACCAGGGCAAGGGCCACGTCGCGTACAGCGGCTGGTCCGTCTCGGGCGACAAGGTCACGGCCCATCCGGACCACGCCTTCGGCCCCATCCTCCACACGATGTACACCCTCAGCCGCGGCACGTTGAACATGACCGCCCAGATGGCCCCCGTGGGCGAGGCCAACAACCGAACCGTCCGGCTGGAGGTCCGCAAGGACGGCGACTGGTCCACCGCGGACACGGCCGAGATCCACGCCCTCGCGAGGACGGCCACTTTCCGGGTCACCGACTGGAACAGCGCCGAGGACGTTCCGTATCGCGTGGTCTACGAGATGAAGCGTGCCGACGGGAGCACCCGCCGGGCCACGTGGTCGGGTACGGTCCGCAAGGAGCCCGTCGACAAGAGCACCGTCACGGTCGCCGGCTTCACGGGGAACAAGGACTACGCCTTCCCTGACACGCCGGTGGTGAAGGGTGTCCGCCACCACGATCCGGATGTCCTCGTCTTCACGGGCGACCAGATCTACGAGAACGTCGCTGGCTACGGCGTCCGCCGCGTGGACGACGTGTCCGTCGCGACGCTGGACTACCTGAGGAAGTGGTATCTCCTCGGCTGGTCGTGGCGCCACCTCACGAAGAACCGCCCGACGGTCTGCCTCCCCGACGACCACGACGTCTACCAGGGGAACATCTGGGGCTCCGGCGGCCGCTCCGTGCCGTCGATCGGAAAGCATGCGCGGGGCGGCTACGGCATGCCGCCGAAGTGGGTGAACATGGTCCAACGCACCCAGACCAGCCATCTCCCTGCGCCGTACGACCCCGAGCCGGTCGCCCAGGGCATTGGTGTCTACTACACGGACATGCTCTACGGCGGCATCAGCTTCGCGGTGATCGAGGATCGCAAGTTCAAGACGGGCCCGGCGGGCTACACGCCCACACAGAAGGGACGGCCCGACCACGTCCAGGCCCCGAGCTTCGACCCGCAGACGGTGGACTTTTCCGACGCCCGCCTCCTCGGCGAGCGCCAGCTCAAGTTTCTCCGCGACTGGTCGGGCAACTGGAAGGGCGTCGACATGAAGATGGCGCTGTCGCAGACCGTCTTCGCGGGCGTGCCCAACATCCACGGCGGGGGCAAGCGGCTCGTGGCGGACCTCGACTCCAACGGCTGGCCGCCGTCCGCTCGGAACCGAGCGCTGGAGGTTCTCCGCCGCGGCTACGCCTTCCACCTCAACGGCGATCAGCACCTGCCCATGCTCCTTCACTACGGCGTCAACGACTGGGGCGACGCGCCCTACACGCTGTCCGTGCCGTCCATCGCCGCGGGATACCCTCGTGCCTTCCGACCGAAGCAGCCGGGGAAGAACCGGAAGGAAGGGATGCCCAAGTACACGGGTCAGTTCCACGACGGCTTCGGGAACAAGTTCACCGCGTGGGCCGTGGCCAACCCCGGCTCGGCGCCGGAGCCCAAGGGGAGCTTCGCGGGGCCGTACAAGCGGGCCCACCGGAAGTCGTCGGGCTACGGCCTGGTCCGGATGCACAAGGAGCGCCTGGAGATCACGATCGAGTGCTGGCCGGAGCTGACGAACCCGGCGGTGGGCAAGACCACGGAGCAGTTCCCGGGCTGGCCCAAGACCGTGAAGATGGCGGCGAACTACGGACGCGTGGCCCGCGGCCGCCTTCCCACCATCCGCGTCCGCGGGATGGAGGACCCGGTGGTGAAGGTCTACGAGTCGCTGCGGGGCCGTCTGGTCCACGCCCGCCGCTACCGCGGCCAATCCGTCCGGCCCAAGGTCTTCCACCGGTACCGCCGCTACCACGTGAAGGTGGGCGAGCCGGGTGAGCAGATGAAGACCGTCAAAGGGCTCGAGCCGGTCGAGGGCGAGACGGACCGAACGGTCGAGGTCGAGTTCAAGTAGGCGTCCGGCGGTCGCTTCGCGGGTTGGAGAACGGCTATGGCAACGGGTGGCCACCTCGACGTCGACGTGGAACGGCGCAACGGCGTGGCGATCGTCCGCCTGCACGGGTCGGCGGGCGTGGAAAGCGCGGACCGTCTGCAGGAGGCCCTCGACGCGCTCGCGAAGGAACAGTTCCCGCTGACCATCCTCGACCTCGGGCACGTCGAGCACATCGGGTCGGCGGGCCTCGCGAGGATCGTCTTCGGTCACCTCCGGAACCGCCACCACCGCGGCGAGGTCCGGCTCGCGGCGCCCAACGCCACCATCCGCGACGTGCTCGAGAAGACCCGCCTCAACGCGCTCATGGGCGTCTACCCGACGGTCGAGGAAGCGATGCAGTGAGCCCCTTCGTCGAGCGCGCCGTCTGTGCCGAGCGAAGTGGGCTCGGCCGGCGTCCGAGGGAGGCATCCGCCGAAGCTCCCGAATGTCCCGGAGGGACCCCGTCGGTGGTCCCGGGCGACCCCTTCGATGGATCCCCGCGGGGTGTGCCTGCGGGACGTCCGGCACCTCTTCCTACCGTCCGCGCTTTGGACCGGCGGACCTCGCTGAGCCGATGTCCGCGGAAGCCGAGTCACGCCCATGTCGCATCCCACCCACTCCATCGCGGCGGTCTACGACCGGCTGGCCGGGGAGTACGACCGTCGCTGGCGGCACTACATCGACCGCACGGTGGGCGCGGCCGCGGCGTGGATGGACCTCGCGCCGGACGAGCGGCTCCTCGACGTCGCCTGCGGCACCGGTGAGCTCGTCCGTGCCCTCGGCGTGGACCGCGCGCAGGTCGTGGGGTGCGACATCAGCCTCGGTATGCTCCTCCGTGCCCGGGACAAGGTCGCCGGAAGGTGGGTCCAGGCGGACGCGAGCCGTCTCCCGCTCCCCGACGCGAGCTTCGACCGGGTGGCGTGCGTCAACAGCTTCCACTACTTCCCGTCGCCGTCGGCCGCCGTCCGCGAGCTTCGCCGCGTGGTCCGGCCCGCCGGCACCGTCCTCCTCGTCGACTGGTGCGACGACTTCCTCACGTGCAAGCTCTGCGCCGCGTGGCTGCGGCTGACGGACGAGGCCTTCCATCGCATGGACGGCCTCGCCGACTGTCGGGCCCGGCTGGAAGCGGCGGGCCTCGAGGTGCTCCGTGCGGACCGCTTCCGCACCGGGTGGCTGTGGGGCCTCATGCGGTTCGAGGCCCGTCCGCTCGGCTCCGCGGCGTCGGAGACGTCGGACGACGGAGCCGACGGCCCGTCGCCGCGGCCGGCTTCCGACCACGCGAGCCGGTAAACGGGACCGTAAAAAACGAGGCCGGGAGAGCTCTCCCGACCTCGCTTGGTCGTGCGACCCGTCGTGTGCCAGGCTCCCATCAGTCGTGGATCTTGATCTTCTCGACCTTCGAGCAGAGGTACGGGTCGCCGTTGTCGTCCTTCTTGACCTGCAGCTCGCCCTTCAGCACGGCCGTCATCTTCTTGCCCTGCTTCCGGACGCTGTGGGCCTTCTTGTAGTTCTCGCCGCTGCCCTTCAGGACGAGCCGCACCTTCTCGCTGAGGTTCAGCATCACGTCGTGGCCCGCGATCGGCTCCGAGCACTGGGCACACGTGGACGTACCGGTCGCCGTCGCGGCGTCCTTGTGCTCCTCCGCGAAAGCCTGCGGGGACTGCCAGAGGGCGAGCCCACCGACGACCAGGCTCGCAGCCACGATCCATGCACTCACGTACCTCATCGGGAAACCCTCCAAAAAAGAAACACGTTGACCCTAGCCTTGTGTGCGAGATATATACCGCGCCGCCGCAGCGGCTGTCAACACGCGATTCCGTCTCCGGAGGTCCCCCATGCGATCCGAATCCCCGATCCGTTCACCCCGGCTTCCCGCCACGGCCTTCTCGCTTCTCTTGGCGTGGTCCGCCGGCTGTCCCGGCGGAGGCGCCCCGGCGGAGGAGGACGGCCGCCTGGTGAACAGCCTGGGCATGGCGTTCACCCGCATTCCCGCGGGCACCTTCTGGATGGGCGCCAAGGCGGAGCGGGAGGGCGCTCCGGCGCTGGAGCAGGGCGGGCGGGTGCGGATCTCCGAGCCCTACTACCTCGGAATCCACGAGGTGACGAACGAGCAGTTCCGTCGCTTCCGCTCCACCCACGACAGCGGAACCCACAAGGTGGGCGGCCGCGTGTACTCGCTGGACGAGCGTCGGCAGCCCGTGGTGCGTGTCTCGTGGTCGGAGGCCGTCGCCTTCTGCGAGTGGCTGAGCGAGCGGCCCGCGGAGAAGGCGGCGGGGAGGCGGTACCGCCTGCCGACCGAGGCGGAGTGGGAGCGGGCGGCCCGTGGCCCCGAGGGCTGGCGATATCCGTGGGGCGAGGAGTGGTCCAAGGACCGGACGAAGACCAACCTCCTCGAGGAGGAGACGAAGGACGGCCACGTCGTCGCGGCGCCCGTGGGCAGCTATCCGCCGAACCCCTACGGCCTCCACGACATGGGGGGCAACGTGTGGGAGTGGACCGCCGACGTCTACGCGCCGCTCGACCTGCCCGAGGCGAAGCCGGCGGTGGACCCGACCGGTCCGGAAGACGGCACGGACCGCGTGGTGAAAAGCTGCTCGTGGAACTACCACTCCGGAACCAAGCACTGGGCGGCGGCCCGCGACCACCTTCCGGCCGACAGCCGCTGGTACGACGTGGGCTTTCGCATCGTCTGCGAGGTGGAGCGGTAGGCCATGGAGCCGCCGCCGGGAGCCATGACCCGCTCGCGACCGGACCTTGACGGTCGAGCCTCCCCGCTCGGGCGGTCGCTCCCGTGTGATGCTTCACCGCCCGGGCTCCACGCCCATGTCCCGACCTACCAGATGCCCCACTCGCGGAAGTTCGCGACCACGATGTAGCCGGCGAGCGCCCCGAGGCTCGTCAGGACGACCGTCGTCACCAGCCGGATGGTCCCGGCGGACAGCCCCTGCCAACGGCCGCGCCCGCGTCCGCTGACCCAACCGACGAGGCCGCCCGCGGCCAGCGCCGCCGCCAGCCCCCAAGCGGACCGGCCGTACCAGCCCATGGAGGGCTTCTCCGGCCGGCGCTCCATCCGCCACTCGCCGGAGAGCGGGTAGTACCGCGGCGCCGGCGGGCTGACGAAGTACGTCGCCGCGAACGCGACGAGGCCGGCGGCCACAGCGAGGAAGGTTCGCTCCGCGGAGCTCATCAGACGGACTGTAGCGTGGTGAGGTACCAGCCGCTCCAGACGTTGTAGGCGACGATGGCGAGGACGATCGCCACGAGCCCGCCGTAGAGCGGGAGCAGGCGGTTCTCCGGATCGCGGGCGGGACGGCCCATCGCCAGGGAGAGGAGCCAGACGCCGACGGCCGTGACGAGGCCGAGCGTGGCGAGGTGCTCTTTCGCCTCGAACAGACCGGTCGCCCACGGCATTTCGGCGTCGAAGTACGCGGCCCGGACATGGACGCGGAAGGTGGGGTAGATCAGCGCCCCGAGGAGATAGCACACCGCGTACGAGACGACCAGGATCTGGGCGTAGACCTTTTCCAGCCGCGTCTTGATGAACCGGCCGCGGAGATAGCCCCACACCCGAAGGACCAGATGGACCGCCGCCCCGGCGACGCACGCGGCGGCCACGAGGTGGAGGAACAGGAGCGGCTTCGCCAGCGGCTCGAGAGCGACCATCGGTCAAGTCCTCCGCGGATCGGGGGTACGATGATACGCCCATGCGAGCGGATTATGAGTCGACCTACCGCGACCTCTTCGGCGACGCCCCGCCGCCCGGCGTGGCGAGCGGGACGAGCGACGCGGCCGTCCTTCGCCCGGCGAGCGGCTTCATCCGCCCCTTCGACTGGACCATGCAGTTGCAGGTGGGATGTCCGGGCGGCTGTCTCTTCTGCTACGTGCCCGCCGGGCCCCGCCTGGCTCCGCGTGCGGTGAAGGGGACGGACGGGCGGGCGTGGGGATCGGTGGTCCGGCCCAAGCGGCACGCGATCGCCCGGCTCCGCCGCCTCCTCGACCGCGGACGGCTGACGGACACCACGCTCTACTGGAGCGGCGTGACGGACCCCTACGCCTCGCCGCCGGCGCGGACGCGAGCCGTCTGGGAGGCCCTCGCCGCGACACCGGTTGCGAAGCGGCCGAGACGCGTCGTCGTGCAGACCCGCTTCCGCCCGGACCGCGACCGGCGGTGGATCGCCCGCTACGCCCGGGAGACGCGCCCGGCGGACGGCGGGCCACCGGCCCTGGTCAGCTACAGCATCGGAACGGACCGCGACGACCGAATCCGGGCGTGGGAGCGGGCCACGCCGCTGTATCGCCAACGCATGGCGGCGATCCGCCGGCTCCGGGAGGCGGGCGTCTGGGTGGTCCCCACCCTCAGCCCGTTCGGCCGGTGGGACGACCTCCCCGCCACACTCGGAGCCTTCCGTGAGCTGTCGATTCCCTATCTCACCTGTCTGTTCTTCAAGGACCACACCGCCTTCGCGAACACGCCGTCCCGCTTTCTGGAGATGCTCCGCGTCCGCGACCCGGACCTTCTCGATCCGTCGTGGCAGGAGGATCGCCGGCGTGAGCTGGCGGTCTTGTACGGACGCGACCGCGTCGTCGCGGGACGGGAGGGGTTCGCCTCGCTCGTCCGCCCCCACGTCGTGGGGACAGCGAGGGCGAACCCGTGACATGCCATGTCACAAGGGCGTGCGTCGATCCGGTCCACGCTTGTCACGGCGGCGACGCCTTCGCATTCGGCCTCTCCAACATCAACGACCCGCAGCGACGAGGCTGAGCGGCGGCGTGAACTACGACATCTGGGAAGGCATCGCCGCCCGCGGCGAATGGGTCGGCCTCTGGGCGGACCAGGCGAGTGACAGCGACGCGGGCGGCGCGGGGCTCAACCTCCTCGCCCGGTGGAGCTTCAACTGCGGCGACGCGGGTCGCTGTTCGCGGAGGGCGGGGCCGGCGTGCTCCAGACGGGCGTGAGCCTGCCGGACGGTCCCGCGGCGAGCGACGAGGACGGAACCCACTTCAACTTCTCCGAGCACGTGGGGCTCGGCGCGACCTGCCGCCTCATGGAGGGCCTTCACCTCGAGGGCGCTTTCCGCTACGGGCGCTTTCCGCTACAGCCACATCTCGAACGCCGGCATCGCGGGCGAGGACGAGAACCCCGGGACGGACGCGATCGGCGGCTACCTGGGTCTGCTGATCCCGTTCTGAAGGCGCCGCCGAGTCCCGCGTCGACGTCGCCCGCACGCATTGACTCGGGGGGTCCGTGGGCTAGAGTGGGGATGACGGTCGGGAGAAGGTGGCTCAGCACGTCTTCGAAAGGGCACGCCATGCGAGGCATTTCGTGGGTTGTCGCGGTCGGTCTCATCGTCGGAAGCGTCTCGTTCGTGGAGGCCCAGAATCGCGGTCGGGTCGCCCGCCCGGGTGCCGGCGGGAACCAGGACAAGAGCCAGACAATGACACTGGGCCGGGCGCTGAACCAGGTGCTCCCCAAGGCCGACATGCGGAAGCCGACGCCCGCGATGGAGGTCTTCAACTGGCTTCAGCAGCAAACGCCGATGCCGATCGTGACGAGGCGGAACGCCCTTAAGCAGAACGGGCTCAACATCCAGGAGACCAAGGTCACGCTCGTCGGGCGGCGGACGCTGCGTCAGGCGCTCGACTCCATCACCACACAGATCAGCACGGGGACCGTCGGGGTGGTCTGGCAGCGGAGCCGCAGCGGGACGCACATCGTGGTCCTTCCGAAGACCACGGCGAACCAGCCGCGGTATCGGGAACGGAAGATCTACTCCATCGGTGACCTATTGATCCGAGCGCCGGCGTTCTCCGGGGGCCCCAGCTTCGACCTGGAGCAGATCACCAGCAATCAGGGAGGCGGTGGAGGGGGAGGGGGAGGC
>CAZQQP010000124.1:656-12378 GCA_964595475.1 uncultured Planctomycetaceae bacterium | reverse complement strand
AACCCCTTCGAGGCGACTGACGAACTGGAAGAGTGCGTCGAACAAGCTCCGATCCCGTGTCGCGGGCCGTCCAACGATCGCACGCCGGACCTCGCGAGGTCCGGCCGAGGTGAGGCTTGGTCGGCCTTACGCCTTCGCCCTCCGGGGCCGGCGGAGGGGAGCGAGCGGGCCACCCGACGGCCCGGCGCATTAATACGCCTACGTCTAAGATTTATGCTAGGGCGGGCCGCCGAGCCTGTCATCTCCGCAGAAAGCTTGGTTCTCGCGGAAGCCCGTGAATAATGTGGCCGCTTTTCAGTTGAAGCGGGTCGGCGGCGGCCGACCCACGCCACGGAGGGCTGGCGATGGCACGCACTCAGCGATCACCGCAAGCGAAGCGAGCGACGGGGCGGGACGCGCAGACCCTCGCGCGCGGCCAGCACGAGATCTCCGTCTCGGAGTTCTTCGCCAAGAACCGACACCTCCTCGGGTTCGACAACCCGCGGAAGGCGCTTCTCAACACCGTCAAGGAAGCGGTGGACAACGCCATCGACGCCTGCGAGGAGGCGGGCATCCTCCCCGAGCTCTTCATCGCGATCGAGCCGCTCGGCGAGACCCGCTTCCGCGTCCGCATCCGCGACAACGGGCCGGGCATCGTCCGGTCGCAGGTGGAGAACATCTTCGGCAAGCTGCTCTACGGCTCGAAGTTCCACCGGCTGAAGATGTCCCGCGGCCAGCAGGGCATCGGCATCGCCGCCGCGGGGATGTACGGCCTGATGACCACGGGCAAGCCCATGGTCATCCACACGCGGCCGAGGCCCAACAAGCCGTGCCACCGCGTGGTCCTCGCCATCGATACCCAGCGGAACAAGGCCGAGGTCAGCGACGAGGAGGAGCACTACGCGTTTCCCCACCGGACCGGCACGGAAGTGCAGATCGAGCTGGAGGGCCGGTACAACCGCGGCCGGCAGTCGGTCGACGAGTATCTCGAGCTGACCGCCATCGCGAATCCCCACGTGGCGATCAAGTATCAGCCGCCCACCGCCGGCGGCGGGGCGGAGGACGGCGACGGCACGGACGTGGACTACGAGCGGGAAGCGAACGCCCTCGCGACGAGCGCCACGGAGACGCGGACCACGGACCACGGCGTGGTGGTCTTCCCGCGGACCGTGGAGGAGCTCCCCGCCGAGCCCGTGGAGATCCGCCCGCACCCCACCGGCATCGAGCTGGGCACGCTCCGGATGATGCTCCGGACCACGGAGCACAAGCAGCTCGGCGCCTTCCTCCAGAACGACTTCTCGCGGGTGAGCGCCCGCGTCGCCCAGGACCTGTGCCAGCAGGCGGGCATGACCCCCCGGACGCCCGTGAAGAACGTCGGCCACGCCGAGGCGGAGCGGCTGTACCAGGCCGTCCAGCAGACACGCTTCCGAGCGCCGCCGACGGACTGCCTCGTCCCCATCGGGACCAAGCACATCCTCGCGGGCATGCTCAAGGGCGTGAAGGCGGACTTCTTCACCGCCACCACGCGGCCGCCCGCCGTCTACCGCGGCAACCCCTTCCAGATCGAGGTGGGCCTCGCCTACGGCGGCGACCTCCCTGCCGACGAGCTGGCGAGGGTGACCCGCTACGCGAACCGCGTGCCGCTGCTCTACCAGCAGTCTTCCTGCGCGATGTTCAAGGCCGTGGTGGAGACGGGCTGGCGGAACTACGGGCTGAGCCAGTCCAAGGGGGCGCTGCCCCAGGCGCCCATGGTCATCATGATCCACATGGCCAGCGTGTGGGTGCCGTTCACCAGCGAGTCGAAGGAGTCGATCGCGGACTACGACGAGATCCGGAAGGAGATCAAGCTCGCCCTCTCCGACGCGGGGCGGAAGCTGAAGACCTACCTCGGCCGGCAGGCCCGCCGGCGACAGGCGGGCGAGCGGCGGAACCGCTTCGACCGCTACATCAACGAGGTGGTCCGGGCGCTGCGGACGCTCCAGCCCAACATCGACGAGGAGGAGGTGCGGAAGAAGTTCGAGACCGTCGCCAAGCGGCGGACCGAGATGGCGGACGTCACGCTCGACGAGGAGGGGAACCCCATCCGGGAGCAATCCGACGCGGAGGCGATCGCGGACGACACCACGGTCGTCGTCGACCGGGAGGAGGGCGGACAGCCCGCGGAGACCCAAACGGACGCCACGAGCGGCTCGGTGACGAGCGCCCGGAAGACCAGCCCGAAGAAAGAAGGCAAAGGGAAAAAGAAGCAGGACAACGGCGAAGGGGCGCTGTTCGGCTCGGGCACGGAATGAAGTGAGTCGCCGCCGCGGTTCCGGAGGTGAGGATGGCTAGCAAGGGGCGGACGAAGAAGCAGGGGAGCAAGGCGGGCACACGGAAGACCCAGAAGGGAAGCGCTTCGAAGGAGAACGACTCCGACAAGCGCGTGTCCCGCTCCGATACCACGGAGAAGCTCGTCGGCCTCGCGGACCGCGTGGTGGAGCAGGTCAGCGAGGAGAACGACCCGGGCATCGAGATCCCCACCCGCTCGCTGTCCAACGTCCGCTTCGACAAGAAGGCGGGCGTGCTCCGCATGGGCCAGAACAAGCAGCGGCGGGAGTTCTTCAACCTCGGCCAGGCCCGCAAGTTCATGCAGACCATGCTCGTCGCGGGCGCCTCCAAGGAGCTGCTCGAGCAGGCGAAGACCACCTCCATCCGGGACCTCTTCTACCACTGCAAGCACACCATCGCGGCGTCGAAGGAGAACACCTTCGAGGAGCAGAACGAGTCCGACCCCATCATCGAGGACCTGGAGGTCTCGCTGTCGAGCCTGCGGGAGGAGCTCGGCCTCTTCGCCGAGCCCCGCGGCGCCATGGTCGGCCCGATGACCATCGTGGACAACGGGGACACCATCGATCTCTCCCGGATGGGCGCGGGCGGGTGGGCCGTCCCGAGCATCGTCGAGTCCGACGTGATCCAGTTCGCCAAGCACTCGGCGAGGTTCATCCTCCTCATCGAGAAGGGTGCGGTCTGGCGGCGGTTCAGCGAGGATCGCTTCTGGGACAAGCACAAGTGCATGATCGTCCACGGCAACGGCCAGCCGCCCCGCGGCGTGCGTCGGCTCATCTGGCGGATGAACCAGGAGCTGGGCCTTCCGGTCTACGTCCTCGTGGACAACGATCCCTGGGGGTATTACATCTACAGCGTGGTGAAGCAGGGGTCCATCAACCTCGCCTTCGAGTCGGAGCGGATGGCCATCCCCGATGCCCGCTTCATCGGGATGAGCAGCTACGACGCGCAGCGCTTCGACCTCCCCTCCGCCGTGACCATCAGCCTCGCGGAGCAGGACGTGCGGCGGGCGAAGGAGATCATGAACTACCCCTGGTTCCAGAAGAAGCCGTGGCAACACGAGATCAAGCACATGCTCGACAAGAAGGTGAAGCTGGAGCTGGAGGCGCTGTCCAACAAGGACTTCAGCTTCGTGACGGAGACCTACCTCCCCCAGAAGCTCAACCAGCGCCTCTGGCTGGACTGATCCCACGCGGACGTGCCGAACACCCGGAGACGAGCAACCCTTTCTTTTTCGGCCGAAGCTCGCGGCCCGGCGTCCTCCCGACGGAGCGCACGCACTGGGTGCCACTGGCAGCTCGCCTGCCCATTCGCTCGCTGCGGAAGCGGGTCTTGCTTCGAACCGACCTCGCTTTCCGGCGCTGCGTGGCACGCGGCTCCGTGAGTGATCTGAGAACGTGTGTGAGAAGTGATTCGTCGGCCCGAGCCCGTCGCGAGGTCGTGGCTGGAAAGGAGGCCGAAGCAGGCGATGCCGGGCTGTGTCCCGTCGGGACAGGCCGACTCCGACCCGCCGCGACCGCGGCAGGGCGAAGCCCGAAGCGCTTCTCACCCACGTTCTGAGGCGTCGACGACTCTCGTCCTCCGGCCCTCTTTGGGGCGCCCCATACGGATCCAGCTAAGCAAGCGGTCCGCGGGTCGGGAATGGGTGCTCGCGTTCGCTGTTCCCAAAGAAAAAGGCGTCCGGACGCGAGGGTCCGGACGCCTCTCTTTCGGAAGAGCGTGTCGCTCACACCTTCTCGGGGATGTCGAACGGCCGTCGGTACGTCTCCTTCACGAGCGTGTTGGCGATGTCGGCCCGGTCCCCTTCGAAGCGCTCCTTCTCCGCGTTGAACGTCAGCCAGGGGCCGAGCGTCGGCTTCTCCTTGCTCGGGTTCACGTCGTGGTGGCGGAGGTGCTCCACGGTCTGCTTCCACGCCTCCTCCGCCTCGGAGAGGCCGCTGACCTGGCTGCGCACGTCCTCGACGCTCGCCGGGCCCCCGATGCGATAGCTGATGTTGCCTGTGTGGAGCATGGTCGAGGAGCGATGGGACTCCTCGATGGGCGCGTTGAGATGGCCCCGCTTCCGCGATTGGACGGCCTCGAGGAAGTTCTTCATGTGGCCCTGACCTCCGTCGCCGGGGAGGTTCTCGATCTTGTTGCCGTCCTGATCGAACATCTGGCCGCCGCCGCGGGCCACCGCGATGTAGCCCTCCTCGCACTGGATGAGGTTGATGAACCGAAAGCCGCGGCCGAACTTGTGGTAGGCGGACGGCGCGTCGGTCTTCTTCCCGCTGTCGGGGTCGACGTACGGCATGTTCCGGCTGCCGAAGACGATGGGCACGTCCCAGTCCATCACGACGAGCTCGGTATTGGGCGTGGTCGCGTCGTCGTCGTACTTGAAGCGGCCGCCCACACCCATCACGCGGCTCGGCACGCGGTCGCCCATCCGCATGACGTGGTGGATATCGTCGATGTTGTGGATGACGCGGTTGCCCATGTCCCCGTTGCCGTACGGCCAGAACCAGTGCCAGTCGTAGTGGAAGCTCTTCCGCCGAAGCGGAACCAGCGGACGGGGGCCGCACCAGAGGTTGTAGTCGATGTGGCCGGGGACGGACTGCGGCCGCTTGACGTCGCCGATCGGCCCGCGGTTCGCGTACCAGAGGGCGTGGATCCACTTCACCTCGCCGAGACGCTTCTTCGCGAGCGCCTCACGCGTGGCGATCAGCGCCGGGTCGGAACGCTGCTGCGTGCCCGCCTGGACGATGCGGTCGTGCTTGTGGGCGGCCTCCACCATCTTCCGCCCCTCCCACACGTTGTGGCTGACCGGCTTCTCCACGTAGACGTCCTTCCCCGCCTGGCAGGCGTGGACCGTGAGCGTGGCGTGCCAGTGGTTGGGCGTGGCGATGACCACCGCGTCGATGGAGTCGTCGTCGAGGATCTTTCGATAGTCCTGATACGCCTTCACGTCGTCGCGCTTGGCGCGGTTCGCCGCCTTCTTGGCCCGCTGGATGTCCGGGTCGCACGTGGCGAGAACCACGCCGCCGCTCTCCTCCACCCAGTTCACGTGGCCGCTGCCGCGGTTGCCGCAGCCGATCACCGCGACGCGAACCTTGTCGCGGGCGGCGAGGCTCGAGACGGGAAGGCCACCCAGCAGACCGGCCGCGGTGGTGCCTGCGAGAAAGTCTCGGCGGGTCAGCGAGGTGCGGTGCATAGGGACCTCCTTTCGTGAGCGGTGTCCGGTCGACAGCGTGCCAGTGCGCGATCGATCGCCGACGATTGTAACGTGGGCGGCGAGGCGATGAAACGGCGTCGGGTGAGCCGTCGGCGGCTCGACGGCCGGCGGGCGGATCGGGATAACCTCACGCAGCCGCGAGAGCCCGGGGAGGAGGGAGGCGGAGCGAGCTTCCCATGAGACGGCGGCCGAGCATGCACAGCCCGTCCGGTCCGAGCGGTCCGACCTGCGACCCGCGAGCAGTGCGATCGTCGCGGGGGGCGCACGGATGACTTTCTCGCCCCCGCTCTGGCTTCTCATTCTCTGGGTGGCGTGGGGGTGTCACGTCCTCCTCGCCGCCGTCGCGGTGCGCCGCTTCAGCCGCCTGGTCCGCGCGCAGCGGGGGTCGTCCCGTCGACGCAGGGAATGGACGGAGCCGGCGGCCGTCATCGTTCCTGTCAGCGGCGACGAAGGGCTCGACCGATACGTCGAGGCGCTGCTCGCCCAGGACTACCCCGCCTACCGGGTGATCTTCTCCGTCCGCGGCCGTGACGATCCGGCGTGGTCGGCGCTGCGGAAGTGGGTGGATCGGCCAAGCGAGCCGCGGGTGGAAGTAGTCGTCGCGGGGGCGGCGGAAGACGAGGGGCAGAAGGTCCACAACCAGCTCGCCGCCGTCCGCCGGTTGGGCCGCGACGACGCCACCGTCGTCTTCGCCGACGCGGACGCGGTTCCCCACGCCCAGTGGCTGCGTCGCCTCGTGGGGCCCCTCCGCCGAAAGCAGACGGGAGCCACCACCGGCTACCGGTGGCTCATCCCCGTCGACCGGCGGGTCGCGACCCAGGTCGCGTCGATGGCCAACACCTCCGTGCTCACCCTCTTCGCCACACGACGGGCCCACTCCGCGTGGGGCGGCTCCATGGCCATGCGGCGGGAGGACTTCTTCGCCCTGGATCTGCCGGGCCGCTGGCGTGGCGCCGTCAACGATGACTGGCAGCTCACCCGCGCGGTGCGCCGGGCGGGCCTTCGTATCTATTTCACCTCGGGCTGCGTGCTCCCGACCGAAGTGACCCTGTCGTGGCGGGGCATGCTTCGGTTCGCCCGCCGGCAGTATCTGCAGACACGCGTCTACTCGCCGAAGGCGTGGTCCGTCGCCGCGACCCTGACAGGAACCCACGCGGCCGGCCTGCTCTCCGCCGCGGTGCCCCTCCTCGCGGGCTCCCCCGCCGCGGCGGTGCCGCTGCTCTGGGCCTGGGCCGTGGAGGGATGGAAGGTGGGAAGGCTGCGGTCCGCCGCGGACACCCTCCTCGCCCCGACGGCGGCGGAGCGCCTCCGCCCCGTGTTCGCCCTCCAGTACGCAGTCGGCCCCTTGGTGGGCGTGGTCCACGCCGCCATCGTCCTGTCCACCGCGGTGGGCCGGACCATGACCTGGGCGGGCGTGACTTACCGCATGCCCGGCCGACAGCGGGTGCGGATTCTCCGGTCGGCGTCGACCGACCGCACTTGACCCGACCTCGCTGGCTCGCGGCCGACCATCGGTCTGTTGTCGACGCCGGCCGAACCGATCACGCGGACTCCGGCGGGCGACCGCGGGTCACGGCGACTCCTGCACGGTCACCTCGGGCGTCGGCTGGTCCGTCCCCGCGTAGGCGTTGTATCGGTCGTGCATGAGCTCCGGGGAGGGCGTTCCTCCCTCGAAGACGAGGAAGCGCACCCGGACCGTGTCGGAGCCGCCTTCCGGGACCCGGCCGTTGAACCAGGCGCCGAAGCGGCCGTAGTCGCGGTAGGCGGAGAAGTTCACACCGTCCGGGTTCTCCGGGTGGTTGAGGTAGAGGACCGTATACCGCTCGTCCTCGTCGATGACGAAGGACATCGCCACCCAGCGAAAGCTGTCCGCCTCCGCCCGCGGGTTCGCGTCGGGGCGGGAGAAGGTGTAGCGGGTCTTCTCGTTGACGATGTTGTTCGCCGCGCGGAACTGGAGACCCGCGTGCTCGGGATCGCCGCCGAGAAGGACCGCCCCCTCGGTCGCCCGCACCGTGGAGACCACGTCGAACATCGCGTAGGCGTCCGCCGGCGGGTGACGGAAAGTGGTCTTGCGTCGCTCCTTCAGGAGGAGCTCGCCGCCGTCCTTGCGGTAGGCGATCACGGACGTGAACGACGCCTGGTCTTCTCCGGCGCTGCGGTCGGCGAACCGCCGGTGCTCCTGCACCACCCCCTCCATGTGCCAGGTGTCGTACGTGTCCCCTCCGAGCTCCAGCCCGCCCCACCCGCGGAAGACGCCGCGGTGGTGGGAGTATCGCCCGTGAGGGCCCTTCGTGATCGTCTCCTCGCCGTCGGGCTCGAGGACGTGCATGAACGGCTTGTACGTCTCCTCCCGCGCCGAGAGGTCGAACCGGACCATGTAGCGGGCGACGGGCGTCTCTCCGTGGCGGACGGTGAGGTGCTTCCCGGGCTCCTCCTCGAGCGCGAAGCCGTCCGCCGCCGACGCCGATGGGACCACGGCCGCAAGGAGGCCCGCCGCGAAGAGCGTGTGCGTTCGCATGGGAATGGCCTTTCAAGGAAAGCGTGGAGAGATCAAGATAAGCGTGCCGCCCGCGAACGCAATCGGTACCGATGGGGTTTCGCTCACCCCTCGCGGAGATCCTCGCCGCTCGTGACGACGGCAAACGGGCGGGCGATCGCCTCGCCGGCGGACGCGCCGCGTGTCTTCTTCCGTTACACTGGCGGCGCGAGCTTCGTGGCGGAGCTCGCGGTCGACATCCCTTGGAACGACGCCATGGCCCTCAACCGACGCGAGTTTCTCAAGGCCACGGGAGCGGTCTCGCTGTCGGCGATGCACCCGCCGCTGCGAGCCGCGGAGGAGACCGCGGACGACGCGATTCCCCCGCACCGCCCGCTGGACCTCGTCGGCGTCCACGCGTACGCGGACGCCGAGAGCGTGCACGCCGGGGAGACGATCCACTTCCACGTCAGCGCCACGGAGCCGTACGAGCTGTCCGTCTGTCGCCTCGGGACGGCGGTCGACGATCCTTCGTCCGACGAGGTCCTGCACACCTTCCCACGGGCCTCGCCGACGCCCCAGCCCATCCACCCCGGCTCCTACGTCCACGTGGAGAAGCCCCTTCCCGCGACACAGCGCCTCGACGCGATCACGCTGGAGTGCTGGGTCCGTCCGTGGAGCCTCGGCCGGGCGCAGGGCCTTCTCACCGAGCACACGTATCCGTCCCACTGCGGCGTCGGGCTGTTCATCGACGACGCGGGACGGCCGACCTTCTACCTCGGCGACGGCGGCTCCTTCGCGGATCGCGGCCATCACGCCGGGCCGAAGGACGTCCTCCACGCCTCTCGCTGGCACCACGTCGTCGGAAGCTGGGACGGCGCTCACAAGCGCCTTTGGGTCGACGGGGAGGAAGTGGGCCGCTGGCGCTTCGACGGGCCCGTCAAGGCCGGGCCCGCCTCCCTCCGCATCGGCGCCTACGGCGAGGACGGTGTGGCGGACCATTTCCTCGACGGCGACGTCGCCATGCCGGCGGTCTACGCCGCGGCGCTCTCGCCGGAGGCGATCCGCCGCCGCCACGACGACAAGGCGTTGTCAGCGCCCGACACGGCCTCGCTCCTCGCCTGCTGGCCGCTGGACGAGGAGAAGGGAAGCCGCGTGGCCGACGCCAGCGGCCACGAACGCCACGGGCGGATCATCAACCACGGGACGTGGATGGTCGGCGGGCCGAGCTTCGACCCCGCGGTGGACCGCTACGGCGACTACGACCCGGCGGAGGACCCCACCCGCGGCCACGGCCTTCGTCTCGCGCACGACGACCTCTACGACTGTCGCTGGCGGCCGACCCATACCTTCGCCGTCCCCCGCGACGCCCGACCCGGCATGTGCGTCGGCCGCATCCGCTTCGAGCAGGACGGCCGGGCGCGGCTCTACCACGTCACTTTCCTCGTCAAGCGACACAAGGACCGGCCGAAGGCGCCCGTCCTCCTCCTCTGCGCCACCAACACGTATCGCGCCTACGGCGGCACGCCCTTCGGCGTGACGCGACCGGGCGTCGGCCACTACTGGGGCACCCACGGCACGCGAAACACGGCGGGGAACCCGCCCGCCTACTGCTTCTACCGCGAGCACGCGTCGGGGCAGGGCACGTATCAGGTGGGCCTCCGCATCCCCTGGCCGGCAGCGGGGCCCTACGTCCTCTACAGCGACGAGGAGATGGGCTACTCCCACCTGGCGCGGGCGGATCGCTTCACGCAGGTGTGGCTGGAGCGAGAGGGCTACTCCTACGACATCGTCGGGGACCTCGACCTCCACCGCGATCCGTCGCTCCTCGACGGCTACCGGACGCTGATCATCAACGGCCACAGCGAGTACTGGTCCGCGAGGGCCTACGACGGCGTGGATCGGTATCTCCGCAACGGCGGAAACGTCGCCTGTCTGTCGGGGAACACCATGTTCTGGCGGGTGAGCTTCGACGAGGACCACGCCGTCATGGAGTGTCGAAAGGTGGACGCCCTCGGCGGAAACCAGATGCCACCGTCGCGGCGGGGCGAGGCCTGGCACAGCCACGACGGCGAGCGGGGCGGGCTCATGCGGGAGTGCGGCTATCCCGCGTGGAAGGTGGTGGGTCTGGAGATGCAGGGCCTCGTCGATCGAGACCACTTCACGCCGTATCGCGTGGTGGACGCAGACCACTTTCTCTTTCGGCGACCGACAGACCTTGGCGTGGAAGAGGGCGATCGCATCGGCGAAGCGCCCGACGGAGGCCCTCCGAAGGCCAACGGCCACGAGGTGGACGTCCGCCTGTCCACGCTGCGGGCCCTCGCCGTCGGCCCGCCGCCCGCGGCCCGGGAGCACCCCGAGGAGCCCGACGGCATCACCACCGTCGCCCGCGGCCTGCTGGAGAAGCCGAGCCGGAGCTACGACTACTTCGTCCGGCGGGCGGAGCCGAAGCAGACCGCGGACATGATCTGGTGGGAGCGGCCGAGCGGCGGACGGGTCTTCCACGCCGGGACGATCGCGTTCGGGTGGGCGCTCTCCGCCGATGCGAAGCTCGCGGGCTTGCTGAGAAACGTCCTCCACGAGCTCGGTGTCGACCCGGGGGCGAGCGAGGAGGAGGGAGCCGACGAGCAGTCCTCGAAGGCGGGAGCGTGACCGATGTGGAACCGACGACGCTTCGTGCAGGCGATGGCGGCCGGAGCGGCGACCCGCTGGCTTCCGACGACGGCACGCCGCGTAGTCGGCGACGCGAGCGACGGAGACCGGCGGTTCAAGCTCTCCGAAGAGGGCTGCGGCCGGGCGACGGGTTACGCGGAGGCGAACAAGATCGTCACCCGCGACGGGAAGACCCACGTGGCGTGGATCGACTCGCCGCCCGAGGGATTCCGCGTGAGGGTGAGGACCTTCGACCACGACGCCGGTAAGTGGTCGCCCATTTACACCGTCGGCGGCGCGGAGGACAACCACGGCGGACCGTCGCTTACCGTCGACAGCGAGGGCTACTTGCACGTGGTCTACTATCCCCACCACGCCCCGATGCGATATCGGCGGTCGAAGCGTCCCGGCGACGCGTCGGTGTGGGAGGAGGAGGTCCAATTCGGGAAGCGGTGCACCTATCCCACACTCCTCTGCGGCCCCGATGACACGCTGTACATGACCTGTCGCCGCAGCTTCGACGATCGACCCTGGCGGGTGGAGCTGTGGACCAAGCCGCCGGACGGCTCGTGGGAGGGGCCACGGGAGATCGCCCGGGCCCGATTCAAGGGCTACGCCCACTTCCAGGAGTCGCTCGCGTGGGGACCCCATCACACGCTGCACCTCGCCTGTCGCTTCCACGAGAAGACGGACGCGGAGGCCTACGGCCGAATCCAGACCGTCGCCTACATGGTCAGCGAGGACCGCGGCGCGACGTGGAAGCGGCCCGACGGCACCCGCATCGAGGGATCCGCGACCGTCGACACGGTCGACGTCCTCGAGCGGGGCGGCGTCGACGAGGGGCGGGTCCTCCGCGCCGGCGCCATGGCCGTCGACGGCGACGGGACGCCCCACGTCGTCTATTCCGTGCGGGAGAGCGGCCGCGGACGGAGCTACCTCGCCCGCCTCGAGGGCGGCCGCTGGCGGAGGACCGACCTGACCGAGGCACTCGGCGCCTCCAAGCCCTCGCGTGACCTCGTCATGCCCGGCGGGCTGACGTTCACGAAGGACGGAGACCTGGTCATCACCGCGATGGTGCA
>CAZQQP010000124.1:0-646 GCA_964595475.1 uncultured Planctomycetaceae bacterium | reverse complement strand
GGGCGAGGACGAGTCGGGGTGGGGCCACCCGACCAGCGAAGTGATCCGCATCGCGGCGGGCGACGGCCGTCGATTTCGAGCGACGGACGTGAGCGAGCCGGACGAGGCCACCGCCCACTGGCTCCCCAACATCGAGCGACCGACGGGACACCACACGGTGCCCGAGCGACCGGGCATCCTCTACACCGCCGGTCCCGCCGGCGAGTCCAACAAGCAGCTGCTGTCCAACGACGTCTACTTCTACCGCTGAGCCGGGCCGGGAGGCTCCGCTCCCGCGGAGCCCAGGAACTTGGTTGACGGCGTTGGGTGGCACGGAACGCCGTCAACCGAGGCCGTGTCGCGATCCGTCGGCACCTCCGTTCCGTGCCGACCCACGCGTCTTCGGAATCCGCAGGGAATCGGCGCGGGTGTCCTTCGGTGCCCAACGGGTCAGCATGAGGTCAAGGACTCGAGCCGACCCCATCCCACGGACAAGGCCGCAGACGGCCTTGTCCGTGCCACCCGAGCACGATCGGCGCCCGGGTCCACTGAGGAGCGCGGCGGGTGGGACTCAGCACCGTGAACCCACTCCGTGTTGTCGGCGCCGTCTTCGCTTGGGTGGCACGTCTGCTTGGGTGGCACGGGCAAGTCCCAGCGGGATGCCGCC
>CAZQQP010000123.1:3030-12460 GCA_964595475.1 uncultured Planctomycetaceae bacterium | reverse complement strand
GACATACCCCCCTCTGCGAACTGACCGGTTCGCGACCCTCGAGACCGCCCAACCGCCGAGGGCGGATCACCGCCCAGGTCCATCGGAGGGGCCACCGCGCTACGAGGCCGCCCGAGCGCGGGAGGGTCTGGGCGGCGGGAGATGCTGCGCCCGCGCTTCGACCACCGTTTGTGCGATCGGGGGTCTCGCCTCGCGGCGGAGACCCTCGCGAGCGGCCGGGAAGACTCGGATGTCTGCCGACCCGCCAGTTCTCGGGTTGTCCCACCCGGCAAACACGCAACGGCAGTCGGCTCCCCCACCGCCCGACGGGATTTCCTCGCGTCCTCGTCACTCCACCGCATCGGCGCGGTGTCTCTCTCTCCGTCGTTCGGTAACATCGACGAGGAGGCTCACTGAGAGGGATGGCCATGCGAAGCCGTGGATGCGGAACCGGGTGCGAGGCCGCGACGGGTGGCCCCTCCCCCGCCAGGCGTTTGGCGTCGGCGGCGTTGGTCGCCGCCTTGGCGACCCTCCCCGCACCGGACGCTTCCGCCGACAAGCGGGGCACCGTCCGCGCCGCCTACGAGGTCGGCTCGGGAACGACGCGGGTGAAGGTGGCCCGCGTCGCCCCAGAGAAAGGGCGCATCGTCGAGGTCCTCGCGAACGAGACCGCGTCGGTCGGCTACGAGGAGAGCCTGCGGAAGTCCGAGGAAGGACGCCTCGGCAAGGAGGTGAAGGCGAGGGGACGGAAGGTGCTCCGCCGCTTCCACGAGCTGGCGAGCGAGCACGACCCGTCCCGTCACGTGGGCGTCGCCACGTCCGCCTTCCGAGCGGCGACCGACGGGCGGCGGTTCATTCGCGGCGTCCGGAAGGAGCTGGGGATCGACCTGCGGGTGATCTCCCAGAAGAAGGAGGCCATGCTCGGCTTCCACGCGGCGGTCGCCCGCGCCGACCTGCCGCCGGAGCAAGCCGTGGTCTGGGACATCGGCAGCGGGAGCATGCAGGTGGTGGCCGTCGACGCGAACGGGGAGGCCGTCTGGTACGAGGGGCGGACCGCGTCCGTGGACTTTCGCGACCGGATCATCCGGGACATCCAGGGGAAGGACCTCACGGAGACGGACACGCCCAACCCCATCTCCCCGTCCGTGGCGAGGGAGGCCCTCGGCCTCGCCCGCGGCCTCGCCGACGGCCTTCCCGCTCCACTCGCCCGGCGGCTGAGGAGGGCCGAGACCACCGTGGTGGGCATCGGCGGGGTCCACTACTACAGCATCCGCGGCCAGGTCGGCTCCGAGGAAGGGCCGTATCGGCGCGAGGAAGTGGCCCGGACGCTCAAGCGACGCATCGGAAAGACGGACGAGGAGATCGGCGGCGCCTACGCCGACACGGAGGTGAGCAACCTCATCCTCGTCCTCGGCTACCTCGAGGCGTGGGGCATACGGTCGGTGCTCCCCGTGCAGGCCACCATGGTGGACGCGCTTCTGCTGGGCGAGGGGGTCTAGGGTCAAGAGTCAACGGTCTAGGGTCTAGCGCTAGACACTTGGCCCTTGACTAGTCCAACTGCTCGGCGAACTTGGTGCGGACCCGCTCCCACATCGCCGGGGAAAGCACGTGGCCCTTGCCCTCCTCGATGAAGGAGGTGAAGCGAGCGGAAGCGCCCGCCATCTCGTACGCCTTTTCGATCGTCTTCAGCCCGTCCTTCACTTCGGGCAGCGGACTGCCGCCGTCGTTCTCGCCGAAGTTGAGGTGCAACGCCCGCGGTGCGGCCAGCCCCGCGATGTCCGGTGTGTCGCCGTACTGGAAGAAGCCCGGGACGAAGTTGGGGAAGCAGTGGAGCAGACGCGTCCGGTGGATGGCCGCGTAGGTGGGAAGGCAGCAGTTGCCCACGAGACACTTCAGACGGGGCTCCCACGGCGCGACCAGCCAGGTGTGGGTCGACCCCATCGAGTGGCCGTAGCAGCCCATCGCCTCCTCGCGGACCTCGGGCCGCCCAGCGAGATAGTCGACCGCCCGCCGCATGTCGAGGATGTTCTTCCACGCCATGCACGTGCCGCCGACCACGGACCTCAGGAACTCGAACCGCTCGTACTGCCCGCCGTCGAGCTCGCCCGTCGGGTCCTGACGCTCCTCGAAGCACAGCGCGTCGGGACAGAGCACCACGTAGCCCTCTTTCGCGAGGGCCACGCCCGTGTGATGCATCGGGTCGCCCGCGAGCCCCGCCGGCTCGCTCTTGCCCACCTCCCAGTTGCCCGCGTGCTGGTGCCACACGGCGATGCCCGGCGCAGGGCTCATCTCGGAGATCCCGTCGGGGACCAGGAGAAGCGCCGGCACACGCTCCTCCGGCTCGACCTGGTAGGTCACCCGCTCGATGCGGTAGCCGTCTTTCTGGGTTCGCTTCTCCACCCTCGGCGCGAGGTCGCACGGGTCGGGCCACGGTCCGCCGAGACACTCGCCGAGCTTCTCCCGAATAAAGTCGGCCCACTCGGGGTCGTCCCGCGTCGGGATCTTGCTCGGACCATCCCCTTTCTCCCCTCCTCCCGCGTGCAGCCGCGACGCCCCGAGCGCCATGCCTCCCGCCGCCGTGCACCGGCCGAGAAAGCCCCGTCGCGAGTAAGAAGGACCGCCCATGGTCAGCTCTCCTGGGGTGCGCTTAGAAGTCGAGCAGCTCCTGGATCAGCGACTTCTTCTTGTGCTTCTTGTGCTTTCCGCCGTGGCCCTTCCCGAACGCCTCCGCCGGTTCGCTCGGCTCGGGGCCGCCGCCCATCGCGGCGGCCGACCGCTCGATGATCTTGTCGAGCTCCCCCCGGTCGAGCCAGATGCCCCGACACTCCGGGCAGTAGTCCACCTCCACGCCCTGTCGGTCGGCCATGCGAAGCTCCACGTGGCATTTCGGACAGTTCATCGGCCATCTCCATGGCGGGTTGGTGATATGGGATGACGTTCGCCTACGCCCGGAGGGCTGTCAAGCCGCCTTCCGCTCGGCCCGAGACGAGGCGCCGGTATACTGGCCCCTTCCATGGCGGACAGCACCACGATCCAATCGGGGCCGATCCTCTACTACCGCGGCCACGACGCGGAGGTCTTGCGGCTCGCCGTCCTCGTGGTCACGGACGGTGAGCCGCCGCCCCCGCTTCGCCTCGCCGACGGCACGGAGACGGCCGCCGCCGCGCTTCACGCCCGGAAGCGCGGCACGCTCTGGCGGTACGACGTCGCCGTGCCGCTCGCGGGCGAGACCGCGGAATACACCCTCGCCGACCGCAGCTGGTCGATCCGCCTCCCCACCGACGCCTCGCTTCGCGTGGCGTTCACGGCCTGCAACGGCAACAAGCACGGGGACGACCGCGAGTGGGACACGCCCCACCGCAACGCCATGTGGCGGTCGCTCGCCGACGAGCACGCCGCCCGTCCGTTCCACCTCCTCCTCCAGGGCGGCGACCAGCTCTACGCGGACGACATTTGGAATCGCGTCCCCGCCCTCGTCGAGTGGCAGCGACGCCCTCTCCGTCGCCAGCTCGAGGACCCGCCACCCGAGGGGCTTCGCGAGGCCGCGGCCGACTTCTACTTCGAGCGCTACCGCCGCCTCTGGGCCCAGGCGGACATCGCGCCGCTCCTCGCGACGATCCCCTCGTTGATGATGTGGGACGACCACGACATCTTCGACGGGTGGGGAAGCCACCCCGACGCTCTCCAGCGGTCGCCGACCTTCCAGTGCGTCTGGGAGGCCGCCCGCGAGCAGTTCGCCCTCTTCCAGCTCGCCGCGTCGCCCGACGCTCTTCCACCCGGCTTCGCGGACCGCGGCGGCTCCCACTTCGGGTGGGCCTTCCGCGTCGGCCGCGTGGGGCTGATCGCCCCCGACTTGCGGTCCCAGCGGACCCGTCGCGGCGTCCTCGACGAAGACGCCCGCGAGTGGCTCTTTCAGACCCTCCATACGATGGCGGACTGCGAGCGCATCTTCCTGCTGTCCACGGTGCCGCTGGCGAACCTCAACCTCTCCGCGCTCGAGCGTTTCGTCGTCTTCCTCCCCGGCCAGCAGGGGTATCAGGACGACCTCCGCGACCAGTGGCAGAGCTACGTGCACCGCGCGGAGTGGCGGCACCTCGTCCACCGCCTCTTCGAGTTCACCGGGGCGAGCGGCACGCCCCTCACCGTCCTCTCGGGGGAGATCCACTTGGCCGCCCACGGCCACCTCGAGCGGCGGGGCGCCGGCCGGATCGACCAGCTGATCTCCTCGGGCATCGCCCATCACCCGCCGCCGCGGTGGCTGGCCCGTCTCTACGACATCCTCGCCCGCCGTCCCCGGACCTTCGGCGACGGCATCACGATGCGGATGGTTCCGCTCCCCGGCCACGGGTGTCGCTACCTCGCCTCCCGCAACTGGTTGTCGCTCGACTGTCGCCCGGACGGCCCGATGGCCGCGACCTGGTACGCGGAGGGCCACACGCCGGCGACGCTCTGGCTTCGCTGAGGCGGGTGGGCCCACTCCGATAGATCGGGTCGAGCCCGAGCCACCGTGTCCGGACGCCACAGAGCTCCGTCAACCGAATGACTCCGGGGTCCGTGGCCATCGCTTGGGCGGCACGGACAAGGCCGTCCGCGGCCTTGTCCGTGCTGGCTGGGGCGGCTCAGCGGCTGGACGAGGCGCCCATCGCGCCACAATCGCGGAACACGTGCCCGCGAGAGACGTGAGAGAGCCTCGATTCACGGTGTTGGATTGCACGGGCGATACCGCGGACGGTCTGCCCGTGCCACACGAGCTCCGCTTGGGGCTTTTCGGCGTACGGGGAAGGTTGGATGGGCGGAGCCGCGCAGCCCGTCGCGACCGGCAATTACACACTCAGGTGAGGCAGGGTCGCGGACTCCTAAGGAGGCGGAAAAGAAGAAGTTGAGCCTATTCATCGGTGCCAAGGCGGAAGCCTGCTTCCGCCTTGGCACCGATGAGACGGGAGGCCGATGTTCGAGCGAGGGCTACGTCCGCAAATGCCGGGGTCTGGCGCCGCCGGGGATTGCAAACGGGTCGAAGCCGACGCCAAAGCAAGGAGGCTCCTCCTCCTTGCTTTGGCGCATAGCCTCAACTTATTCTTTTCCGCCTGCTTACCTCCCCGATACCGGTCGCGAGACCTCACCGCTCGTTAGGACGCGGAGGCGCCTTCCTTTTGCAGCCGCCGGAGGCCGCGGGGCATGGAGAAGTACATCCCCTCGTCGACGTCCTCGCCGGGGTCGATCTCGGCGTTGTAATCGGTGCGGAGCGTCTCCGCGATCTCCTGGAGCAGGTGCTCCGGCGCCGAGGCGCCCGCGGTGAGGACGACCGTCTCCACCCCCTCGAACCAGGCGGGGTCGAGCTCGTGGATGTTGTCCACGAGGCGGCCGGGCGTCCCGGCGTTCTCGGCGAGCTCGACGAGGCGGTTGGAGTTGGAGCTGTTCCTCGACCCGACCACCACGACGAGGTCCGCGTAGGGGGCGAGGCCCCGTACCGCCCGCTGTCGGTTGGTCGTCGCGTAGCAGATGTCCTCGCTCGGCGGGTCCTTGACCTGGGGGTAGCGCCGGCGGATGGCGTCGATGACCTTGTTCGCGTCGTCCATGCTCAGCGTGGTCTGCGTCAGGTAGGCGAGCTTCTCGTCCTGGCCGAAGGGGAGGTTGTCCACGTCGTCGGGCGACTCGACCACCGTGATGGCGTCGGGCACCTCGCCCACCGTGCCCACGACCTCCTCGTGGCCCGCGTGGCCGACGAGCAGGATCTTGTAGCCCTGCTTCGCGTAGCGCAGGGCCTCCATGTGGACCTTGGTCACGAGCGGACACGTCGCGTCGATCATGGTGCAGCCCCGCTCGCGTGCCCGCCGACGCACCTCCGGGCTCACCCCGTGGGCGCTGAAGACCACGGTCGCGTGGGCCGGCACCTCGTCGATGGAGTCGACGAAGACCACGCCCCGCCGGCGGAAGTCGTCCACCACGTGGCGGTTGTGGACGATCTCATGGTAGACGTACAGCGGCGACCCGACGAGCTGGAGGGCCTCCGCCACCGTCTCGATCGCCATGTTGACGCCGGCGCAGAACCCACGTGGGTTGGCGAGCATGACCTTCATAGGAAGCTCCTTGGAGGCGAGAAGATCTGCGGGCCATCTCCCCCACACGGCCCGGATCGGGTAGCCAGTATAGTGACAGCCGTCGGCGCACGCCAACGAAGGGGGAAGCGTGGCGGCCCCGCGGTCGCCGGCGGCCTCGTCGTGGGTGTGGGCCGCCCCGCTTCTCCGGCGTCACGGCCGCCGAGGCCGGAGCAGCGCGAGATACTCGACGTTGCCCGACCGCCGCTTCTTCCCGCCCGCCACCGGCGACCGCACGCTTCCCACGGGCTCGACGCCGAGGTCGGGCATGCGGCCGAGGACGCGGTCGAGCAGGCGCGCCGCTTCCCCCTCCTCGAGGCGGCCGCGGGACGGTCCCCGCCGCCCGTGGGACGCCTCGTAGTGCGGCTTGATCAGCGTGAGGATCCATTGCGGCCCCCACCGCAGCGCCGCGGGCACCGCGTGGGCCTGCGGAGTCCACCCGAGGTCGACGGTGACGAGGTCCACCGCTTGGGCCTCGCCGAGGATCGCCCCGGGGTCGGCGTGGAGGGCGTTGGTCCGCTCCACGACGACGACGCGGGGGTCCGTTCGAAGCTTCCACTCGAGCACGCCGTACGCCGTGTCCACGGCGACGACCTGCTCGGCCTCGCGTCGGAGCAGACAGTCGGTGAACCCGCCGACGTTGGCGCCGAGGTCCACGCAGCGGTAGCCCCGTACGTCGAGAGCGAGCGCGTCCAGCGCCGCGGCGAGCTTCAGGCCGCCGCGGGAGACGAACGGGTTCGACATGGACTCCCGTGGCTTCGTCATCAACGCTTCCAAGGGCCCGCCTCACGCGCCTCCGGGTCCCCTCTCGCCATGCCGACCACCGCGATGCCGGCCCGCTCCGCCTCGTCGAGAATCGCGGAGCGGTCGAGCATGATCACGCGGCCCGCCTCCAACGCGAGACACCCCGCACCGGCCGCCCGGAGATTGTGGATGGTGTTCACCCCGACGGTGGGCACGTCGAACCGCATGTCCTGCTGCGGCTTGGCGATCTTGAGGAGGGTCCACCGCCGACCCCGGCAGAGCTCGCCCGCCCGCCGGATCATCGCGTCGGAGCCCTCGATCGCCTCCACCGCGAGCACCTCGCGGTCGTGGACCGCGATCGCCTGTCCCACGTCGAGGGCGGCGAGCCGCTCCGCGATCGGCCGGCCGAACTCCACGTCCGCCCACTGGGCGGCGGTCGGCCGCCGCTCGGTCATCAGCCCCTCGGTCGCGAGCTGGTCCGGGATGTATCGCGTGGAGTCCACCAGGGGCACGCCCGCACCCGCGAGCTCGTCCGCGACGGCGGTGAGCAGCCGATCGTTCCGCCGGTCGTCGCGGACCGTTCGATACCAGATCTTCCCCGCCCGCCAGTCCGGGATCTGCCGGACCACACGGAGCGGGGCGTAGATCTTCTGCTTTCGCACCCGCCCGACCATGACCGCCTCCTCGGCGCCCGCCCGTCGGAGGAGGCGGATCCAGCGGCCGATCTGGATGATGCCCGCGGTTCGGAAGCGGTCGCACCACCGCGGAAGATCGCGGTCGAACTGGCCGCGAAGGCCGACACAGGCCACCTCGCGTCCGCTGTGGCGGATGCCCGCCGCCGTGAGGACGGGGAGGCGGCCCTCCCCCGCGATGAGGCCGATCGGTGGTTCCACGGTCCCGCTCCGTCAGCGACCGGTCATGGCGGTCCAAGGCCTGAGGGCGGACCGGCCCGCCCTGGCCCGGCCAGGCCTTTGACGCTGGACCTTTGACCTTGGGCGTCCGCCGAGCTGCTCCGCGATCGGCCGGCCGAATGCGATGTCCGCCCGCTGCGACGGAGTCGTCTGTCGATCGGTCTGACCCCTAGAGATACTCGTTGATGATGTTCTCGAGCATCTCCTGTCGCCCCGACGCGGGCGTGGGCTCGCCCTGGGCCGCGGCGTGGGCCGCGAGGCCGTCGAGGTCGGTCTCCCCCCGCTCGATCTGCTGGCCGAGGCTCCGGTCCCAGCTCGCGTATCGCTCCTGGAGGAACGCGTCGAGCCGTCCGTCGCGGAGGAGCGCCGCCGCGGTCTTGAGGCCTCTCGCGAACGCGTCCATCCCGCCGATGTGGGCGTGGAGGAGGTCCACGGGCTCGATGGACTGGCGGCGGACCTTCGCGTCGAAGTTGAGGCCGCCCGTGGTGAAGCCGCCCGCCTTGACGAGGGTGTACATCGCCATCGTGGTGTCGTAGACGTCGAGCGGAAACTGGTCCGTGTCCCACCCGAGGAGGAGGTCGCCGCGGTTGGCGTCGACGGAGCCGAGCATGTTGTGGGCCGCGGCGTAAGCCAGCTCGTGCTGGAAGGTGTGGCCCGCGAGCGTCGCGTGGTTGGCCTCCACGTTGAGCTTGTAGTCCTCCGCGAGGCCGTAGCGCTGGAGGAAGGCGAAGGAGGCGGCCGTGTCGAAGTCGTACTGGTGCTTGGTCGGCTCCCTGGGCTTCGGCTCGATGTAGAGCTGACCGTCGAAGCCGATCTTCTCCTTGTGGTCCCTCGCCATCTCCAGCAGCTTGGCGAGGTGGTCGAGCTCCCGCTTCATGTTGGTGTTCAGGAGCGTCTCGTAGCCCTCGCGTCCACCCCAGAAGACGTAGCCCTGGCCGCCGAGGGCGTGGGTGACATCCATGGCCTTCTTCACCTGCGCCGCCGCGTGGGCGAACACCTCCGGGTCGGGGTTGGTCGCGGCGCCGGACATGTAGCGGGGGTGGGAGAAGAGGTTGGCCGTCCCCCACAGCGGGCGAAGGCCCGTGTCGTCCTGGAGCGAACGGGCGAGCTCCACGATGCGGTCGAGGTTTCGGTTCGCCTCGTCGAGGTTGTTCCCTTCCGGCGCGATGTCGCGGTCGTGGAAGCACCAGAAGGGCACGCCGAGCTTGGAGAAGAGCTCGAAGGCGGCACGCATGGTCGTCTCGGCCGCCTCCATGGGGTCGGTCGGTTGCTCCCAGGGGAGGATGCGTGTGCCCGGGCCGAAGGGGTCCGCCACCGGGTTCTTGAACGTGTGCCAGTAGCACACCGCGAACCGCAGGTGGTCCTTCATGGGCCGTCCGAGGATTTGCTCGTCGGGGTTGTAGTGCTTGAACGCCAGCGGGCTCTTCGAGTCCGGCCCTTCGTACGGGACGGAGCGGACCTCGGGGAAGAATTCGACCATGGGGCACTCCTTGGGAACGCCGCGATGGTACTGGCGGGGGCAGGCCCCATCAACGCGGCGGGGCGCGCGGCGGGCGGCGGGGCGGCGCTCGCCGATGGGCTCGCGTTGTCGGCGGGGAGGACGGTTAGAAGGATGGGCGAGGAGCGAGCCCATGCACCAGTATCTCCGGCTGATGCGCCACATCCTCGGGTACTTCGATGAACTCGGCTTGACCGACCGCC
>CAZQQP010000123.1:0-3020 GCA_964595475.1 uncultured Planctomycetaceae bacterium | reverse complement strand
ACATCCTCGATCGCGGCCGGGAGAAGCCGGACCGGACGGGCACGGGCACGCTCAGCATCTTCGGCGACCAGATGCGGTTCGACCTCTCCGCCGGCTTTCCCGTCCTCACCACGAAGAAGCTCCACCTCCGGGCGATCATCCACGAGCTGCTGTGGTTTCTCCGGGGTGAGACCAACGTGCGCCCGCTCAACGCCCACGGCGTTCGGATCTGGGACCCCTGGGCGGACGAGGAGGGGGAGCTCGGGCCGATCTACGGCGCTCAGTGGCGCTCGTGGCCCACCCGCGACGGGGGCTCCGTCGACCAGATCCGCGACGTGGTGGAGGCCATCCGGAGCGACCCGGATTCCCGCCGCCTCCTCGTCAGCGCCTGGAACGTGGCGGACCTCGACGCGATGGCGTTGCCGCCGTGTCACGTGCTCTTCCAGTTCTACGTGGCCGACGGGCGGCTGAGCTGTCAGCTCTACCAGCGGAGCGCCGACGTCTTCATCGGCCTTCCGTTCAACATCGCGTCCTATGCTCTGCTGACGCGGATGGTGGCGCAGGTTACGGACCTCGCCCCCGGCGAGCTGGTCCACACCCTCGGCGACGCCCACCTTTACAAGAATCATCTCGAGCAGGCCCGGGAGCAGCTCCGCCGCGAGCCGCGTCCGCTCCCCTCCATGGAGCTGAACGCGGGGGTGCGGTCGCTGTTCGATTTCACCTACGACGACTTCCGTCTGACCGGGTACGAGCCCCACCCGCACATCCGCGCGCCGGTCGCGGTGTGAGCGGAGTGTCCCCGACGACCCGCGTTGGCCGGGCTTCATTGGCTCATTGACAAGACCTGGTTGACGGCCGGCCGACACAATCGCACACTCCTTCCCGCAGAGGTCCAGATGAAGGGGTTGCGATGCGCATCCAAGGAACATTTCAGACCCACCCGCCACTCCAAGCACTTCCGAAGGAGGGGGTATGGCAACTGACCGGCGAGCTCGTCTGGCAATACCGGAAGAACAATTCGAAAGAGGAGTCGAAGATCGTCCCAGGTGATTTCATCTGTGATCTCGCGAGCCTACGCGTGTCGCGGACACCGCGGAGCGCTCTTCCGGCCGCGCTCCACGATTGGCTCTATTGGTCGGGAACCGTCACGCGAAGGGAAGCGGACGCCCATTGGTACGCGGCGAACCGCGCGGAGTGCGTCAAGCCCCACTGGGCGTGGCTCCGATGGCTTGGTGTCCGCCTCTTTGGATGGATCGCGTGGTGGTGCCACCGCTGCAAATGCCACGGCAAAACGGAGTGGAACGCCTCAGCGGTGTTGCCAACGTTATCGGACTAGACGCCGTAGAGCGGGCGGAGCTTGCCCTCGAGGTGGCGGACGAAGGGCTCCGGGCCGAGGGGCTCGCCCGTGATCCGCTCCGCCAGCGTCTCGGCGCGGTATCGCTTTCCCTGGGAGTGGATCCGCTCGCGGAGCCAGCTCCGCAGCGGCTCGAAATCCCCTCTCGCGATCGCGTCGGAAAGGTCCGGGATGGATTGCTCGGCGGCCTCGAAGAAGGCCGCGGCGTAGAGGTTGCCCATCGTGTAGGAGGGGAAGTAGCCGAAGGCGCCTTCCGACCAGTGGATGTCCTGGAGACAGCCGGTCCGGTCGTCGGTGACCTCCACGCCGAGCTTCTCGCGATACTTCTGACGCCAGGCGTCGGGGAGGTCGGCGACGGAGAGGTCACCCTCGAGCAGCGCCCGCTCCAGCTCGAAGCGAACGAGGATGTGGAGGTTGTACGTCGCCTCGTCCGCCCCCACGCGGATGGGCCCCGGCTCCACGCGGTTGGCCGCCTCGAAGGCGTCGTCGGGGCCGAGGCCCGCGAGGCCCTCGCCGAAGTAGCCCTCGGCGACGGGGAAGCACCACGCCCAGAACGCCCGCGAACGGCCAACGTGGTTCTCCCAGAGGCGAGCTTGGCTCTCGTGGATGGCGAAGCTGACGGCGTCGCCCATCGGCTCCCCGACGTGGTCCGCGGGGAGGCCCTGGTCGTAGAGGCCGTGGCCCGCCTCGTGCATGCTCGACCCGAGGGCCTCCTCGACGAGGTGGGTCTCGCTGAATCGCGTGGTCATCCGCACGTCGTCGCGGTGGGCGGCGGCGCAGAAGGGATGGGGCGCCTCGTCGAGGCGGCCGCGGGTGAAGTCGACGCCCATGCGCTGGACCACCTCGCGGACGAACGGCCGCTGAGCGGGGAGAGAAAGCCGTCGCTCGTTGATCGTGCCCGACGGCGTCCGCTCGCTGCCGCGGATCGCGTCGAGGAGGGGGCGGAGGCGCTGCTCGAGCGGGGCGAACAGACCCTCCACCTGCTTCGCGTGACAGCCGGGCTCGTAGCTCTCGGCGAGGGCGTCCCACATCTCGCCGCCGTCGGCCCACCCCAGGCAGCGGGCCTCCTCCTGCTTCAGCTCCACCATCCGCCGGAGCCACGGCTCGAAGCGGCCGAAGTCGGAGGTGTCCTTCGCCGCCGACCACTCGTGGGCGGCGAGCGAGACCGTGCTCGCGATCTCCCCGACGAGGCGCTCGGGCACCCGCGTGCTGCGGTCGTAGGTGCGGCGGATCTCCCGGACGTTCACGGCGGCGGGGCTCAGCGGGTCCGCGACCGCGTCGCTGTCCTCGCAGGCGGCGAGCCACTCCGGGACCCGCGGGTCCGTCCGCATCTGATGGGCGAGGCGGGCGAGCTGGGAGAGCTGTCGGCTGCGGTGCTCCACGCCGGCGGGTGGCATCATGGTCTGCTCGTCCCAGCCGAGGAGCATCTGCGTGCTCTGGAGGAGGCCGATCTCCCGGAAGTGGGCGATGAGACGGTCGTAGGCGGTCTGGGCGTCGGACATGGGGACCTCGTCTCGGGAATGGCGGCCGGCGGCGAAATCTCACCGATGCTTCGCGTATCGAGGGGAATGGTCCATGATTCGCGAGCGACGGCGGGGCCGTGACGAACCCTCGGCTCCATGTAAGTAGGCGTAAAAGAATAAGTTGAGCCTATTCATCGGTGCCAAGGCGGAAGTCGGCTTCCGCC
>CAZQQP010000122.1:0-12533 GCA_964595475.1 uncultured Planctomycetaceae bacterium | reverse complement strand
CGTGGTCCTCCCGACGTATCTCCATCACGCCGCTGGCAAGGCGGCGCTGGAGGCGGGCAAGCACCTGTTCGTGGAAAAGCCCATGGCGGCGACGGTGGGGGAGTGCCGCGACCTGGTCGCCCTCGGCGACCGCGCCGGCAAGCTGGTGGCGGTGGGCTTCCGCCGCCGGGTCTCCCAGCTCTGGTCCACCGCCAAGCAGCTCATCGACTCCGGGCGCATCGGCGAGCCGCAGTACGCCGTCTTCGAGCTCTGGCGACGTCCGTACCGCTACGGCTCCGAGGGCTGGCGCTTCGACATCGACCGCGTGGGCAGCTGGATTCTGGAGGAGCCGGTCCACTTCTTCGACAAGGCGCGGTGGTATTTCGCCTCGGTGGGCGAGCCGGAGTGGGTCTACGCCGCGGCCAACGCGAAGCAGGCGGACCACCCCGAGCTCCACGACAACTTCTCGGCGCTCGTGAAGTTTCCCCGCAACGCCCACGTGGTCATCACCCAGACGCTCTCCGCGTTCGAGCACCACCAGTCGGCGAAGGTCACGGGCACCCAGGGTGCCCTCTGGGCGATCTGGGACGGGTCGAGCGACACGGACGTCGGGCCGGCGACCAGCCTGAAGCACCTCGACCCCTCGAGCGAGATCCGAGACGTGCCCATTCCGAAAGAGTCGCAGGAGCGGGAGCTCCGCACGGAGATCGAGGCGGTGGCGTCCGCCATCCGCGACGGCCGTCCGCTTCCCGCCACGGGCGAGGACGGCATCCGGTCCGTGGCCCTCTGCCAGGCCGCGGGCCAGTCGGTCGACCAGGGCACGGGGGTGGCCGCGGAGGCGTGGCTCTGAGACCTGCCCGGCAACCGTTGGTTCGAATGGAGGCGGGCGATGAGCAGCAACCCCACGTCGCAGCCCGATGAGACGGAGGGCCCCTGGTACCGCGGCATCACGGGCTATCAGCTAATTGTCCTCCTGATCGCCTCCCTCGGCTGGATCTTCGACATCTTCGAGGGCCAGATCTTCGTCACGAGCATGAACGAGGCGATGCCCTCGCTTCTTCCAGAGAATGCCACGGAGGGGGCGATCAGCTACTACAACAACCTGGCCCTGATCGCCTTTCTCCTCGGCGGCGGCACGGGGGGCGTGGTCTTCGGCATCGTCAGCGACCGCATCGGCCGGACGCGGACGATGATCGTCACCATCCTGATGTACTCGCTGTTTACCACCCTCACGGCCCTCTCGACGGCGCCGTGGCACATGATCGTGCTCCGCTTCCTCGTCGCGATGGGCGTCGGCGGCGAGTGGGCCGTGGCCAGCGCCATGATCGCCGAGGTCTTTCCGAAGCGGGCCCGCGCCCGGATGCTCGGCCTCTTTCACGCCTCCAGCGCCGCCGGCGCCCTCCTCGCGGGTGCCGCGGGGGCGTTTATCGTGGGCAACCCCAATCTCTCCACGGATCAATACCCCGACCTGAATTGGCGGCTCGGCTTCCTCGTGGGCGTCCTCCCCGCCCTGCTCACCCTCTGGATCCGGATGAGCCTCCGCGAGCCCGACCGGTGGGTGGCGGCGGACGCCGAAGCGAAGGCCGACACCACCAAGCGAACGGGGCGGATCACCGACCTCTTCTCCCGGGATGTCCTCCGCGCGACCCTCATCGGCGTCTCCCTGGCAACCATCGGCCTGGCGACCTTCTGGGGGGTTCGCATTTACGGGAAGAACCTGATGCGGGCGACAGTGGAGCGTCCCTTCGCGGAGACGCTCCCCAATTACCTCCGGAAGACGGGGCCGGTCCTCGGCAGCACACCCGTGGAAGACCTGAACCGCGGCGATGGCGTGTGGTTTACCCCATCGGGGACGCCCGACCTGAAGGTGACGAAGGCGAGCGGCGAGACCTACACGGTCGACCTCGATCCGGCCACGCACGCCACGGTCGGCGATGTCATCCGCGCCATCAATGAGGCGGCGGGCGCCCAGGTGGCGTGGATCACCGAGGACGGGTCGGCGATCGCGCTCCGCGATACCACGAAGGTCAGCGGCGTCCACGGAACGGCCGTGGTCGGCCTCGGCCTCTTGGATCCGGAGCCGACGGACATCGACGCCGACGGCGACCGGGACTACCTGAAGGGAACGTCCATCCGCCCGCTGGCGCCCTCGCCGAAACCGGCCGAGCCGGTCCTGAACGCGAACATCGACCAGATCCTCGACCTCATGCCGCAGCCGACGGCCGGCCCCCGCGGTCCGGCGGCGTCGAAGGGGGAGCCCGAGCCGCCCACGATCTCGTTCGACCCAATCCGCCGTCGCATGCGCAAGCTCGAGCAACTGGAGGCGATGTTCGCCGGCCAAGGGACAGGGACGGAGAAGGCCTCCGGGAAAGCACAGGACAAGCCCCTCACGGCGAAGGCGTTCCTCGACCAGAAGTTCGAGGCCATCAAGGACGCGGAGATGATCGGGTTCACGCTCTTCATCGTCGGCGGCGCCGTCGCGATGGTCGCCTTCGGGCCGCTCTGCGAGCGGATCGGCCGCCGGGGGGCGTTCCTCTTTTTCCACCTCGGGGGCTTTGCCATCGCCATCCTGCTGTTCAAGCTCATCCCCGAGCCGAGCGCGGCGTTGCTGTGGGTGGCCCTCCCGATCTTCGGCGGCCTCACCGGCGGCATGCACGCGGGCTACGCCGTCTACTTCCCGGAGCTTTTCCCGACCCGCCTCCGGAGCACGGGCGGCGGCTTCTGCTTCAATTCCGGCCGCTTGATCGCGGCCCCGGTCCTCTACCTCAGCGGCTGGATGCAGAAGGACCTCGGCTTCAGCCTCGAGAACACCGTCTCCATCCTCAGCTTCCTCTTTCTTCTCGGCGTCGTGGTCCTCTTTTTCGCCCCCGAGACGAAGGGGCGGGAGCTGCCCGAGTAGCCGGGAGCGGCGTATGACCTATCGGCTCTACTGGGGCGACCTCCACAGCCACTGCTCGGTCAGCTACGGGTCGGGCACGCCGGAGCAGGCGCTGATGCGCGCCCGCGACCAGTTGGATTTCTGCTCCATCACGGGCCACGCCTTCTGGCCGGACATGCCCACGGACCGCGAGCGGTACGCACGGGTCATCGACACGCACCTGGAGGGCTTCGCCCGTCTCGCGGTGAACTGGGATGCCCTTCTCCGGACCCAACGGGAGTGGAGCGTGCCCGGCCGCTTCCTCGCCCTCCCGAGCTACGAGTGGCACTCGATGGCCTACGGCGACCACAACGTCTACGGCCCGTCGGCGGAGCTGCCGCTGCGGAACGCACCGGATCTTCCCTCGTTGCGGCGGGCGGTCGCGGGAAGCGACGGCGTCGCGATTCCCCACCACATCGGCTATGCCGCGGGCTACCGCGGCGTCGACTGGGCCCACTTCGACGCGGAGCGAAGCCCCTTCGTGGAGATCTTCTCCCTCCACGGCTGCTCCGTGAGCGAGCACGCGCCGTATCCGATGCTCCACACGATGGGGCCCCGCGACTTCGGCAGCACCGCGGAGGCCGGCTGGGCCATGGGCCACCGCTTCGGCATCGTGGGCGGGACGGACCACCACGGGGCGTACCCCGGCAGCCACGGCGAGGGGCGGATGGGCGTGTTCGCCCGCGAGCTGACCGTCGAGGCACTGTGGGAAGCCTTCCGCGCTCGCCGCGTCTTCGCCGCGACCGGCGACCGCATCGACGCCGGCCTCGTCGTCGACGACGCGTGGATCGGCGAGGCCGTCAAGGCGCCGAAGCGGCGTCACCTCCGGGCCGTGGTCCGCGGCGCCGACACGCTCGACCAGGTCCGGCTCGTCAAGAACGGCCGCGTCGCCCACCGCTTCTTCCCGACGCCGCCGGCCGACACGGAGCTGTCGGGCCGCTACCGCCTCCGCCTGACATGGGGGTGGGGCCGTGGCGACGAGACGGCCCGCTGGCAGGGCCAGGTGTCGCTCTCCGACGGCGCCGTCCACGCCGTGGAGACGTGCTTCGCGGGCGCGGCGGTGGTCACCCCCCGAAGCCAGCGCGGCTCCGCCACGCCGGAGCCGGAGGACGAGGACCGTCCCCACGCCCTCTTGGAGACGTCGGAGCGGTCCTGTGCGTGGCGCTCCGTGACGACCGGTAACCCGTCGCCTCGTCAGGACGCCACCCAGTCGCTGTCGCTGGAGGTGGAGGCCCCGCTGACCGCCACGCTGCGTCTGGAGGTCAACGGCCGACGCTACGAGCACCGCCTCGGCGAGCTGCTCCACGCCGGGCGGAGCCACTACATGCGGGGCTGGCTGAGCGAGGCCATCCGCGTCGGCCCGCTCACTCCCGTGGAGGACTGCACCGTGGAGGCGGAGCTCACCGACCCGCCGGAGCGTGCGGTGGACGTCTACCGCCTGGAGGTCGCCCAGACCAACGGCCAGTGGGCGTGGCTCACGCCCATCTGGGCCGAGCGATAACACCGCGCGAGGATTCAGGCCGAGGGACGAGGGATGCGAGCGGAGAAAGTCGTCCGCTCACGGCGTTGTGCGGCACGGGCAGCTCGCCTGCCAGCGCCCGACACCGCCGCTCCGGCCCGGACCCTCGTGGCCGGGAAGCGGGCGTTGGGACATCAGCGATGGAGGAGGGATCGGGCCTCGCTCGGACGGCATCGGTGTTGGGGTCACCCGTCGTCCCCTTGCTTGCCGCCCTCCTTTCCTTCGCCGGACGGCTCCTTCCCGGAGGCTGACCTCGTCCGAAGGCGCTCCCACGGAGGAATCTTGAGCTGCTCGAGCGCGCGGAGGGCTCGCTGCTTCCCGCTGCTCTGCAGCTTGTCGAAGACCTTCTCGGCCCGCTCGGCGTACCGACCGCCCCCTTTGGGCGGCGGGGCGATTCCGAACAAGCGACGGCTTCGCTCAATGAAGCGCTTCGCCTCCGCCTCGGCTCGGAGGGCCTGGCTTCGGAAGAGACCCGCGCCCGGCCACGTCACGCCGAACCAGCCGCCGCGGCGGATCGGGCCGCGGAGCATGCGAATCACACGCGTGTTCCGCTTCTCGAGGGCGCCGTAGTCGTCGCTCAACCGGCTGAGCTTCTTTTTCTTCCCCTCCGCTGTCGCCCGCTTCCGCGCCGCCCTCGCGGCCTCGAGAGCACGGCCCTGGGCCTTCGCGTAGCGGCGGAGGTGCTGCCGGTGGGCCGCCGGCAGGTCCACACAGCCGACGAGTGGGCCGGAGAGCACCACGGCGAGCAGAGAGAGCCAGAAGACGGATCGCATGGCAGCCCCTTCAGAGACGAAGGAAGATGGAGCATTCTTCTAAACGGGCAGGGGGTGTCAAAACCCGGCCATGCGCTCGCTTCGGTCGGGCGGACCGAGCCGACGGAGAGCGGGTCCGCCGTCGGCGTGCGCCAGGGGAAACGGCGAGCCCACGGCGCCGACGCCATGGTCGCGGTGGTTCCTTGTGCTCGGAGGACGTGCTCCTACAATCCGTCTTTTATAGGACTTGTGTGGTTGAAGTTCGGCGACCGAGGGTGGGTCGAGGGGACGCCGCCCCGGAAAAGCGAGGAACTTTATGCTGCGGAACAAGTGGCTGATCGGATTGGCCGTCGCCGGTGTCGCATGGGGAACGGTCGGGTGTAAGCCCGTGACGAAGGGGGTAGCGCTGAAGGCGTTCAAGGAGGCCGGCCCGCTCGTTCCCGAGGTGGACCGCAGCGCCCTGCTCCTGGCCAAGACGGAGGAGACCGTCTACCGGCCGGTGGCCGGCGACCTGCTCGAGTTTTTTATGCCCCAGGTCCTCAGCACGCTGAACAATGGGCTCAAGGTGCCGGAGGCGCAGCAGGGAACCTTCGTCGTCCGGGTGCGGCCGAGCGGGAAGGTGCCCCTTCCGCTCATCGGGAAGGTGAAGGTGGCGGGGGTCAAGCTGCCGAAGATCGAGCGGAAGGTAGCGAAGAGGTACCACGGCGACTATCTGAAGGTCGAGCCCTCCATCATCGTGCGCGTCAAGCAGTACAAGACCGCCGCGGTCACCGTGGTGGGGGCCGTCGGCAGCCCAGGCATCTACGAGCTTCCCCACCACCAGATGTCGCTGATCCACGCGCTCATGAAGGCCGGCGGGATCGGCGGCGGGAGCGGGAGCGGAGATGGTGGGGAAAGCGAGGGCATCGAGTCCCGCCGGGCACGCGCGATCAAAATCTATCGGGAGGGGAAGAAAAAACCGAAGCCCGTCGTCCTTCCGGTGAAGGGGCTGGGCATGGCCGATACGTTCACCGACGTCCAGCTGAAGTCGGGGGACAAGATCCAGGTGGTCGCCATGCCCCGGCGGCAGGTGTCGGTCCTCGGGTACGTGAACAACCCGACCTCCTTCGCCTATCCGCGGTCGCAGAAGTTCACCCTCTTCGAGGCGATCGCCAAGGCGGGCGGGATCAATCGGATCGCCGGCCCGCGATATGTCACCGTCTATCGCCAGGACGAGGACGAGCAGATCGTGGCGGCGCGGTTCCGGCTCGAGGGTGCGGGGGCGAACCTGCTCCCCAAGGAGGGCGTGGGCCTCTTCCTCAAGCCCGGCGACATCGTTCACGTCGAAGGGGACGCGATCACCGACACGCGGGCGCTTCTCGCGAAGATCGTCCGGGTCGGCATTGGCATCACGCCCGATGTGGGCTTCTTTAGCAACAACAACGACTGACCGGGCTCGCAGGCAGCCGGTGAGCGGATGCTCCGAGAGCTCCACATCCATAACCTCGCGGTCATCGAGGACGCGCGGGTCGAGCTGCGGGAAGGGCTCAACGCGTTCACCGGAGAGACGGGCGCGGGGAAGAGCCTCGTCATCGGGGCATTCGAGATCCTCCTCGGCCTCCGGGCGGCGGGTGATCTGCTCCGTCCCGGCGCGGACGAGGCACGGGTCAGCGGCGTGTTCGAGCTGAGCAACCCCGACGTCCTCGAGCAGATCCGGACCCTTGCGGACGTCGAGGTGTCGGGGGAGGCGAGCGGAGAACAGCTGCTGATCACGCGGAAGATCTTCCGCTCCGGACGGAGCTCCGCGAGCGTCAACGGACAGCCCGTGACCATGGGGATGCTCCGGAAGATCGGCGAGTTCCTCGTCGACGTCCACGGACAGCATGCCCACCAGTTTCTCCTGAGGCCCGCGAACCAACTCCTCATGCTCGACCGCTTCGCGGACTGCGAGGGCGTTCGCAAGCGCTTCGGCGAGGTCCACGGCCAGATCAAGGAGCTACGGGAGCGGCGGGACGCGCTCGAGGCGTCGCGGCGGCTACGCGAGCAGCAGCTCGACCTGTATCAGTTCCAGGCCAAGGAGATCGACGACGCGGCGCCGACGGAGGGGGAATGCGAGGAGCTCACCGCACGCCACCGCGTCCTTTCCAACCTCGAGCGGATCACGAGGGAAGCGGGACAAGCGCAGCAGGCCCTCCACGAGTCCGACGGCGCCGTGGTGGACCGTCTCCAAGCGATCACGTCCGTCCTTCGCGAGCTCGCGGATCTCGACGAGCAGCTCCGGCCCGTAGCCGACGAGGTGCGGGGCGCCATGGACCAGCTCCAGGACGCCGCCTTCGAGATCGGCCGCTACCTCAATCGTCTGGAGGTGGACCCCGCGGAGGTGCGGGAGACGGAGGAGCGGCTGAACACGGTGAACCGGCTGATCCAGAAATACGGCGGGAGCGGGACCGGCGGGGCAAGCGTCGACGACGTGCTCGCCCACCGCCGACAGATCGAGGGGGAGATCCGGCGGCTACAGAGCGAGCAGGACGACCTCGAGGGGATCGAGAAGCAGATCCAGCCGCTGAGGAAGGAGCTGAAGGAGGTCGGAGAGAACCTGAGCCGGCGACGGCGGGACGCGGCGGCGGCGCTGCGTCCGCTCGTCGAGGAACAGCTCGGCGAGCTGGGGATGAGCGGGGCGACCTTCCAGGTCCAATTCGAACGGACCGCGACGGAGGACGCGGACGAGGAGGCGGCCGGACCGACGGGATTCGACGCGGTCGACATCCACGTGCAGACGAACCCCGGTCAGCCGGCGCGACCGCTTCGGAAGATCGCCAGCGGCGGGGAGCTCTCCCGGATCATGCTCGCGTTGAAGTCGATCGTGGCCCAGGCCGACCGGATCAGCGTCCTCGTCTTCGACGAGATCGACGCGAACGTGGGCGGGCGGCTCGGCACGGTCATCGGCGAGAAGCTCCGTCGTCTCGCAAAGGCCCACCAGGTGCTGTGCATCACGCACCTGCCCCAGATCGCGGTCTACGGCGATCAGCACCTTCGGATCACCAAGGCCGTCCACGACGGGGAGACCCGCACGGGCGTGGCCCCGCTCGACGCCGAGGAGCAGGTCGACGAGATCGCCGAGATGCTCTCGGGGAAGCACACCTCGGAGACGACGCGGGAACGGGCGCGGGAGATGCTTCAGCTCGCCCGCAAGGAGGACGGAGAGACGACGACCCGGCCACGCAAGCCGCGAAAGCGCCAGAAAAGCCGCAAGGCGTAGGGATCACCCTTTCTGCCCCCGGACATACGCCGCGGTGAGCGGGTCTTCCGGCCGCTCGAAAATGCTCTCGGTCTCCCCCGCCTCGATCAGGCGGCCGCCGCCGTCTTGCAGCCAGAAGACCAGCGTGTGATCCGCGATCCGGCGGGCCTGGGCCAGGTTGTGGGTGGCGACGACCAGGGTGTATCGCCCGCGGAGAGTGGCGATCAGCCGCTCCACCGTCTCGGTCGCCAGCGGGTCGAGGGCGCTGCACGGCTCGTCCATGAGGAGGACCTCGGGGCGGAGCGCCAGCGCTCGGGCGATGCACAGCCGCTGCTGCTGTCCGCCGGACAGCGACTCCGCGGACGTGTCGAGGCGGTGGTGGACCTCCTCGTACAGGCCGACGTCCCGCAGCGACGCCCGCACGATCGCGTCGCGGGCGGCTCTCGACCGGACGCCCTGCTCCCGCAGGGCGAGCTCCACGTTCTTGCGGATGCTCATGGGAAACGGGTTGGGGGTCTGGAAGATCATGCCGACACGGCGACGCAGCGCCACGGGGTCCACCCGGGCGATCTCCTCGCCGTCGAGGCGGACGGAGCCGTCCACCGTGGCCGCCGGAACGAGGTCCGTCATCCGGTTGAGCGTGTTCAGAAAGGTGGTCTTCCCGCAGCCGCTCGGCCCGACCACGGCCACCACCTTGCCCCGCTCGACGCCCACCGTGACGCCGTGGAGCGACGGGTTCCCGTGGTAGCGAACGGTCAGGTCCGCCGTCTCCAAGACGGCGGCGTCGCTCCGGGGCAGGCGAACGGCGGTCGGCTCCGCTCCGCTCATTGGGCAAGAAGTCCCTGCTGAAGGAGGCGGCGGGCCAGCCAGGAGCCGACCTGGTTCACGACGATTAGAACCGCCACCAGGACGACGGCGGACCCGTAGGCGTGGGGGGCGCCGCCGAGGACGTTCATCGCCAGGTCGTAGATGTGGACCGACAGCGCCCGACCCGAGTCCAGCAGCGAGCCGGGCATCCGGTCGACGTAGCCGCTGGTGAACAGCAGCGCCGCGGTCTCCGCCATGGCCCGGCCGATTCCGAGGACGAGGCCCGCGATCAGGCCGGGGACGGCCATGGGAAGGAGCACCTGGGCGACCGTGGTGGTCCGGGAGAGCCCCAGCGCCGCGGCCGCCCGGCGGTGGTCGTCCGGCACCGCACGGAGGCCCTGCTCCGTGGTTCGGATGAGGAGGGGCAGGACCATGCAGGCGAGGGTCAGCCCGCCGCTGAGGATGGAAAAGCCAAGGCCCAGCACGTGGCAGAACAGCGCGTTGCCGAAGAGGCCGAAGACGATCGACGGCACGCCCGCGAGGACGTCGAGGCTCCGCCGGACGAAGCGGCCGGAGCCGCGGCGGAGCTCCGCGAGCCAGAGCGCGGCGCCCAGGGCGATCGGCGTCGCGATCGCCAGACACGTCGCGAGGATGAGGGCCGTGGAGACGAGGATCGGGAGGATGCCCCCGGCCCGCCCGCCGTCGCGCGGGGCCTGGGTGAGAAAGCCCCACGTCACCTCCGCCACGCCGTGCCAGACGAGGTCGGCGAGGACCCAGAGGCCGCCGCCCGCGACGAGGAGGGCGGACGCCCAGACCGCCGCCGTCGCGACACGCTCGCCCCGCCGCGATGGAGGGATCGCGTCGTGCATGGGATCACTCGTGCGTGCGACGGCCGAGACGGTCCGCGAGGAACACCACGGCCGTGACCAGGAGAAGCAGGAGGAGACCGCTGACGAACAGCGACGACCGGTGCTGACCCATGGCGAAGGCCATCTCCAGCGCGATGTTGGCGGTGAGCGGGCGAACCGGGTCGAACGGGCTCGCCGGCAGCTCCGCGACGTTGCCGCAGACCATCAGGACCGCCATGGTCTCCCCGATCGCCCGGGCCAGGGCGAGGAGGACGCCCGTGCCGAGGTGGGGAGCGGCCGCAGGCAGGGCGACCCGACGCACCGTCGACCAGCGGCCGAGGGCCAACGCCGCGGCGCCGGCGAGCGTCTCCGACGGCACGGCGCCGAGGGCGGCGTCCGCGGTCAACGCGATCGTGGGGAGGATCATCAGCGAGAGCACCGCGACCGCCGCGAGGAGGCTCGGACCCGGCGGGCGGACCGACGCGATCAGGGGGACGAGGACCACCAGGCCCCAGAAGCCGTAGACCACGGAGGGCACGCCCGCGAGCAGCTCCACGAGGCGGCGGTGGGCCGCGGCGAGCGGACGGGGGGCGTAGAAGCGACAGAAGATCGCCGAGCCGAGGCCCAACGGGACGGCGAGCGCCATCGCGCCGGCCGAGACGAGGAGGGTCGCGACGAGCATGGGGAGGAGGTTGAACTGGCCCTCCCTCGGCGCCCAGCGGGCGTCGGTGAAAAAGGCCGCGACGCCGGCGGTGGCGAGGGCGTCCGCGGACTCCGCGAGGAGGAAGCCGAGGATGAGGAGGACCACCGCGGCGGCGACCGCGGCGGAGCCGGCGGTGAGCCCGGCGAGCACCCGGTCACGGCTCGGCCGGGACGAAGTAGTGGGCCTCGACGATGTCATGGACCTCCTTCGACTGGGCGAAGTCGATGAAGCGGCGGGCGAGGCGGGTGGGCTCGCCGCGGGTGACGAGGTTCAACGTGCGGCGGATCGGCACTTGTTCCTTGCGGAGCTTCTCCGACGACGGTCGGACGCCGTCGAGGCGGAGGATCCGGATCGCGGCGCCCGCGTCGCGGTGGTACTCCGCCGCGCCGATGGAGACGTAGGCGATCGCGTGGGGACTTCCCGTCACGGTCTTGACGGCCTCCTCGTTGTGGCCGATGACCACGTCCGCGTCCACTTCGCTTCCCGCGAGCGCGTAGTGGTCGAGGAAGACCGACCGCGTGCCGCGGCCCGCCGCCTTGTTGACGACCACGATGTCCGCGGCATCGCCGCCGAGGGCCTGCCAACGGGTCAGCTCGCCCGTGTAGATCTTCCGGACCTCCGCGTGGGTCACGCTCTCCACGAGGTTGTCGCGGTGGACGATCAGGCAGAGGCCGTCCAGCGCCACGGGATGCGCCTCGAGACCGTAGGTGGCACGCTCCGCGTCGGTGAGGCCCCTCGAGACCATGCCGATGTCCGCCGTGCCCCGGCGGGTGTCGGCGATGCCGCGGGAGGAGCCGCCCGCCTGCACGCTCAGGCGAATACCGTCGTGGCGGGCCTCGAAGCGACGCGCCATGTCGCTGACGAGCGGGGCGAGCGTGCTCGACCCGGTGACGACGAGCTCACGCTCCTCGGAGGCCGACGGGCCGCAGCCCACGAGCGTCGCCGCGGCCCACGCGACGGCCCACCCCGCGAGGGCGGCCGGAGAGGACCGCCCTTTCTTGGCCGAGCCCACCGCCCCCTCGCACGCGACGGCCGAGCCCATCGACGTCTCCTCGGATCAGGGGAAAGTCAGCAGACAGCAGCCGAGATCGACCGCTCCGCTAGCGGACGCCACGGCGGGGGCGAGGCGGTAGAGCACCGCCTTCCCGTCGCGCTCCGCAACCACGAGGTCCGCCTCCCGCAGCAGCTTCAGGTGATGGGACAAGAGGCTCTGGTCGACCCCGAGCGCTCGGTGGAGGTCGCCTACGTGGTGAGGGCCTCGCATCAGCGTTCGGACCACCGCGAGGCGGGTCTCGTCCGCGAGCACCCTCAGCTTCGCCGCACAGCTTGTCTCGGCCACCTCCGCCATCGCGGCCGATGTTAGAATGAATGAAAATTCATATCAATGCACACTCAAGCCTCGCGTCGAACGGGCCATGGCCGGACCGGGACGCGACGGACGGATACGAGCCGGTCACGCGGGACGCCGCTGTGTCGGCCGGCAAGCGCCTCCCCGCTGCGTCGGTCGTCTACAATCGCGTGCCTCATGTGGCTCAAGTGGCTCCCATGGCGGTTCGTCGTCTCCTGGTTCGCGAGGTCGCACGGCTTCATCGATCCGTTGCGTGTCCTCTCGCGGCTCCACCGCTTCGCCCAGCCCTCCGAGGTCGCCCAGCCCATCGAGCTGCTTCGGGCCGGGGTGATTTTCCACGCGAGGGGGCTGATCAACGCCCAGGCCATCCAGCACAACCTCGACTGGGTCTGGCCGTACTGGGTGGAGAAGCAGTTCGACCCGACGGATCGCTCCTTCGTCCC